>NZ_CP104174.1:2444615-2750192 GCF_025200925.1 Bradyrhizobium sp. CB1015 | reverse complement strand
GCAAGCCCTACCGCAAGGCGGAGCTGGCGCGCCTGCTGCGGCGCAGCCTCGACACCGCAGTCGATTCCGCCGGCGATGCGATTCCGACGCCCTACTCGGTGCAGGCCGACGTCGAGGCGTTTCTGCGCAGGCAGGCCGCGGAAGATCGTGGCACGAGGCGACCGCGGAGGTAAGCGTCCGCGCTAGCTCATCCTTCGCCGCAGCGTGGCCGACGGCGTCTCGCCGAACTTTTCGCGGTAGGCGCCGGCCATGCGGCCGAGATGGGTGAAGCCGAGATCGAAGGCGATCTCGGTGATGGAGGCATCTGGGGCGGCCTGCGCGAGGCGCGCATGCAGGCCGGCGAGGCGCATGTCGAGCAGCATCTGCGAGATCGACACGCCGAAATGACGGCGGAAGCCGAGCTGCAGCGCGCGGATGCCGATGCCGGACGCGCAGGCGAGCTGCGCGAGATCGAGTGGCTCGCCGGCATTGTCGGCCAGATGGTCGCGTGCGGCGCGGAGCGCGCGCGGCAGGCGCTCGGCCTGGCCTGAGAACGTTTCAATCGCATCCGACAGGTCATGCCGCTGCCCATTGAGGAGATGATCGAGCAGCGCTTCGCGCCAATCGGCCATGGCGACCGGCGAGAGCCGGCCCGAGGGCCCGAGACGCTCGGCCAGCGTCATCAACTCGGCGAGCGTGGCCTGCAGGGTCCGCCCGGACGGCGCATCCAGCTCGATCACCGGATCGAACTCGACCACCCCGGCAGCCCTGCCCGACAATGCCGCGGCGCGCTGCTCGACCATGCGGCGGTCGAGCAGCAGGATCGCCTGTGCGCAATCGCTCCACATCATCCGGGTCGGAATCGTCGGCGACAGCAGCGACGCCGTCCGGCCCGGCGCCGCATCGAGCTCGCGATGACCGGCGCGAATGCGGGCGCTGCCGGCGAGCGGGACCTGCACCAGGAAGAAGCGCTCGAGGCAGCCGGGATCGATGCTGACCGATCCGCCATAGGCGACGTAATTAATGGAAAAGCCATCGAAGGCCGCGCAATTGTGCCGGGCCGAGAAGCCCACCGCGCGCGCCTGCGTCGGCTCGAGATCATGCGGGCAGAAGATGCGCCCGATCTGCTCGGCCGCCTCGTCGACATCGTCCGTGGTGACGCGAGCGAAAGCCGCAAGCCGTTCGGCTGCAGAGGCTCTTGCGCTCATTTCCAGCTCGGCTGCGGACATCGTCGACCATGCTTCGCGCCCGGAATTACTTTAAGCCTATAATAGTTTCGCGGGCGCGAAAAGGGCCGTAGCTCGCAAAATCATCGTGCTGCACGGCAATAGGCGCTCCGGATTCGTTTAGCGGATAGACAGGCGGCCTGTCCCCGGCCGATGCTCCGTCCCCGCCGGAATCCATGAGGAGCAAGCCATGACTGCACTCGAAAAAGGCATTACCGCCAACGGCACGGGCTATGGCGGCAAGAGCTGGAACATCCTCGGCCAGGTCTATTTCCCCAAGGCCGTCACCGATTCCACCTTCGCGTTCGAAACCAACAGCGATCCCGGCCAGTTCGTGCCGGTGCACATCCACCCGACCCAGGACGAGTTCATCCTGGTGCAGGAGGGCACGCTCGATCTCAAGCTCGACGGTCAATGGGTCAAGGCCCATGCCGGCGACCTCGTGCGCATGCCCCGCGGCATTCCGCACGGCTATTTCAACAAGTCCGACAAGCCGTGCCGCGCGCTGTTCTGGGTCTCGCCGATGCAGAAGCTGGAGGCGCTGTTCAACCAGCTGCACAATCTGACCGACCCGGCCGAGGTCGTGCGCATCTCGGCACTGCACGAGGTCGACTTCCTGCCGCCCGAGGCCAACGACTAGCCGTCGCCGCTTCCTCCGCTTCCATCTGCTTGCAGCCCGGCCGGCCGCGCCTTGCGGCCGAACGCGGCCGCGTGCGCGCCAAACACATCGAGCAATCCCATGGTCAGCCCAAAACATGTTTGCGTGATCGGCGCCGGCGTCTCCGGCCTTGCCGCCGCGAAAGCGTTCTCCACCCGAGGCCACCGCGTCACCATCGTCGAGCGCAGCTCAGATCTCGGCGGCGTCTGGGAGCCGGCGCGCTCCTATCCTGAGGTGCAGACCCAGAGCCCGAAGGAGCTCTACCGCTACACCGACCGCGCCATGCCGGATGCCTATCCGGAATGGCCGACCGGGCCGCAGGTCCACGCTTATCTCGCCGATTACGCCAAGAGCTTCGGCCTCGACCGCATGCTGCGGCTCAACACCGAGGTCGCCGGCATGGCGCGCCGTGCCGACGGCAGACCGGGATGGACGCTGGCCTTCAAGGACAAGAACGGCACGGCCACGAGCGAAGATTTCGATTTCGTCGCGGTCTGCACCGGGCAGTTCAACGAGCCGCGCGAGCTGCATTGCCCCGGCGAGGACGGTTTCCTGGCGCAGGGCGGCCAGATCCTGCACTCGTCGAAATACGGCGATCCGACGCTGGCGAAGGGACGCCGCGTCGTCGTGCTCGGCGGCTCGAAGTCCGCGACCGACATCGCCGTGAACGCGGTGAATTCGGGCGCGCGCGAGGTCACGATTGTGATGCGCGAGCCGGTCTGGCGCATTCCCTATTTCATCGGCGGGCTCGTGAACTTCAAGCGCATCCTCTACATCCGCGCGCAGGAGGAGATGTTTCCGGGCTGGGGCGTCAGTGCGATGGGGCGGCTCGCGCATCGCATCGCCGCGCCGCTGGTCTGGGCGAACTGGCGCGGGCTGGAAAGCCTGCTGAAGGCGCAGCTCAAGCTCGGCCGCTGCAACATGGTGCCGAAGGAGCGGATCGAGGACGGCGTCAATTGCTCGGTGCCGATCGCAACGCCGGGCTTCTATCCGATGGTCGCCGACGGCCGCATCAAGGCCGTGTTCGGCACGTTCGACCATTATGAGGGCGACAGCATCGTGATGAGCGGCGGCGAGCGCGTGGGCGCCGACGTCGCGGTGCTCGCGATCGGCTACAAGCTCGGCGTGCCGTTCCTGCCCGAGGCCTATCAAGCGAAGCTGGTCGATGCCGACGGGCAGTACCGGCTCTATCGCCTGATCGCCAACCCTGATCTGCCCGAGCTCGGCTTCGTCGGCTTCAACTCCTCGTTCTGCACCGTGCTTTGCGCCGACCTCGCCGCCAACTGGCTGGTGCGTTATGCCGACGGCCAGCTCGCGAACCAGCCGACGGCGCAGGCGATGCGCGACAACATCGAGATGATGCTGCACTTCAAGCGCATCGAGCGGCCGGCCGCGGGCGTCTATGGCGGCCTCTGCGTCGCGCCCTACCACTACCGCCATTTCGACGAGCTGATGGCCGACATCGGCGCGAAGCAGCAGAAGCGCGGCGGACTCGCGGGGCGCTTCCAGCCGCCGGATGCGGATGCTTACGCCAAGTTCCTGGCGACGGCGCCGGACTACCGGGCGGCATGACAGGAGAATTGCGGCGGCTCGCCTCCGACGTCTACGATCTCGCTGGCCATCGAATCGACGGGAACCAGCCATAGGATCGGCCATGGGATCGAGACGACTTGCCGCCGCGGCCCTTGCGGCTGTTGCCTTCTGCGTCGCGGCGCCCGCCGTAGCGCAGAAGGCGGCGCCGACGCCACAGCAGTCGGAGGCGCTCGCGGCTTACGAGCGCGCGCTCGGCGACTTCAAATCCATCCTCGCCGAGCGGCGACGCCAGATCGAGGCGAAGGAGCCGCTGCCGAACCTGCCGGGACAGGCGCTCTATCTCGCGCGCGTCGCTGTGATCAGTGCTTACAAGGACCTCACCGACGCCATGCCGTCGCAGATCGGCCGGCCCAACAAGTTCGAGATTCCTCCGGCCTATTTCGATGCCGAGATCGAGCCACTCGTCGACGAATACGGCAGGCTGTTCGACCTCATGGAGGCGCCGCCTGCCAGCGCGCAGAACTCGCCGACGCCGTTCAGGGACGTCGTCGATCTCGCCGTTGCGATTGCGCGCGCCAAGGGGCTCGCCGGCGAACATGCCGAAGCTGCCGGGCGGATCAGCCTCGGGCTGTTCTTTGCGGAGACCAACGGCAAGCAGAACGTCCGCAATGCACGCTCGAACACCTATATGGGCAGCTTCCAGACCGGCCCCTCCGAAGACCGCAACGGCCGGCGGAAATGGGAGGCCATCAAGGGCGACATCGCCGCGATCGATCCGCACCTGAGCGCGCGCGACGACAAGGAAGAGGCCCGCGCCCGCGGCACCGACCACCGCTTCAACCACTGGACCAATGTGCGCGACGGCCTGATGAACGCGCACGCCGATCTGTTTCGTGAGATCCCGGGAATCGTGAAGACGCTGCCCGACCCGATCGACCAGATGAAGCTGTTCGAGCTGATCCAGATCGTTCCCACCCCGACGCGGTCCGCGCTGAAATCGGGCGATCTCCTGAACTACCGGGTGTCCAGCCCCACGATCATGAAGCACCTCCGCAACAACAGTATCTTTGCGTTCGGACGGGCTGACCGGGCGAAAACCTCGGCAAGCTACCGCGAGATCCTCGCCGCAATGTGGCTGTTCAACCGGAAGTTCGAGCGCGCGATGGCGAAATACGCGGAGATCAGGGCGCGCTGAGGAAGCGGGTTGCAACTGCCAGTACAGGTTGTAGTCTCGCGATCTCATCGGCGATACGGACCGTTTCATGCGCATTCTCGTTCTCGGCGGCAGCCAGTTTCTCGGCCGGGCGATTGCGAGCCATGCTCGCGCTGGCGGTCATGACGTGACCTGCGCTGCCCGCGGACTTGCGGGGCCGATTGCCGCCGGCGCCCGCTTCGTGCGGATCGACCGCGACGTAGCCGACGGACTTGCGCCGCTCGCCGGCGAGACATTCGACGCCGTGGTCGATGTCTCGCGTCATCCCGGCCAGGTCCGGCGCGCGGTCGCCGCGCTGAAGCGGCCGGGCGTGCATTGGACCTTCGTTTCGACGATCAGCGTCTATGCTGACAACCGCATCCCGGGGCAACGCGCCGACACGGCGCCGCTGCGCGAGCCTGTTGCGGCGGAGATCGAGCACAGCACCGAGGCGATCTACGGCGCCGCCAAGGTCGCCTGCGAACAGGCGGTCGGTGATGATGCCTTCATCTGCCGCGCCGGACTGATCGCAGGGCCCGAGGACCCGACCGGACGGTTCGCCTACTGGCCGGCGCGGCTTGCGCGCGGCGGCGAGGTGCTGGCGCCGGGATCGCCGGAGGATGCGGTCCAGTTCATCGACGTGCGCGATCTCGCGCAATGGATCGTGCATGCGGCAGAGACCGGTCTCACCGGCATCTATGACGGGATCGGGCCGATCCGCACGCGCGGCGAATTCCTGAGCGAATGCGCATCCGCGCTGAACGCGTCCTGCAGCTTCACCTGGGTCGATCGCGCCTTTCTGGAAGCGCATGACGTCAGGCGCTGGGCAGGCCCGCGGTCCCTGCCGATGTGGCTGCCCTTGCCGGACTACGCCGGCTTCCTAACGCGCGACACCTCGCCCGCACGCACGGCCGGCCTGACCTCGCGACCGCCGGGAGACAGCGCGCGCGATACGCTTGATTGGCTCAACGCCAACAACGGGCCGGTCGTCGGTCTCACCGCCGAAGACGAGACCAATGTGCTCGCGGCGTGGCATGCGCACCGGCCGGTTGCAACCGGAATGTAGCTTTGTAGTCCCCAACGCAGTCCGACGACCATGCGGTCGTGGACCAGGGCCATCGCATATCGCTTGTGGCGGCGGCCTGCGCGCACGCCTCGTCCTTCGAGACGGCGCTTACGCGCCTCCTCAGGATGAGGCTCATCAGCGTCAGTGCCCTTTGAAATTGCAGCCCCGCACTCCGTCCTCATCCTGAGGAGCCCGCCTCAAGCGGGCGTCTCGAAGGATGGCCGCAGGAAAAAGCTCTCATCGTGCGCCCGTGAAAAGCGCCTTGTCATGACAAATTCGTCAAAAGCCACACGGCCGTTTGCAGTGCAAGGCCCGCGACTGCCATGGCTATGGTGTTTCACGGCTGCGCATTTGTTGGTAGCCTGCCGCACCGACAGACAGCAATCGGGGACCACCGAATGACGCGCGCCAATCCCGCATCTCCCGCACCATGCAATGAAGTGTGGAGACATGCCGGGCAAGCCTTGTCACGATCCTTGGCACGATCCTTGGCGGCGGCAACCGCCGTAATCATGCTCGCCGGCTGCGAGGACAAGAACACGTTCGTGGCGCCGCCGCCGCCCAAGGTGGACGTCGCGACGCCGGTGCAGCGCCCCGTGACGCGCTACATCGAGGCCACCGGCAACACCGCGCCGATCAAGAGCGTCGATCTGGTCGCGCGCGTGCAGGGCTTTCTGCAAACGATCGATTATCAGGACGGCAGCTTCGTCAAGCAGGGCACCCAGCTGTTCACGATCGAGCCGGAGACCTACAGGCTCAAGCTCGAGCAGGCGCAGGCGGCCGAAGCCGGCGCGCAGGCCTCGCTGCGGCAGGCCGAAGCCGATTACAAGCGGCAGGCCGAGCTGGTGCAGCGCCAGGCGGTCTCACAGTCGACCCTCGATACCTCGACCTCGAACCGCGACAACGCCCAGGCCAATCTGCTGCAGGCGCAGGCCAACACCAAGCTCGCCGAGGTCAATTACGGCTACACCAAGGTCACAGCGCCGTTCGACGGCATCGTCAGCGCGCACATGGTCTCGATCGGCGAGCTCGTTGGCGTCTCCTCGCCGACCCAGCTCGCAACCATCGTCGCGATGGACCCGATCTATGTGAACTTCACCGTCAACGAGCAGGACGTGCTGCGGATCCGCGCCGAGGCGACCCGCCGCGGACTGACGCCCACGGACATGAAGCAATTCCCGATTCAAGTGGGGCTGCAGACCGAGACCGGCTATCCGCACGAGGGCAAGCTCGACTACGTCTCGCCGACCCTCAATCAGTCGACCGGCACGCTCGCGGTGCGCGGCCTCGTTCCCAACGACAAGCGGGTCCTGCTGCCCGGCTATTTCGTCCGCGTCCGCGTGCCCTTCGACCAGGAGAAGAGCGCCCTGCTCGTTCCCGACACCGCGCTCGGCAGCGACCAGGGCGGCCGTTATCTGCTGGTGGTCAACAGCGACAATGTCGTCGAGCAGCGCAAGGTGCAGATCGGCCCGGTCGACAACGGGCTGCGCGTGATCGAGAGCGGCCTGAAGCCGGAGGACCGCGTCGTGACCGCGGGTCTCTTGCGCGTCATCCCGGGCCAGAAGATCGACCCGCAGGTGACGAAGATCGAGCAGACGCAGGCCTCGAGCAAGTAGGGGCTGCCAGCCATGATCTCAAAGTTCTTCATCGAGCGGCCGGTCCTCTCCAACGTCATCGCGCTCCTGATGATCCTGATCGGCGGCGTCGCGCTGTTCAACCTCGCCGTCGCCCAATACCCCGACGTGGTGCCGCCGACCGTGCAGGTCACAACGCGCTATCCCGGCGCCAGCGCCAAGACCGTGATCGACACCGTGGCGCTGCCGATCGAGCAGCAGGTCAACGGCGTCGAGGACATGCTGTACATGCAGTCCTACAGCGGCTCCGACGGCACCTATACGCTGACCGTGACCTTCAAGATCGGCACCGACCTCAACTTCGCGCAGGTGCTGGTGCAGAACCGCGTCTCCAGTGCATTGTCGCAATTGCCGCAAGCCGTGCAGAACCAGGGCGTCACCGTGCAGAAGCGGTCGACCTCGATCCTGTTGTTCGTGACGCTGACCTCGCCGGATGCGAAATACGACAGCCTTTACTTGAGCAACTACGCCACCATCAACATCCGCGACGAGCTCTCGCGCCTGCCCGGCGTCGGCAACGTCACCGTGTTCGGTGCCGGCCAATATTCGATGCGGATCTGGCTCGATCCCAACAAGCTGCAGGTGCGAGGTCTGGTGCCGCAGGACGTGATCCAGGCGATCCAGCAGCAGAGCCAGCAGGTCTCCGCCGGCCAGGTCGGTGCACCGCCGACGCCGCCGGGACAGGCGTTCCAGTACACGCTGAACGTCAACGGACGCCTCGACGATTCCGGCCAGTTCGAGAACATCATCGTCAAGACGGGCACGAGCGGCGACGTCACCCGCGTGCGCGACGTCGGCTGGGTCGAGCTCGGCGCGCAGACCTACAGCCAGATCTTCTCGCTCAACAAGCAGCCCGCCACCGGCATCGGCGTGTTCCAGTCGCCCGGCGCCAACGCGCTCCAGGTCGAGCAGGCCGTCGAGAAGAAGATGGCGGAGCTCGCCAAGCGCTTCCCCGAAGGCATCAAGTACGACACCCCGTTCGACACCACCAAGTTCGTGGAAGCCTCGGTGCACGAGGTCTACATGACCTTGATCGAGGCCGGCCTGCTGGTGCTGGTCGTGATCCTCGTTTTCCTGCAGGACTGGCGCGCAATGCTGGTGCCGGCGACGACGGTGCCCGTCACCATCATCGGCGCCTTCGCCGCGATGGCGGCGCTCGGCTTCACCATCAACATGTCGACGCTGTTTGCGATCGTGCTCGCGATCGGCATCGTGGTCGACGACGCCATCGTGGTGGTCGAAGGCGCCGCCCACAACATCGAGCAGGGCATGAATGGCCACGACGCCGCGATCAAGGCAATGGACCAGCTGTTCGCGCCGATCGTCGGGATCACGCTGGTGCTGATCTCGGTGTTTTTGCCGGCCTCGTTCCTCGCCGGATTGACGGGGCGCATCTATTCGCAATTCGCGCTGGTGATCGCCGCGACCGCGCTGCTCTCCGCCATCAACGCAGCGACCTTGAAGCCGACGCAATGCGCGCTGTGGCTGCGGCCGGCGGTGCCGCCGGAGCAACGCAATTTCTTCTATCGGGGTTTCAATGCGGTCTACGACCCCGTCGAGCGCGGCTACACCAGGCTGATCACATTTCTGGTGAAGCACGCCACCATCTCGGTCGCGTTCGCCCTGCTGGTCATCGCAGCCAGCGGCTACGGCCTGTCGCGGGTGCCGACCGGCTTCCTGCCGATCGAGGACCAGGGCTATCTGATCGCCGCCGTGCAGCTGCCCGACGGCGCCGCACTGGAGCGGACGCAGGCCGTGCTCGACAAGGCGAGCGGGCTGATCAAGGACACGCCAGGCGTGGCGCAGGTCATCACCATCGCCGGCATCTCCGCGCTCGACAACAGCGCCAGCCTCGCCAATGCCGGCGTCGCCTACATCATCCTGAAGGATTGGGACGCCCGTAAAGGACCCGGCGAGGATCTGCGCTCGCTGGTCTATGGCCTCAACGACAAGCTCGCGATCATCATGGAAGCCCGTACCATCGTGTTGCCGCCGCCGCCGATCCAGGGCATCGGCAATGCCGCCGGCTTTTCGATGCAGGTCGAGCTGCGCGACGGCAACAGCGATTTCGCCAAGCTGCAGGCCATCACCGGGGCGATGGTCTCGAACGGCCAGAGCCAGAGCGCGCTGCAGCGCGTGCAGTCCTCGTTCCGCTCCTCGGTGCCGCAATTCAACGTCGAGATCGACCGGATCAAGACCCAGACGCTGCACGTGACGACGGATCAGGTGTTCTCGGCGCTGTCGACCTATCTCGGCTCGTCCTACGTCAACCAGTTCAACAAGTTCGGCCGCGTGTTCCAGGTCTACACCCAGGCCGATCCCGCCTTCCGCGTCACCGAGCGCGACATCGCCAACATGCAGGTGCGCAACTCGAACGGCGACATGATCCCGATCGGCACCGTCGCCAAGATCACGCCGGCCACCGGCCCGTCGCTGATCAGCCTCTATAACCTCTATCCGTCCTCGACCGTGATCGGCCTGCCGGCGCAGGGCTATTCGTCCGGCCAGTCGCTGAAGCTGATGGAGGAGATCGCGGACAAGACGCTGCCGCCCGGCACCGGCTATGAATGGACCGCGATGTCCTATCAGGAGAAGGCGGTCTCGAACCAGATCTACTGGGTGTTCGGGCTCGCCATGCTGCTGGTCTATCTCGTGCTCGCCGGCCAGTATGAGAGCTGGTACGCGCCGATCTCGGTGATCCTCGCCGTGCCGCTGTCGCTGCTCGGGCCGATGCTGATCCTCTCCGCCCTCAAGATCGACAACAACCTGTATTGCCAGATCGGCCTGATCCTCTTGATCGCGCTGTCGGCCAAGAACGCGATCCTGATCGTCGAGGTCGGGCTCGAGCTGCACGGCCGCGACGGCAAGCCGATCCTGGAGTCCGCGATCGAAGCGGCGCGCGCCCGCTTCCGGCCGATCCTGATGACGTCGTTCGCCTTCATCCTCGGCGTCGTCCCGCTGGTGCTCGCCACCGGCGCCGGCGCCAGCGCCCGCAAGTCGATCGGCATCACGGTATTCTCCGGCATGCTGGCCTCGACCTGCCTCGCGGTGCTGTTCGTGCCGGCCTTCTTCGTGGTGGTGCAGCGCTTCGAGAACTGGCGGGCGGGCAAGAAGGCGGTGAAGGCGGTGGCGGAGGTGAAGACCTAGCTTCCTTTGGTGCGCTCAAAACAAAAAGTGGGAAAACAACCCCATGCACAGTAGGGATGAGGTTGAAAAGGCTTGATAATATTTCGGTCTTGCCGAAACGGCTTGCTCCGTCGGGCAAAACAGGGGCATAATGGCATGATGGGCGGGTCTCAAGCGAAGCCCCGCGGCAGGGGAAATTCGCGGCCTCTGGGTCCCGGATCGGCGCCGCACTTGAGGCGCGCTTGTCCGGGACACGAGAACTCTGCATCTCACGCTCTCTGCGACGCCCGAATCTCGCGCGGCAGGATCAGCGCGGCGGCGATGGCGAGCAGGCAGAGGGCGGCGAAGGCGTGCAGCATGGTGGCGAAGCCGCCCTGCTCGTAGAGCCAGGCGACCAGGCCGACGGAGGCGCCGGCCGCGGTGAAGCCGACGAAATAGCGCACGGCATAGGCGCGCGAGCGCCACTCTTCCGTGGTGTATTTGCCGACCATGGCGTCGTTGACGGTGACCTGCCCGAACGCGCCCATGACGATGCCGATCGAGACCAGGATCAACGGCAAATTGTTGAGACTGGCGGCCAGATACAGGAACGGCGCCAGCATGAAGGAGAGCGGCAGCGCCACCGTCTTCAGCGAATAGCGGTCGAGCAGCCGGCCGATCGTGTACTGCGTCATCGCGCCGAACACGTAGACGCCGGCGGCGATGACCCCGAGCAGCGCCGGGCTTTTGGTCAGGTCCGCAAGCCGCTCGGCGAACAGCTTTGGCAGCGCGACGGTGACGGCGTTGAAGGTCGTGGAGATCGCGATCACCACGATCAGCAGCGCCAGGATCACGCGCCACATGTCCTGCTTGGCCACCCGCGCCTGCGCCGCCGCCTGCTTGCTGCCCTTGCGGTCCTCGTGCACGACGCTCAGCGCGAAGGCGATGCCGATCAGCACCGTGACCACGCCGGGTACGATGAAGGCGAAGCGCCAGCCGAGATATTGGCCGATCACGCCAGTGACCAGGGCCGACGAGGCCACGCCGAGATTGCCCCAGACGCCGTTGATGCCCATCTCGCGGCCGAGCCGGTCGGCGTAGGACACGATCATGGCGGTGCCGACGGGGTGATAGATCGAGGCAAAGATGCCGATCGCGAGCAGCGCGGCGCCGAGCTGCCCGGGCGTCTGCACCAGGCCGACGGAGATCATGGAGAGGCCGATGCCGACGAAGTAGATCAGCATCATATGGCGGCGGCTCCAGCGGTCGCCCAGCCAGCCGGTGAGCAGCGAGCCCGCGCCGAAGGCGACGAAGCCCGGCGTCGCGTAAGGCAACAATTCCGAATAGGCCATGCCGAGCGCCGGGCCCATGATGATCACCGCGGCGGCGAAGATCAGCATCGAATAATGGTCGATGAAATGGCCGGCATTGACGAAAGCGATGACCCGGCTGGGGCTGTTCATTCCCGAATCCTCTCCTGCTCCGAAATGAGTTATACGTCCTCCCCATGACGGGATGCTGCCAATGACTGTCTTGGAAACGCCAATCCTGCGGGAGGTCCGGAGCAACCACCGCTCGCCCGCGGGCGTGCACCTGGTCGCTCGCGACTATCCCAAGGGGATGCGGATCGATCTGCACATGCACCGCGAGGCGCAGCTGATCTACGCGGCGAAGGGCACGATGCAGGTGACGACGCCCGCCGGACGCTGGCTGGTGCCGCCGGACCGCGCGGTCTGGGTGCCGGCCGGGCTCGAGCATGCCATCGACCTGCTCGCCGACATCGAAATGCGCACGCTGTATTTCGACCTGCCCTGGCTGGAACGCGAGCAGCGCTATGACGGCCTGACCCGGGAATTCGTGGTGCGGGTGTCACCGCTGCTCAATCAGGCGATCCTGGCGCTGTTCGACGGGCGCAGCACCGAGGCGCGCACCGAGCTGCTGGTTCGGCTGGTCATGCTGGAACTGCACCAGGCGGAGGATTCCGCGACCTTCGTGCCGCTGCCTCGTGAAGCGCGCTGCCGCCGCGCCGCGATGATTGTGCTCGACGATCCCACCGGCCTGCACGACATCGACACGCTGGCGCGAGAGGTCGGAACCTCGGCGCGCACACTGTCGCGGCTGTTCTCCAGCGAGACGCAGCTGAGCTTCAAGAGCTGGTGCCAACGCGCCAGGATTGCGGCGGCGATCGAGCGGATATCGACGGATGCGAGCGTGTCGGTGAAGCAGCTCGCGAACCAGCTCGGCTATGCCAGCGTGCCGGCGTTCTCGGCCGCGTTCCGCCAGGTGACGGGGCGGACGCCGACGGAGTTTGCGGGGAAGGGGCAGCCCCAATCTCGTCATTGCGAGAAGCGAAGCGACGAAGCAATCCAGAATGCCGCCGCGGAGGGATTCTGGATTGCTTCGCTGCGCTCGCAATGACGGAGAATGTGGCTGCCGCCTCGTTCCCAAATGCCACCCCACGCTCCGCCCCCTTCCCCGCCTCCGCCCCGCATGCCAGCATTCTCCAAACGCACGCCCCAACTAAAGATGCCGCATTCCCCTGCTTGATTGTGATCGGTTTCCACCCAAATCACGTGTAAGCTCCCGCATCGCACAAGCCTGACACGAAAGCCCAGATGGCCAACGCCTTCTTCTCCGACCTGCTCGCCACCATCTCCGAGCGCGGCCGCACGCTGCTTCGCCGCGGGGACGCCTCGGACACCAAACGGGATGCCGATGGACTGCTCGAGCTCTGCGGCGCGCTGCTGTCCGGCCGGGGCGAAGCGTCCGGCACTGCCATGGCGCGCGAGGTGCTCGATCTCTATCAGGAGCTGGATGCGGACGGACGCCGCGCCTTCTTCGAAGGATTGGTGCGCTTTTTCGGTCCCGACCGGGAACGCTTGTCCAAGGCCATCGAGCAATGGCGCACCAAGCCGACCGACGAGGATGCCAGCGCCCTGCATTTCGCCTCCGAGCCGCGGCGTCAGGAGCTGATCCGCCGCCTCAACCGCGCGCCGGGCGGTACCGGCGATCTCGTCAACATGCGCGCCGATTTGCTCGGCATGATGAACGGGCATACCGATCTCGCCGCGCTCGATCGCGACGTCTCGCATCTTCTCTCTTCGTGGTTCAACAGGGGGTTTCTCGTGCTGCGCAGGATCGACTGGTCGACCCCGGCCAACATCCTCGAAAAGATCATCCGTTACGAAGCCGTGCACGAGATCTCCGACTGGGACGATCTGCGCCGCCGCATCGATCCCGTCGACCGCCGCTGCTATGCCTTCTTCCATCCCGCGATGGTGGACGAGCCGCTGATCTTCGTCGAGGTGGCGCTGACCGAGACGATTCCCGGCGCGATCGCACCGCTGCTCGCGGTCGACCGCCAGCACCTTCCCATCGCGAAGGCGCGCACCGCCGTGTTCTATTCGATCTCCAACACCCAGCGCGGCCTTGGCGGCATCTCCTTCGGCAGCTTCCTGATCAAGCAGGTGGTAGAAGAATTGCGCCGCGAGCTGCCGAAGCTCGACAACTTCGTGACGCTGTCGCCGGTGCCGGGCTTCATGGGCTGGGTGAAGCAGGACAAGGACCTGCCGCTGTCGGACGAGGACCGCGAGGTGCTCAAGCGCCTCGATGATCCCAGATGGTTCGAAAGCCCGGAAACGGCGGCGCTGCTCCGCGCCGTGCTGGAGCCGCTCGCGGCGCACTATTTCCTCAAGGCACGCACGCCGAAGGGCAAGCTGATCGATTCCGTCGCCCGCTTCCATCTCGGCAACGGCGCGCGGCTGGAGCGCATCAACTGGCTGGGCGACCTCTCGCCCAAGGGCCTACGCGAGTCCGCCGGAATCATGGTCAACTACCTCTACCGCCTCGACGACATCGAGAAGAACCACGAGGCCTATGCCAATGACGGCGAGGTCGTGGCATCCAGCGCGGTGAAGAAGCTGCTGAAGGGTGAGGGGCGGCGGCTGCTGGATATGAGGTTGTCATAAGGCAAACGCTCGCTCCCGACCGTCATTGCGAGGAGCACTTGCGACAAAGCAATCCAGACTGCCGCCGCGGAAAGACGCTGGATTGCTTCGCTGCGCTCGCAATGACGGAGTGTGTGGCGACAGTCGGGCTACTCCGCCAGCGCCTTCATCTCCTTGTAGAGATCCGACTTGCCTTCGAAGCCGATGCCGGGAAGCTCCGGCATGGTGATGTGGCCGCTTTCCACGCGCACGCCGTCGGGGAAGCCGCCATAGGGCTGGAACAGGTCGGGGTAGCTTTCGTTGCCGCCGAGACCTAAGCCCGCTGCGATGTTGAGCGACATCTGGTGGCCGCCGTGCGGGATGCAGCGGCTGGGGGACCAGCCGTGAGTCTTCAGCACCTCCAGCGTGCGCTGGTATTCGCACAGGCCATAGGACAGCGCGCAGTCGAATTGCAGCCAGTCGCGGTCGGGGCGCATGCCGCCGTAGCGGATCAGGTTGCGGGCGTCCTGGTGGCTGAACAGGTTCTCGCCGGTCGCCATCGGGCCCGGATAGAATTCGGCGAGCGCGGCCTGCAGCGCGTAGTCGAGGGGATCGCCGGCTTCCTCGTACCAGAACAAGGGATAGTCGCGCAGCATCTTGGCGTAGGCGATGGCGGTCTCCAGGTTGAAGCGGCCGTTGGCGTCGACGGCGAGCTGCGCGTCCTTGCCGATCTCCTTCAGCACCGCCTCGATGCGGGTGCGATCCTCGTCAATCGGCGCGCCGCCGATCTTCATCTTCACGACGTTGTAGCCGCGGTCGAGATAACCGCGCATCTCGCCGCGCAGCATCGAGAGATCCTTGCCGGGATAGTAATAGCCGCCGGCGGCGTAGACGAAGACGCGCGGATTGGCGGTGGCGCCGTGGCGCTCGGCGAGCAGGCGGAACAGCGGCTTGCCCGCGATCTTCGCGACCGCGTCCCACACCGCCATGTCGATGGTGCCGACCGCGACCGAGCGCTCGCCGTGGCCGCCGGGCTTCTCGTTGGTCATCATCGCGGCCCAGATCTTGTCGGGGTCGAGATTGTCCCCGGGGCTATCGAGCAGCGACTTCGGATCGGCCTCCAGGATGCGCGCGGCAAAGCGCTCGCGGATCAGGCCGCCCTGTCCGTAGCGGCCGTTGGAGTTGAAGCCGTAGCCGACGACGCGCTTGCCGCCGCGAACCACGTCGGTGACGACGGCGACGAGGCTGGTCGTCATCCTGGTGAAGTCGATATAGGCGTTGCGGATCGGCGAGGAGATCGGCTTGGTGATCTCGCGGACGCCGATGATGCGGACGGACATGGGTTTGGCCTTTAATGGTCGAGAGGAAGTTCGTCAGACTGTCTCCCCGTCATCCTGAGGTGCGAGTGATGGGGCGCTCAGCGCCCCATCGGGAGCCTCGAAGGATGAACGGCCGAGGTGCCGCCGGGGGCCGTCGCCCTTCGAGGCTCGCCGAAGAGGCGAGCACCTCAGGGTGACGGAGATGCATTTGGACGCGCTGTGCCTCCGATCGTCACTGCAATGACGGCTTCGCCGTCATTTCTTATCCCTGAAATACGGCTCCACCGGACCGTGCACCTTGATGGTCAGCGGGTTGCCGTAGCGGTCCTTGGCGTTGCCGGCGGTGACGCGGACCCAGCCTTCGCTGATGCAGTACTCCTCGACATTGGTCTTCTCGATGCCCTTGAAGCGGATGCCGACGTCGCGCGCCAGAATGTCCGCGTTGTAATAGGGGCTGTTCGGGTCGACCGACAGGCGGTCCGGAAATTCGTCGCTCATGATTGTCTCGCTCACAACAATGTTTCGATTTGATTGCGCAAACTTTCGGGCCGGGCGGTCGGCGCGTAGCGCGCGACCACGCGGCCCTCACGGTTCACCAGGAATTTGGTGAAATTCCATTTGATGGCGGCGCCGAGAAGCCCGGATTGCTGACGTTTCAGGTACTCGTACAAGGGATGCGCCTTCGGCCCGTTGACGTCGATCTTCTCGAACAGGGGAAAGGTGACGTCGTAGTTCGAGGAGCAGAATTCCTGGATCTCGCTCGCCTGCCCCGGTTCCTGCGCGCCGAACTGGTTGCAGGGAAAGCCGAGCACCGAGAAACCGCGCGGGGAGAGATCGCGATAGAGATCCTCGAGGCCGCGATATTGCGGCGTGAAGCCGCATTTGCTCGCGGTGTTGACGATCAAGAGCACCTGCCCCTCGAAACGCCGCATCGGCACCTCCTCGCCGGCGAGCGAGTTGGCCTTGAAGTCGTAGATATCAGTCATTGCTAGCCCACAGGATCGATCGGCGACGGCGGCACGCCGCCGGCCTCGATCGCTTCGCCCGCGAGCAGGCACAGATCCTCGCGATAGCGGCCGGACACGATGTGCACGCCGACCGGCGCCTTGCCGACGAGACCGGTGGAGACCACGAGGCCCGGCAGTCCCATGAAGGGAATCGCGATCTGCGGCAGCTGCGCTTCCCAGACCCGCTTGAAGGACTCGTCGTCCTTGCGGTCGAGATGATCGGGAAACGGCAATTCGCCGGAGACCGGCGTCAGCAGCACGGCGTATTTTTCGAAGAACAACATCCAGTCGCGGGTCAGCGTGGCGCGCCGGGTCAGCGCCTTGGCGTAATCGGCCTGGTCCATCGGCGTGACTTTGGCGCGGTTGCCGCGCAGGCACGCCAGCGCACCGGGATCGCCCTCGCGCTCGGCCATCTCCAGCTGCGCCTCATAGCCGTCGCCGAGCCAGAGCTTGATCTGCCACTCGACCGCCTCGCGCATCGGCGGCGTGTCCTCGATCACATCGACGGTCCAGCCGGCGCGCTCCAGCCGCTTGCCGGCATCGCTCACCGCGGCCTTCACCTCCGGCGCGGTGGCAAGGCCGCCCGGATTGAGGCAGAGCGCGGCGCGCTTGTCCCGAGTCGGGCCTTGCAGCGGCACCGGCACGAACCAGGGATCGCGGATGTCGCGGGCCGACATCGCCTCGAGCGAGACGCGCAAGTCGTTGACCGTGCGCGCCAGCGGGCCCGAGACCGCCATGATCTGCGGCCCGATCGGCCGCTCCGGCAGCGCCGGGTTGAAGGCAGGAATGCGGCCGAGCGTCGGGCGCAGACCGTGCACGCCGCAGGCATAGGCGGGATAACGGATCGAGCCGGCGATGTCGGTGCCGTGGGCGATGTGGCCGATGCCGGCCGCGACCGCCGAGCCGGCGCCGCCGGAAGAGCCGCCCGGGGTCAGCGAGGCATCGCGGGGGTTCTTGGTGTCGCCGTGGACCAGATTGGTGGTGAACCAGCGGTAGGAGAAGGCCGGGCAATTGGTGCGGCCGAGCAGGATGGCCCCAGCTTTGCGGAAATTGGCGACGACCGGGTTGTCCTCGCGCGCGATCAGGTCGCGCTGCAGCTTCAGGCCGTTGGTGGTGGCAAAGCCTTCCTGGTCGACATTGGCCTTGATGGTGACGGGCACGCCGGCGAGGACGCCGGGGTCCTCGCCCCGGCTAATTGCGGCATCGACGGCATCGGCCTGCTTGAGCACGTCCTCCGGCCGGTGGTCGATCACCGCGTTGAGCTGGGGATTGACGGCATCGAGCCGCGCGAGACCGGCCTTGGCGGCCTCCCTGGCGGATACCTGTTTGGACTTGACGAGGGTGGCGAGGTCGGCGGCCGACAGGCGCCAGAGATCTTGCATGGCTTGCTCCGAATGACCGGCGTCTTTTAGCGCCGGGAACGTGGCAAAGCCATGCGGATTTCGCGGGGGTACCTCCGTCATTGCGAGCGAAGCGAAGCAATCCAGACTGCAGCCCCGGAGGCGGTCTGGATTGCTTCGTCGCAAGCGCTCCTCGCAATTGTGCATGTTCACTAATTCGCTGATTGGATCGCTCCAGCGGAGGAACGATCCGATGCGAGACAACAGCTATGACCGAACGGTTGAACGCAACTATCTGCAGAAGTGGCGTTTTCTGATTTCGGAGTATGAGGCGGTGAAGGCTGGCCGATCGCCGCTGTTCAAGCGGGTCGGCGACTTCTACCGGCACCACGGGACCTGCTCGCAGACGTTCCGCAAGTATTACAATCGCTATCTGCAGAGCGGCGAGGAAGCGGATCTGCTGCCGCGGCGGCGCGGCCCGAAGTGGCGGGAGCGACGCGAGCCGGAAGGGATCGAGACGGAGATTGTCGCCCATCGCAAGCGGGGGATGAACCGTTATGAGATTCATGCCGTCTTGCGCGAAACGCGCGACACGGTACCTTCGCCGATCACGATCTACCGGGTGCTGAAACGCTACCGCCTGAACCGCCGCACGCCGGCGATGCGTGAGGAGAAACGCCGTATTATCAAGGACAAGCTCGGAGAGCTGGGCCACGTCGATCTGCATCAATTGCCGCGCGATATGTTCCTCGCGCCACCCCCGGTCACGGCCTACATCATCAGCTTGATCGACAGCTGCACGCGTCTGGCCTGGGCAGAGGTCCTGACATCCAAGAAGGCGCTGCCGGTCATGTTCAAGACCCTGAAGATGATCAACACCCTCAACGTCACCTATGGGCTCGTCTTCCAGGAAATCCTGTCCGACAACGGCGCCGAGTTCGCCGCCCGCACCAAGCCGGGCGAGCATCCGTTCGAGGCCATGCTGCTCGAGCTCGGCATCAAACACCGCTACACCCGGCCCTATCGGCCGCAGACCAACGGTAAGGTCGAACGCTTCTGGCGCACCCTCGATGACGACGTCATCGACGGCGCGACCTTCGACAACCTCGACCACTTCGCCAATGAACTGTTCGAGTACCTCGTTTACTACAACAACCACAGACCCCATCAGGCCTTGGCAGGAC
This sequence comes from Bradyrhizobium sp. CB1015, assembly GCF_025200925.1. Classification (GTDB taxonomy): domain Bacteria; phylum Pseudomonadota; class Alphaproteobacteria; order Rhizobiales; family Xanthobacteraceae; genus Bradyrhizobium. The sequence continues at coordinate 2,731,023 of NZ_CP104174.1, read as the reverse complement.
AAACCCCAAGGCCTTCGCCGCTACCAAGACCACCGCGATCCAATCAGCGAATTAGTGAACATCGACAGCAATGACGCGGAAAGAGCTGGGGAAGCCCTCTAATGCCGCGTCGCGGACTGGTCCGGCATGTCGAGCAGCGCCTCGGTGAAGGGAAACTCCAGCACGATCTCGCCGTCGGCGTCGGTGACCTCGATGACCGCCTCCAGCAGCGCCGGCTGGGTTCCTTCCGACCTCACGACCTCAAGGATCATCTGGCGCGCGACCTCCCAGGCGCGGTCGGGGTTGCGCAGGTCCTCGCCGTCAGGATCCACGATCAGTTCGTCGCCGATGCGGGTGTTGAAGAAATATCTGGGCATGCCTGATCCAATGGGGGCGTCTGTCGCCGATGAGAAGCCGGTCCATACTCACAACTGGTTTATCCCGACAGTGACCACGACCTATCGGCAATTTTGCGTATCTGATCCGCTCATCTTTGCGGCCGCAATACGCCATCTTTGCAGTGCAACAATTCCTTGGAGCCTACTACCTAGGTCGGGAAAATTTCACTGGCGAAGTTTTCCGCCCGCACTAACTTATCTGCGGGCGGATGCGTCCGAATTTTCGAAAAATGGAGAGCCAAATGGCCTGGAAAGCCCCAAAGATCGTCGAAGTGCCCTGCGGCATGGAAATCAACATGTATGTGAGCGCCACCCGCAAGTAAGCGGCTGGCGAGATCGCGTTCTGCGCAGGTGGTTCTTGGTCACGATACGTTTCCGGCAGACAGAAACCTCGTCCGAAACGGTCTCGGCCTGAGATCCACCTCGCGAATTCGCCTCCAGGAGACGGATCATGCTTCGCGTCGTCGTCCTGGGCGCCGGGGCCGGCGGCGGAGTTCCGCAGTGGAATTGCGGCTGCGAAGGCTGCCGCGCGGCTCGTGCGAATGGACATGAGCTCTTTCGAACCCAGGCCTCGGTCGCCTTCAGCGGCGATGGCGAGCACTGGTTCCTGATCAACGCCTCGCCCGATCTTCGCCAGCAATTGAATGCCACGCCGCAGCTGCATCCCAAGGCGGGCGCGCTGCGCCATACCCCGATTGCGGGCGTGATTTTGACCAACAGCGAAGTCGATGCCGTCGCGGGGCTGCTGTCGATGCGCGAGGGCTCGCCGTTTACGATCTATGCGCACGAGAAGGTGCTGGCGATCCTTCGCACCAACAGCATCTTCAACGTGCTGAACGAAAAGAACGTGCGGCGCCAGCCGATCGTGATCCGCGAGCCGTTCGAGCCGCGGCTACCGGACGGCACGCGCTCGGGGCTCGAGGTGCTGCCCTTTGCCGTGCCGGGCAAGTCGGCCTGGTATCTCGAGGGCAAGGTGCATCCGGGCGGCGAGAGCGGCGATGGCGACACGCTGGGCCTGAAGGTCACCGACAAGGCCACCGGCAAGTTCTTCTATTTCGTCGCGGCCTGCGCCGAGGTGACCGATGCGCTCAAGGCCGAGATCGACGGCGCTTCACTGGTGTTCTTCGACGGCACGGTCTGGCGCGACGACGAGATGATCAGGGCCGGGCTCGGCCACAAGACCGGCAAGAGCATGGGCCATGTCGCGATGTCGGGCGAGGACGGCGCCATCGCGCGGCTGGCAGACCTCAATATCGACAGGAAGCTGTTTCTGCATATCAATAATTCGAATCCGGCGCTGCTGCCCGGCTCGCCCGAGCGCAAGATCACTGAGGAGGCGGGCTGGCAGATACCCGCGGATGGAACGGAGATCGTGCTGTGAACGCCGCATCACTGACTGGAATGACCGCGCTCTCGATCGGCAAGGACTTGAGGCTCAACTCGGCCGAGGAGCTGGAGGCGACGCTGCGCCATATCGGCGCCACGCGCTATCACAGCCTGCATCCGTTCCATAAGCTGCTGCATGGCGGCAAGCTGAACAAGGGCCAGGTGCAGGCCTGGGCGCTCAACCGCTACTATTACCAGAGCACGATCCCGATCAAGGACGCGGTGGTGATCTCGCGCTTCCGCGACCGTGCCACGCGTCTGGAATGGCGCCATCGCATCGAGGATCATGACGGCGATGTCGGCAGCGAAGGCGGCATCGAGCGCTGGATCAAGCTGACCGAAGGGCTCGGGCTCGACACCGCATACGTCGAATCCACCGAAGGCATCTTGCCGGCGACGCGCTTTGCCGTCGAAGCCTATGTGCATTATTGCCGTGAGAAGAGCCCGCTGGAGGCGATCGCCTCCTCGCTCACCGAGCTGTTCGCGCCGAGCATCCACGAAGAGCGCATCGCCGGCATGCTGCAGCATTACGATTTCGTCAATCCTGACATCATGAGCTACTTCAAGCGCCGCCTGACCCAGGCACCACGAGATGCCAATTTCGCGCTTGATTATGTCAAGACGCACGCCACGACGCCGGAGCAGCGCGCGCAGGTCTGCAACGCGCTGATCTTCAAGACCAACGTGTTGTGGGTGCAGCTGGATGCGCTCCAGCATGCCTATGTCGAGGGCCACATTCCGCCGGGCGCATTCGTGCCCAAAGAAAACTAAGAAGGCGAGCTGAAGAGGAAGATAGATGGCCGGGCCGCGTCATATCAGCGTCAGCGAGGCGAGCCGCCCCGTGCTGCCGCGGCATGCCAAGCTGAAATATGACGAGACGCGCAAGGTGTGGGTGATCCTGGCGCCGGAACGGGTGCTGGCGCCGGACGAGATCGCGGTGGAGGTCTTGCAGCTCTGCAACGGCGAGCGCAGCGTCGGCGACGTCGCCGATCAGCTCGCCGCAAAGTACGCCGCGCCGCGCGAGGCGATCCTGGCCGACGTCGTCGTCATGCTGCAGGACCTCGCCGACAAGGGCTTTCTCACCGAGATCAGGGAGAAGACGTCATGAGCGACGTGACCATCCCGGCCAGCGACAGCCTCGCGGTGCTGGAGAAGCAGCGCTCGACGGCGGAGACGTTCGGCATTCCGCTCGCGGTGCTGCTCGAGATCACCCATCGCTGTCCGCTGCAATGCCCCTATTGCTCCAACCCGGTCGAGCTCGACCGCTCGGGCAAGGAGCTGACCACGGAGGAATGGAAGAAAGTGCTGAGCGAGCTCGCCGAGATCGGCGTGCTCCAGGTGCATTTCTCCGGCGGCGAGCCGACGGCGCGGAAAGACCTGGTCGAACTGGTCAAGCATGCCAGCGACGCCGGGCTCTACACCAATCTGATCACCTCGGCCGTGCTGCTGACGCGCGAGAAGCTCAGCGAGCTCGCGGATGCCGGACTCTGCCATGTGCAGATCTCCTTCCAGGGCATCGAGGAAGGCCCCGCCGATCGCGTTGCCGGCTACAAGGGCGGCCACCGCAAGAAGCTCGAGGTGGCGAAATGGACGCGCGAGCTCGACCTGCCGCTCACCGTGAACGCAGTGATGCACCGGCAGAACCTGCACCAGCTGCCCGACATCATCCAGATGGCGCTCGATCTCGATGCCGACCGGCTCGAGGTCGCCAATGTGCAATATTACGGCTGGGCCCTGAAGAACCGTGCCGCCTTGATGCCGACCGTGGCGCAGCTCGACCAATGCACTGCCATCGTCGAGGAGGCGCGCGAGCGGCTGAAGGGCCGGCTGACCATCGACTATGTCGTGCCTGATTATTACGCGCTGCGGCCGAAGAAATGCATGGGCGGCTGGGGCCGGCAGTTCTTCAACATCTCGCCCGCCGGCAGGGTGCTGCCGTGCCATGCCGCCGAGAGCATCACCGGGCTCGAATTCGAATCGGTGCGCTCCAACCATTCGATCGCCTGGATCTGGCAGAACTCGGAGGCCTTCAACCGCTATCGCGGCACCGGCTGGATGAAGGAGCCGTGCAAGTCTTGCGAATTCCGCGAGATCGACTTCGGCGGCTGCCGCTGCCAGGCCTTCGCGCTGACCGGGGACGCCGCCAACACCGACCCGGCCTGCGCGCTGTCGCCGCTGCACGAGACCATCTTCAAGCAGGCGGAAGCCGAGGCCGAGGGCGAGACCAGCCGCTTCCTCTACCGCAATTTCGCCGGCGGCACCCTGGAACCCGAGAATGACGCCTGACGCGGACGCAGGTACAGCGGCCAAACGCACCGATCCCTTTGCGCCGCTGACCTCCGACATGCTCGACGTCGGCGACGGCCATGAGCTCTATGTCGAAAGTGTCGGCCGTAGCGACGGCATCCCTGCGATCTATCTGCACGGCGGACCCGGCAGCGGCTGCCAGCCCGACCATCGCCGGCTGTTCGATCCCGACCGTTTCTGCGCCGTGCTGTTCGACCAGCGCGGCTGCGGCCGCAGCCGTCCCAAGGGATCGCGCGAGCACAACACCATTGCGCATCTGATCGCGGACATGGAGAAAATCCGCGAGAAGTTCGGCTTCGAGCGGTGGATGGTGGTCGGCGGCTCCTGGGGCGCGACGCTGGCGCTGGCTTATGCAGAGGCCCATCCCGAGCGCGTCTCCGGCATCGCGCTGCGCGCGACGTTTCTCGGCACGCGGGCCGAGGTCGAGACGGCCTTCACGGTGCGCCTGTCGCAATTCCATCCGGCGCTGTACGAGGATTTCCTCAGCGTGCTGCCGGCCGAGGAGCGCGAGCGGCCGATCGATGCCTATTGGCGCCACATCCTCGATGCCGACCCCGCCGTGCATGGCCCGGCGGCGAAGGCCTGGCACGATACCGAGCGCACGCTCTCGGAGCATAAGCCCGCCAAGACACGCCTCGACCTCGCCGCGCTGAACGTCTGGCGCACATTGCCGGCGACGCCGTTCATGGAAGCGCATTATTTCATCAACGACAGCTTCATGACCGCTGACCAGCTGCTGCAGAATGCGGGGAGACTCGCCGGCATTCCCGGCATTATCGTGCAGGGTCGTTATGACCTGCTGTGTCCTCCCGCGACATCCCAGGCCCTTGCGAAAGTCTGGCCCGGTTCCGAGCTTCGCATCGTGGAAGAAGCCGGCCATTCACTCTATGATGGCGGCGTGAGGGATGCGGTCATGAAGTCGATCGCGGACCTTGCGTCGAAAGCCGCTCGCTAGGTCTATCTCCTCATCCTGAGGAGCGCGCCCTTCGCGCGCGTCTCGAAGGATGATAGGCCCGGGGTGCGAGAGCGGGGCCTTCATGGTTCGAGACGGCGCTTGCGCGCCTCCTCACCATGAGGGTCTGGAAGCAAGGACAAGAACAATGCCGCTCGCCGGAAAGGGCATGCTGCTGACGTCGATGAACATCGACGCTTCGGACGAGGCCGATTTCAACCGCTGGTACGATCGCGAGCATCTGGAAGAGCGCGTCGCGATCGACGGATTCCTCGAGGCGCGGCGCTATGTCGCGCATGCCGCCAATCCCAAATATCTCTGCCTGTATTCGACCGCGACGCTCGACGTGCTCGACAGCCCCGCCTACAAGGCGCGGCTCGCGAGCCCGACCGACTGGTCGCAGCGGACCATGGCGCGCTTCAAGGACATGCTGCGCGTGGTCGCGCGCATCACCATCAGCAAGGGCACCGGGCGCGGCACTGCGCTCGGCGTGGTGCGGCTGCGGCCGACGCCTGATAATGCCGCGTCCTGGCGTGACGCACTGCAAGAGAAGCTCGGGCCCAGCAGCTGCGACGGCACCATCTCGATGCATCTGCTCGAAAGCGAGCCGGAATTGTCGGGCGCAACGGCGGGAATTCCGGCGGCGCGCAACGAGGGTGCGCGCGACTGGTTCGTGCTGATCGACGGCACGCATGTCAATGCGGTCTCCGCCGTCATCGCCGAGCGCTTCACCGGCCCGGCTGCGGCGCCCTTCCCGCTCCCCATCGCCGTCGGCACCTATTGCCTGATGTGGGACCTCGCGAAGAGCGACATCGCGCGCGGCTGAACCGCATCCGCATCGCAACATGCTGCAGCGCACGCACATCGCCTGCAGTCATTAATGCTGTCTGCGCTTGGCTCCCATGAAAGAGGTGACGCGCGCAAATTTGCCGTTGTACTTCGGAACGGTTCTAATAAGCTAACCCAATGACGTCATTCAGAAACCAGATCGAAGCGCGTTAAGCGCTCGCCAAGCTAAACAAACAAGCTCAACAAAAAAGGCCGCGGGGTCTTTGAGCCTGCGCGGACAGGGTAGGAATGAAACCGACCGATATCGCGGCCCCCGACTACTTTCACAAAGTGGTCGATTGTCAATGGGCCTGTCCTGCGCACACCCCGGTTCCCGAATACATCCGACTGATCGCCCAAGGCCGCTACAGCGACGCCTACATGATCAATTGGAAATCGAACGTGTTTCCCGGAATTCTGGGACGCACCTGCGACCGTCCATGCGAGCCGGCGTGCCGGCGCGGACGCGTCGAGGAAAACCCGGTCGCGATCTGCCGCCTCAAGCGCGTTGCAGCGGATTTCAAAGACGACATCAGGCAGCGGCTGCCGAAGCCCGGTCCGAAGAACGGCAAGCGCGTTGCGCTGGTCGGCGGCGGTCCCGCTTCGCTGACGGTGGCGCGCGATCTCGCGCCGCTCGGCTATCACTGCACCGTGTTCGATGCCGACCCGGAAGCCGGCGGCATGATGCGCACGCAGATCCCGAAATTCCGCCTGCCCAATTCCGTGATCGACGAGGAGACCGGCTACATCCTGAATCTCGGCGTCGAGTTCAGGGGCGGTCATCGCATCGACAGCATGAAGGCGCTGCTTGCGGAGAAATACGACGCGATCTTTGTCGGCTCCGGCGCGCCGCGCGGCCGCGAGCTCGACATTCCCGGCCGGAAGGAAGCAGCCAGCAACATTCATATCGGCATCGAATGGCTGGCCAACGTGTCGTTCGGCCATGTCGACAAGATCGGAAAGCGCGTCATCGTGCTCGGCGGCGGCAACACCGCGATGGACTGCTGCCGCACCGCACGCCGGCTCGGCGGCGAGAAAGTCACGGTGGTCGTGCGTTCCGGCTTCGAGGAGATGAAGGCCTCGCCCTGGGAGAAGGAAGACGCGATCCACGAGGATATCCCGATCCTCAACTACATGGTCCCGGTGGCATTCAAGCATGTCGCCGGCAAGCTGATCGGCGTCACCTTCCAGCACGTCAAAGCCGAATACGACGCCAAAGGCCGCCGCAATCTGGTGCCTTCGGGCGATCCCGACCAGACCATTCCCTGCGACGACGTGCTGGTCGCGGTCGGCCAGGAGAACGCCTTTCCCTGGATCGAGCAGGATTGCGGCATCGAGTTCGACAAATGGCACATGCCGAAGGTCGATCCGAAGACCTTCGCCTCGACCAATCCAAAGGTGTTTTTCGGCGGTGACGCCGCGTTCGGCCCGAAGAACATCATCTGGGCGGTCGCGCACGGCCATGACGCCGCGCTGTCGATCCACAAGATGCTCTCGGGCGAGGACATCACCGAGCGCCCGCTGCCGGAGGTGCAAATCTCCTCCCAGAAAATGGGCATCCACGAATGGAGCTACGACAACGACATCTCCAACGACAAGCGCTACAAGGTGCCGCATCGCGACAAGGTCATCGCGCTCAAGGACATCCGCGCCGAGGTCGAGCTCGGCTATGACGTCAAGCTGGCGCTCGGCGAAGCGCATCGCTGCCTGAACTGCGACGTGCAGACCGTGTTCTCGACCTCGCTCTGCATCGAGTGCGACGCCTGCGCCGACATCTGCCCGATGGATTGCATCACCTTCACGGATAACGGCGAGGAAAGCGATTTGCGCCAGCGCCTGAAGGCGCCCTCGCTGCATCCGGACCAGGACCTCTACGTCTCCTCGGATCTGAAGACCGGGCGCGTGATGGTGAAGGACGAGGACGTCTGCCTGCATTGCGGGCTGTGCGCCGAGCGCTGTCCCACTGGCGCCTGGGACATGCAGAAATATTTCATCGATATGACCCACGCAGGTTCGACATGTCCGACAAAAAGCCGATCAGCAGCGTAAACGACTTCGTCGTTCGCTTCGCCAACGTCAACGGCTCGGGCTCGGCCAGCGCCAACGAGATGTTCGCCCGCGCGATCCTGCGCCACGGCGTGCCGGTGTCGCCGCGCAACATCTTCCCCTCCAACATCCAGGGCCTTCCGACCTGGTACGAGGTGCGCGTGACGGAAGCCGGCCATCTCGGCGCCCGCGGCGGCGTCGACTTGATGGTGGCGATGAACCCGCAGACCTGGGACAAGGACGTCGCCGGCATCGAGCCCGGCGGCTACCTGTTCTACGATTCCACCAAGCCGATGCCGTCGACCAAATTCCGCGACGACATCACCGTGATCGGCGTGCCGCTGACCGCGATCACCAACTCGACCTATACCGATCCGCGCCAGCGCCAGCTGTTCAAGAACATCATTTATTTGGGCGCGCTCAGTGCACTGCTCGACATGGACCCCAAGCTGATCGAGCAGCTGATCGGCGAGCAGTACAAGGGCAAGGAAAAGCTGCTCTCCTCCAACGTCCACGCGCTGCATCTCGGCCGCGACTGGGCGCTCTCGAACCTGAAATGCCCGATCGGACTTCGCGTGAAGAAGTCCGACAAGGTCGGCGACCGCATCTTCATCGAGGGCAACAGCGCCGCCGCGCTCGGCGCGGTCTATGGCGGCGCCACCGTCTGCGCGTGGTATCCGATCACGCCGTCATCGTCGGTGGCGGAGGCCTTCACCGCCCATTGCAAGAAGTACCGGCACGATCCTGAAACCGGCAAGGCAAAATACGCGATCGTGCAGGGCGAGGACGAGCTGGCCTCGATCGGCATCGTCATCGGCGCCTCCTGGAACGGCGCCCGCGCCTTTACCGCCACGTCCGGCCCCGGCATCTCGCTGATGACGGAATTCATCGGCCTCTCGTACTTTGCCGAGATTCCGGCCGTGATCATGAACATCCAGCGCGCCGGCCCCTCCACGGGCATGCCGACGCGCACCCAGCAATGCGACATCATCGCCTGCGCCTATGCTTCGCATGGCGACACCAAGCACGTGCTGCTGTTCCCGGAGGATCCGGCCGAGGCGTTCGAGTTCGCAGCGGCCGCCTTCGATCTCGCCGAACGGCTGCAGACCACGATTTTCCTGATGCTCGACCTCGACATCGGCATGAACCACCGGCTCTGCCGCCCGCTGAAGTGGGACGACGCAAGGCAATATGACCGCGGCAAGGTGATGACGGCGGAGATGCTGGAGGAGGGCCGCGACTTCGGCCGCTATCTCGACGTCGACGGCGACGGCATTCCCTACCGCACCTATCCCGGCACGCATCCGACCAAGGGCTCCTACTTCACCCGCGGCACGTCGCGCGACCGCTATGCGCGCTATTCCGAGGAAGGCACGGTCTACGCCGACAACATGCAGCGCCTGGTGCGCAAGTTCGAAACGGCGCAGGACCTCGTCCCGCGGCCGCTGCAGGCCAATGCGGAACGGCCGACCAAATATGGCGTGATCTATTTCGGCTCGACCTCGCCGGCGATGGACGAGGCGATCGGTCTGTTGGAGGCGCGCGGGCATCAGCTCGACCGCCTGCGCATCCGCGCCTTCCCGTTCCACTCGAGCGTTGCGAGCTTCCTCGCCGAGCACGATTTCGTCTATGTGGTCGAGCAGAATCGCGACAGCCAGCTGCGCCAGCTCATCGTCAACGAGAACGGCATCGATCCCGTTCGCCTCGTGCCGATCGTGCATTACGACGGCACGCCGATCACCGCCCGCTTCATCGCCAAAGCCATTGGCGACCACCAGGACCACCTCAAGGTGACCCCGCTCCGCAAGGCCGTGTCATGACCTACATCGCAAAACCGAAATTCCATCATCCGGGCCTGAAGAAGAACGCGCTCGGCTACACGCATCGCGACTACGAGGGCAAGATCTCGACGCTGTGCGCGGGCTGCGGCCATGATTCGATCACGGCCTCGATCATCGAAGCGTGCTACGAGCTCTCGATCGAGCCGCATCGGGTGGCAAAGATCTCCGGCATCGGCTGCTCGTCGAAGACGCCGGACTATTTCCTCGGCAATTCGCACGGTTTCAACTCCGTGCACGGCCGCATGCCATCCGTGCTCACCGGCGCCAATCTCGCCAACCGCGACCTGATCTATCTCGGCGTCTCCGGCGACGGTGATTCCGCTTCGATCGGCTTCGGCCAGTTCGCGCATTCTATCCGGCGCGGCGTCAACATGACCTATATCGTCGAGAACAACGGCGTCTACGGCCTGACCAAGGGCCAGTTCTCGGCCACCGCCGACCGCGGCTCGAAGAGCAAGAAGGGCGTCACCAACACCGACAACGCCATCGACCTCGTCGCGATCGCGCTGCAGTTAGGGGCCACCTTCGTGGCGCGCTCGTTCTCCGGCGACAAGAGCCAGCTGGTGCCGCTGATCGCCGCCGCGATCGGCCACAAGGGCGCGTCCTTCATCGACGTCATCAGCCCCTGCATCGCCTTCAACAACCACGCCGGCTCGACCAAGAGCTTCGATTATGTCCGCGAGCACAACGACGCCGTGAACCGGCTCGACGTGCTGGTCGGCCGCGACCCGATCGCGGTCGATTACGCGCCGGGCACGGTGCAGGTGGTCGAGCAGCACGACGGCAGCAAGATCGCGCTGCGCAAGATCGACGCGGATTACGATCCGCATGACCGTGTGGGCGCCCAGACCTTCCTCGCGCGGCACGCAGCCAAGGGTCAGATCGTCACCGGCCTTCTGTACGTCGATCCTGACGCCGACGACCTGCACGAGCATCTCAACACGGTCGAGACTCCGCTCAACTCGCTGGAGGCGGACACGCTCTGCCCGGGCTCGGCGGTGCTGGACAAGATCAACGCCAGCCTGCGGTGATCAACGGCGGCGGACTGAGCCGGGCTGCCTGACTCGTATGGTGATCTTGTCAGACACGACGGGCGGATCGAACGGATAGTGCTTCGCATCGCCGAGCACCAGTTGCAGCGTGTGCGTGCCGGGCGGAAGCTCGAGAAACGTTTCGGTCTGCCCTGCCCCGAAATGCAGATGTGACTTGTCCTGCGGGATCGGTTCCTTGATGTCGATGGGCTCGTTGACGTCGACCAGCAGATGATGATGACCGGCGTTCTGGTAGTCATCGCCGGCATGCGTCACGCCCATGTTGCGCAGACCGAACCGGACCCAGAAGCCACCGCGGATCTTCTGCCCCTCCTGCGGGGTGATAAAATAGAGCTTAGCGTCTTTGGGGGCGGTTTTGCCCTGAGAGTAAGCGGGGCTTGGCAGCAAAACACCTGACAGCAAAATGACTTGCAGCAATGCGAGTGCCGCCGCCAGCGCGGCGCAGCGAATGATTTTCATCAAACCTCCTCCAGCCTCAAGGAGTGAGCGCGACACGGAATCCATGCGTCGGGTAACGGACGTTGGTATCATAGCCATCGCGGTTGGATGGCCGCACGTATCTCGCATCGTTCTTCCAGGAGCCTGAGCGCAGGACGTGCGATGAGCAGTCGCCGCCGGTCCATGCCGAACCGTCGACCGGCGCGCCCTGATAATTCTTGTGCCAGCAATCCTCGACCCACTGGTCGACGCCGCCGCCCATGTCGTGGAGCCCGAAGGGATTGGGCTTGAAGCTGCCGACCTTCGCCGGCTGCTCGGCCGCGAGGTCGCCGCAATCCTTGCATCCGGCCATGCCCGGCTGGAGCTTGTCGCCCCACCAATACCTTGTCTGCGTACCGCCGCGCGCCGCGTATTCCCATTCGGCCTCGCTCGGGAGCCGGTACGGCTTCTTCGTCGCCTGGGAGAGATACGCCACATATTGTTGCGCGTCGGTCCAGCTCACATTGCTGACCGGCGCGTCGTCCTTGCCGGTGGCCGTGAAGGAGCACGCCTTCGCAGCGGCGCATTCGTTCCACTCCTGCACCGTCACCGGATATTTGCCGATCGAGAACGGCTTGATCGTGACCTGGTGGACCGGGCGTTCCGTCGGATCGTCATTGCTTCCCATGGCGAAGCTGCCGCCGCGAATGGCGATCATCTCGGGTTCCCGGACCGGCGTCACCGATGGACTGGATGCCGGAGACGGTGAAGGCGATGCTGCGGGCGATGGCACCGATGTGGGCAACGGAGATGCCGCGGGTGCGGCTTGCGGCGGCGGTGCTGCCGGGCTCGGCAACGACGGAACGGATTGCGGCGTCGGCGAAGCCGACGGCGCCGCGATCGGGGGAGCGGCAGCCTGTTGCCCCACCTGGCTGCGGTGCTGCACCAGCACGTACCAAAGCACGTAGCCGGCAATCACCAGCAATACCGTGATCAGAAGAAAGAGCAGGACGTTCTCGCGCCGGCTTCGTGTCTTGCCGACCGCATCTGCATCCGGCAGCACGCGATAGACGCGCACGGGATCGGTGATGTTCTTGACCTTGCGGTCGCCGAGCGACTCATAGCCGCACACGATCTTGTGCTTGATCTGCTCGTAGATCGCACCGGAAATGTAGACCTGCCCCGGCTGCGCGATGCCCTCGATACGCGTGGCGATGTTGACGCCGTCACCATAGATGTCGTCCGGCTCCACGATGACGTCACCGAGATTGACGCCAATCCGATATTCGAGCCGGGAATGCTTGGGAATCGAGGCGTTGCGTCCGACGAGATTTTGCTGGATGACGATGCTGCATCGAACGGCCTCCACGGGACTGTCGAAAACGGCGATGAAGCCGTCGCCGGTCGTCTTCACCAGACTTCCATGGTGCTCGATAATGCTGGGCTGGATGATGTCGCGCTCGATCCGCTTGACGCGGGCATGCGTGCCTTCCTCGTCGGCCTGCATCAACCGGCTGTAGGAGGCGATGTCACCGACGATGATCGCGGCGAGACGACGAGGCATTCCGCTGTGCGGAGGCGGCTCATCGTGATTTCCGGGTCTGAAGTTGCGAATTTCGCCCATGCGGGGGGACTCCACAAACTTACAAGGCAGCCCCAGCCTACGACCGCCAAAGGCGGTCGTCTGTGAAGGCTACCACATTGACGAACCGAGACAATGTCGCAGCAAGCAGCGGCGTCGGGTTCCGGGCAATCAAGTCGTCACACCCATTGAACCTTCTTGATCGCAGCAGTGACTAAGGCCCGCCGTGACGTTGGCCGACATCGCGCGACGTGCGACGGTTGAACGCGCTGCACTTCGCTCGCGACCAATGGCAGACCGGCCCGCGGATGGCGGGCCAATGGACCATTCGGCGTTCGGTACGACCATGAAGCTTGCCCTTATCCTTCCGCTTGCCCTGGCTGCATTCATCGGCGCCGCATCGGCTGAGGAAGGCGACGATATTCGCGAGGCCAGCAAGGCCGAGGCAGAGACGTTCAATGCGCGCATGTATGCGGGCACCCCCGGCGACAAGGCCTATGCCTGCTTCGTCCGCCGCTACGATGCCGACCATCTGGCGCGGCATCCGAAGCAGAAGGTCGCTTCGATGAAGCTGCTCATCTCGGCGGAATTGGACAAGGAGGACAAGGAGCTTCACAACTCCTTCCGCTTAGGCTTCAAGTACCGTCATCGTAGCGGCGATTTCGACTCTAGCGGCTCTTGCAACCACGCCGTGTTCACCAAGAGTGGTGACGAGGTGCGGCTCGGCTGCGGTGTCGATTGCGAAGGCGGAGGCATTGGCGTCGCGCTCTCCAAAGACAACAAATCGGCGATCGTCCGGCTTGAACGCGTGCGCGTCTGGCAGAACAACAAGCCGGACGACGAGGCCGAGCATTCGCTGACGGCCGGCGCCGACGACAAGATCTTCCGACTCGACCGCACCGACAACAGCGAATGCGCTTCGCTCGTGACCGACCGCAAGGAACTCGCGGCGCTGCGCCACAAATGATATGCGTTCGGTAAACTCGGGCCTCGTCGAGGGAGATCGCCATGAACCGCCGGAACATGTTGTGGAGCGCCGTCTCGGCATTCGGTGCGGCCTTTGGCGCCTCGCGTGCACGAGCCGCGACCGACACCGCGCCGTCGAACAAGCTCAAGGTGGTCTATCACCTCAGCGAGGCCGAGAAGGTGAATTTCGTGCTCGGCAATATCCAGAACCACATCGACGGCGTCGGCGGCCCCGAGCACGTGACCATTGCGCTGGTGATCCATGGCCCGGCGCTGAAGGCGCTTCACTCGGCGCAAGCCAATCCCGACATCAGCAAGCGCGTCGGCGATTTCTCAAAGGACGGCGTGGAGCTAGCGGCCTGCAGCAACACGATGAAGGCGCAGAACGTGACGCTGAGCGAGCTGCTGGCGGGCTTCGTCAGCGCCGACAAGGGCGGCGTGGTGCGTTTGGCCGAGCTACAATCGCAGGGGTATCTGTATTTGCGGCCATAAGCCGGCACTTGCTTGCCGCACGACAGGTGCGCTCCCTCTTCCGCAAGCGGGAGAGGTGAGACGAGCCCGCCGCTGCCCCTCCAGAAATCGTTCGTATCGCACTTGACTTACCCATAACTCCGCAGTTATGAATTAACCCATAACTTCCCAGTTATGGATTATTCATGTCCCCCACTCCCGACCTCCTGTTCAGGACGCTCGCCGATCCGACCCGGCGGGCGATCTTCGAGCGGCTGTGCCGTGAGGGGGAGCAGACGGTCGGGGCGCTGACGGCGCGATCCGGCGTGTCCCAGCCGGCGGTGTCGAAACATCTCGTCGCCCTCAAGCAGGCGGGCCTGGTGCGCGACCGGCACGAAGGACGGCAGACCCATTACAGCGCGCAGCCCGGTGCGCTCAATCCGCTGATCGATTGGACCGGCCAGATGGCCGGGTTCTGGCAGAAAAGGCTCGACGCCCTCGACGATCTCCTGAAGAGGATGGACCAATGAACCAACCCGCCGAGACGCGCGCCGTGGTCATCGAGCGCGAATTTGCTTATCCCGCCGAGCGGCTCTGGCGCGCGCTGACGCAACCGCATCTGATCGAGGAATGGCTGATGAAGAACGACTTCAAGCCGGTCGTCGGCCATCGCTTCAACCTGCGCGGCGAATGGGGCGGCGTGCTGGACTGCGAGGTGCTCACGATCGAGCCGCAGAGGACGCTGGCCTACACCTGGAATTTCTCGCATGAGGACGCCGCCTTCGACCTGAAGAGCATCGTCACCTTCACGCTGACGCCGACCAGCGCGGGCACGCATCTGCGCGTCGAGCAGGCGGGCTTCCGCCCGACGCAGAAGCAGGCGTTCGGCGGCGCGCATGCCGGCTGGAAACAGTTCCTGGCCAAGCTGGACGATTTGCTGGCGCGAGCGGGCTAGCTCCGCCGGCGTCCATTTCGATCAAATCTAACAGGAGGTCCCAATGAGCACGCAGATGTGGATTCGGCAAATTCACCGCTGGCTGTCGATGGCTTTCACGCTCGCCGTCATCGCCAACATCGTGGCGATGACGATGCAGGTCCAGGCCGCGTGGATCGGCTTCCTGGCGCTGGTGCCGCTGATTCCGCTGCTCGCGACCGGGCTCTATCTGTTCGCGCTGCCTTATCGCGGCCGCAGCAACGCGTGAACGAGGCCATGATGAGGAAGCCCGTGACGGCAAAGAAGAGCAGCGCGAAGGAAGCAGGCACCGCTTCGCCATCAAAGCTGATCGACGGCCGGATCAAGGAGCTCGGCGACTGGCGCGGCGAGATGCTCGCGCGCATCCGCGGCCTGATCAAGCAAGCGGATCCTGACGTCGTCGAGGCGTGGAAATGGCGCGGCGTTCCCGTGTGGGAGCACGACGGCATCATCTGCACCGGCGAGACCTACAAGGAAGTCGTGAAGCTGACCTTCGCCAAGGGCGCGGCGCTGGCGGACCCCGCAGGTCTGTTCAATTCCAGCCTCGACGGAAATGTGCGCCGCGCGATCGACATCCGCGAGGGCGAGACGATCGACGAGAAGGCGTTGAAGGCACTGATCCGCGCGGCGGTGGAGCTGAATGCAAGCAAGGCGAAGAAGAAGCCGGGGAAGAAGCCCTAAGTGGTACCCTCTCTCCGTTCCCTCCCCCCTTGTGGGGCAGGGCTATCGCATATGACTTGTGGCGGCGGCCTGCGCGCACGCCTCGTCCTTCGAGACGGCGCTTACGCGCCTCCTCAGGATGAGGCTAAGCGGCATTCGTGCTCGTCCAAAAGCAGGCACAACGCACTCGGTCCTCATCCTTGAGGAGCCCGCCCAAAGCGGGCGTCTCGAAGGATGGCTGCAGGGAAAAGCTCTCAAATGCGATAGCCCTACCCCACAAGGGGGGAGGGAACACACCTTCGTCGGTGCGCCAGCAGGGGCTCATCGTCAAGCGCTAGACGCAACCGGCCCCCTCACGCCACCGCGGCGGGAATCGGGCGCGGGCTGACGACGTATTCGCGCAGGACTTTGTCGTTGGCGTCGACCTCGATCAGCGCGACGTCGTAGGTCCAGAGATCGGCCAGGTGCTGCAGCACGCGCTTGGCGTCGGTCTCGTTGAGCTGCGAGCCCTTGATGACGTGATGATGCAGGATCAAGCGGCGGTCGCCGGAGAGATCGACGTCGACCACCTCGATATTGGCGTCGATGAAGCCGACATCGTGCTGCCGCGCCAGCTCGCGGCGGACGCGGCGGAAGCCGCGCTCGTCGTGGATGGCATCGACCCGGATGCCGGCGCGCTCCTCGGGATCATCGTGCAGGTGGAACATGCGGAAGTGCCGCATCAACCTGGGGCTCAGGAATTGACCGATGAAGCTTTCGTCGCGGTAATTGGCCCAGACGTCGCGCAGCACGCCCATGACGTCGTTCTTGCCGGCGATGTCGGGGAACCACTCGCGGTCCTCGTCTTGCGGATTGGTGACGATGCGCTCGATGTCCTGCATCACCGCGAAGCCGAGCGCGTAAGGGTTGAAGCCGGAGAAGCGCGGGTCGTCGAACTCGGGCTGGAACACCACGTTGGTGTGCGAGCCCAGGAATTCGAGGAAGTTGCCGTCGCTGATGCGACCCTGCTCGTGCAGCTTGGTCATGATACGATAATGGACGTAGGTCGCCGTCCCCTCGTTCATGACCTTGGTCTGGCTCTGTGGATAGAAATATTGCGCGATGTGGCGGACGATGCGGAGCAGCTCGCGCTGCCAGGGCGCCAGCCGCGGCGCGCTCTTCTCCAGGAAATAAAGCAAATTCTCCTGCGGCAGGCCGAGCAGCTTGCGGCGGCGCTCGATGCTGAGCGTAGACCGGCTCTTGGCGGCGCCCTTCGGCACCGTGCGCCAGAGATCGTTGAAGACCTCCTCCTCGTGCTGGCGGCGGCGCCCCGCCCGCTTCTCCTCGGCGCGCAGATCGAGCTTCTTCTTGCCGGGATAGCGGTCGATGCCGTGCGACATCAGCGCGTGCGCGGCGTCGAGCGTGCGCTCGACCTCGATGCGGCCGTAGCGCTCCTCGCACTGCATGACATAGTTCTTGGCGAAGTCGAGATAGTCCAGGATGCCGTCGGCATCGGTCCACTGCTTGAACAGATAATTGTTCTTGAAGAAATGGTTGTGGCCGAAGGCGGCGTGCGCGATCACCAGCGTCTGCATCGTCGCCGTGTTCTCCTCCATCAGATAGGAGATGCAGGGCGAGGAGTTGATCACGATCTCATAGGCGAGCCCCATCAGGCCCTTGCGGTAGGACGCCTCATGGAACGCGAAGTGCTTGCCGAACGACCAGTGCTTGTAGAACAAGGGCATCCCGACCGACGAATAGGCGTCCAGCATCTGCTCGGCGGTGATGACCTCGATCTGGTTCGGATAGACGTCGAGGCCGAGATCCTTCAACGCCACCTCCTCGCAGGCATCGGTGATGCGCTGCAAGGTGTGAAAATCCCAATCGGCGCCTTCGAACAAACGTTCCGTCATGGAGCGGCCTTCTCCTGGGCAGTGTCGCGGCGCTGGAACAGGTCGTGGAATACCGGAAAGATCTCGCTGCGCTCGGAGACCTTGCGCATCGAGAGCGGTGCGCCGCTGTTGCGCAGGCGTTCGTAGAGGCTCCAGAGCGAGGAGTCGGAGAGATCGAAGGCGCTGCCGCCGGCCTCGCCGACCTCGAGATAGGCGAAGAACTGGCAGACCGGCAGGATCTTCTCGGTCAGCAGCAGCCCCGTGAGCTCGCCGTCGGAATAGGAATTATCGCCGTCGGAAGCCTGCGCGGCGTAGATGTTCCAGTCCGACGGGTTGAAGCGCTCGCGCACGATCTCGTGCATCGCCTGCAGCGCGCTGGAGACCAGCGTGCCGCCCGAGGCCGGACCGTAGAAGAAGGTCTGCTCGTCGACCTCCTCGGCGCGGTCGGTGTGGCGGATGAAGACGATCTCGACGTGCTTGTAGCGCCGCTTCAGGAACACGTAGAGCAGCATGTAGAAGCGCTTCGCCAGATCCTTCATGTGCTCGGACATCGAGCCGGAGACGTCCATCAGGCAGAACATCACGGCCTGCGCGACGGGCTTGGGCACCGTCTCGAAGCGCCGATAGCGAATGTCGAGCGGATCGATGAAGGGGATGCGCTTCGACTTTGCCTTCAGCGTTGCGAGCTGGGCCACGAGAGCCGCACGCTCGTCCTCGTCCGTGCAGGCTTCGATCGCGGCTTCCAGCTCTTCGATCTCTTCCTTGCGCGGACGCCTGAGCGCGATGCGGCGGGCGAGCGCGAGCTTCACCGTCCGACTCACCGAGATGTTGGCGGGCGAGCCCGACGTGGTGTAGCCGGCGCGCTGGATGCCCTCGCTCTCGGTCTGCGCGATCTTGCGCTTGGCGAGGTCAGGCAGCTCGAGGTCGTCGAGGAACAGATCGACGAACTCGTCACGGCTCAGCACGAAGCGGAAGGCGTCCTCGCTGTCGCCTTCGCCGGGGCCGGAATCCTTGGCGCTGCCCTGGCCGGAGCGTTGGAGATAGTCGCCTTCGATGAACTTCTTGTTGCCGGGCAGCACCATGTCGCGCGTCCCGCCTTCACGGCGGAAACGCGGCTCGTGCATGCCGTCGAGCGGGATCGTGACCTCACCACCCTCCAGGACGTCCTTGATGTCGCGTTCCTGCGAGGTCTTCTTGACGGCGCCCTGCACCAGGGATTTGGCCCGACGCAAGAACCGCTGGCGGTTCTCAAGACTCTTACCGCCTGGATTCAGGCGCCTGTCAATAATGTGAATGGGCACTTTACCATTCGCCTCCCATCCGCCTCAACCGGCCTGCTTCACGCGCATGTACCATTCGACGAGCCGGCGAACCTGACGTTCGGTGTAGCCGCGCTCAACCATGCGTGCGACGAACTCGCCGTGCTTCTTCTCCGTCTCGCCGTCCTTCTTCGACCCGAACGAGATGACCGGAAGCAGGTCCTCGACCTGGGAGAATATCCGCTTTTCGATCACATCGCGAATCTTCTCGTAGGAGGTCCAGGTCGGATTTTTGCCCCCGTTCTGGGCCCGCGACCGTAACGAGAATTTGACGACCTCGTTGCGGAAGTCCTTGGGATTGGCGATGCCCGCCGGCTTCTCGATTTTCGTCAGCTCCTGGTTCAAAAGCTCGCGATCGAGCAGCTGGCCGGTGTCGGGATCCTTGAAGTCCTGGTCCTCGATCCAGGCGTCGGCATAGTCGACGTAGCGATCGAACAGGTTCTGGCCGTAATCCGAGTAGGATTCCAGATAGGCCTTCTGGATCTCGTTGCCGATGAACTCCGCGTAGCGCGGTGCGAGCTCGGCCTTGATGAACTCGAGATAGCGTTTCTCGGTCTCCTCCGGCAGCTGCTCGCGGCGGATCGACTGCTCCAGCGCGTACATCAGATGCACGGCGTCGGCGGCGACCTCCTGCGGATCGTGGTTGAAGGTTGCAGCCAGGACCTTGAAGGCAAAGCGGGTCGAGACGCCGTCCATGCCCTCGTCGACGCCGGCGGCATCGCGGTATTCCTGGACGCTGCGCGCCTTCGGATCGGATTCCTTCAGGCTTTCGCCATCGTAAACCCGCATCTTGGCGAACACCGTGGAATTCTCGTGCTTGCGCAGGCGCGACATCACCGAGAACCGCGCCAGCGTCTCCAGCGTCGAGGGCGCGCACGGCGCGGACGCGAGCTCGGAACCCTGGATCAGCTTCTCGTAGATCTTCTGCTCCTCAGTGACCCTGAGGCAGTATGGCACCTTGATCACGCAGATGCGGTCGATGAAGGCCTCGTTGTTCTTGTTGGCCTTGAAGCTCGCCCACTCGGCTTCGTTCGAGTGCGCGAGAATGACGCCGGTGAACGGGATCGCGCCGATGTTCTCGGTGCCGATGTAGTTGCCCTCCTGCGTTGCGGTGAGCAGCGGGTGCAGCATCTTGATCGGCGCCTTGAACATCTCGACGAATTCAAGGATGCCCTGGTTGGCGCGATTGAGGCCGCCGGAATAGCTGTAGGCGTCGGGATCGTTCTGCGCGTAGGTCTCGAGCTTGCGGATGTCGACCTTGCCGACCAGCGAGGAGATGTCCTGGTTGTTCTCGTCACCGGGCTCGGTCTTGGAGACCGCGATCTGGCGCAGCCGCGACGGCTGGATCTTGGCGACACGGAATTGCGAGATGTCGCCGCCGAAGGCTTCCAGCCGCTTGTAGCACCACGGGCTCATCAGGCCGGTGAGGCGGCGGCGCGGAATGCCGTACTTCTCTTCCAGCATCGGCCCGAGATGATCGGGATCGAACAGGCTGAGCGGGCTCTCGAACACGGGCGAGAGTTCATCGCCGGCCTTGAGCACGTAGATCGGCTGCACTTCCATCAGCGACTTGAGCCGCTCGGCGAGCGAGGATTTGCCGCCGCCGACCGGCCCGAGCAAATAGAGGATCTGCTTGCGCTCTTCGAGACCCTGCGCCGCGTGCCGGAAGAAACCGACGATGCGCTCGATGGTTTCTTCCATGCCGTAGAAGCCGGCGAAGGCCGGATAGGTGCGGATCGTGCGGTTCAAAAAAATACGGCCAAGGCGTGGGTCCTTGGCCGTGTCAATCGTCTGCGGATCGCCGATCGCTGCTAGCAGTCGCTCGGCCGCGTTCGCGTATTTCATGGGATCGCTTCGACACGATTCCAGATATTCCGCCATCGACATGTCGTGCTGGCTTCTCGCCTCGAACGACCGAGCGAAAGCGTTGAATAGAGAATCGTTGTACATGATCCCTCTCCGCGTGAGTTCCGCTACAAGCTGAAACGAAAGCAGTTACCGGACCGTTCCTCAGGCCGTTTCGAATCAGCGTGAGCACATGACGATCATTGGACACCCGGGTGCCAAGTCGACGCAACGCACAACGTAGGCACTCCATGAGTTACGAACAGGCACATGCCTGTAATTTGTGCGAATCTTTGTCTATTCTGGCTCATTTCCAGAAAATGTCACTTGGTCGCAACATCCGGGCGTTCCCGGGGATGGCCCTATCCGGCAATGCAGCATAGCGATCCGGGAGCGGCGATCTTATGACACTAGTGCGGCGAAGCCTTGCGGCCCCCGTTCATCTTCCTGCTGCAATGCGGTGCGCGCGCCGCTGGCCGCGTGGAGGTCGCGACAGGCGCGCAGCAATGTGTCAAAATCGATCGCCAGATCCTCCGAGCGGATGACGATGCGGCCATCCTGTGCGCGACGGGCCAGGGTGGGGATGGTGGACAGCTGGCGCTGCGAGTCCGGCGATGGCGCGCGCACGATCGCCTTGTGGCCGCGGCTTTCTTCAGCCGAAATCTCCGCGACCGACTCCCAGAGGAGAAATTCATTGCCGATACGGAGATCGCGGATGCCGTAGGGGAGGCTGGCTGTCGGCGACGGCCAAGCCCTACGCAACATAGCCTCTGCCCGCCTGGATCGTCATGATCGCGACGGAGTTACACTGGAGGGTATGACTCCCACACCCTTGATTGGTTCCCTCCCGGGTGCATGTAAGCTAGAGGATAGCGCGTCAGGACCGGCGCGAAAACCCCTCGCCCGCAGGCTTGGAGATAATAGGCATCATGAATCCCGTCAAAGAACTGGAAAAGCACGGACAAGCGGTCTGGCTCGACTTCCTGGCCCGCGGCTTCATCGCCAACGGCGACCTGAAGCGTCTGATCGACACCGACGGCGTCAAGGGCGTCACCTCCAACCCATCGATCTTCGAGAAGGCGATCGGCAGCTCGGACGAATACGACGCCCCGATCGGCAAGGCGCTGAAGCGCGGCGACCGCAATGTGGCCGATTTGTTCGAGGCCGTCGCGGTCGAGGACATCCAGAACGCCGCCGACGTGCTGCGCCCGGTCTATGACCGCCTCAACGGCGGCGACGGCTATGTCAGCCTGGAAGTGTCGCCCTATCTGGCGATGGACACCGCCGGAACCGTCGCCGAGGCGCGCCGGCTGTGGAAAGACGTGGGTCGCAAGAACCTGATGGTGAAGGTGCCGGCGACACCGGAGGGCTTGCCGGCGATCGAGCAGTTGATCAGCGAGGGTATCAGCATCAACATCACGCTGCTGTTCTCCAAGGCCGTCTATCTCGATGTGGCCGAGGCCTACATCGCCGGTCTCGAGACCTACGTCGCCGGCGGCGGCAATCCGTCGCACGTGGCCAGCGTCGCCAGCTTCTTCGTCAGCCGGATCGACTCGGTGGTCGACAAGCAGCTGGACGAGAAGATCGCCCGCGCCAACGATCCGTCCGAGAAGGAACGGCTCGCCGCGCTCAAGGGCAAGGTCGCGATCGCCAACGCCAAGCTCGCCTACCAGGACTACAAGCGCCTGTTCTCAGGCCCCCGCTGGGAGAAGCTCGCCGCCAAGGGCGCCAAGCCGCAGCGCATGCTGTGGGCCTCGACCGGCACCAAGAACAAGGACTATAGCGACGTCCTCTATGTCGAGGAGCTGATCGGTCCCGACACCATCAACACCGTGCCGCCGGCAACGCTGGATGCGTTCCGCGACCACGGCAAGCCGCGCGACAGCCTGGAAGAGAATGTCGAGGACGCGAAGCGCGTGCTGGAGGAGCTGGAGCGCTCCGGCATCTCGCTCGATGCGATCACCGAAGAGCTGGTCAAGGACGGCGTCAAGCTGTTTGCGGATGCCGCCGACAAGCTCTACGGGGCCGTCGCCCACAAGCGCGCGGTCGTGCTCGGGCCCGCACTCGACCGCCAGCAGTTGTCGCTGGGCGATGGGCTCGGCAAGGCGCTGGCCAAGACCACGGAGGAGTGGCGGGCGTCGGCCAGGATCCGCAGGCTGTGGCAGCGCGACAAGTCGGTCTGGACCGGTGCGGACGAGGACAAATGGCTCGGCTGGCTCGACAGCCCGCACCGGGCCGACATTGCCGATTACGAGGACTATGCCGGCCGCGTGAAGGGCCAGAAATTCTCCGACGCCGTCGTGCTCGGCATGGGCGGATCCAGCCTCGGCCCCGAGGTGCTGGCCGAGACCTTCGGCAAGAAGCCCGGCTTCCCCAAGCTGCACGTGCTCGACTCCACCGACCCGGCGCAGGTGCGGGCGATGGAGGCGAAGATCGACATCGCCAACACCGTCTTCATCGTCTCCAGCAAGTCCGGCGGCACCACCGAGCCGAACGCGATGAAGGACTATTTCCACGAGCAGGTTGCCAAGGCGGTGGGTGCAAAGGTGAAGACCGGCCATCGCTTCATCGCGGTGACCGACCCCGGCTCGTCGCTGGAGAAGGCGGCGAAGAGCCTTCATTACGCCCGCATCTTCCATGGCGAGCCCTCGATCGGCGGACGCTATTCGGTGCTCTCGCCGTTCGGGCTGGTGCCGGCGGCAACCGCGGGCATCGACGTCAAGACCTTCGTCAAGCATGCGCTCGCGATGGCCCGCTCCTGCGGCCCCGATGTGCCGCCGTCAGAAAATCCGGGCGTGCAGCTCGGGCTTGCCATGGGTCTCGCAGGGCTCGAAGGCCGCGACAAGGTGACGATCCTGGCGTCGAAGAAGATCGCCGATTTCGGCGCCTGGGCCGAGCAGCTGATCGCGGAATCGACCGGCAAGGAGGGCAAGGGCCTGATCCCGATCGAGGGCGAGCCGCTGGGCGATCCCTCCGTCTACGGCAACGACCGCTTCTTCATCGACATCCGTGTCGAAGGCGAAGCGGACGCCGCGCACGATTCCCAGCTGGCCGCGATCGAGGCGGCGGGTCATCCCGTGGTGCGCATCGTCATGAAGTCGATCGAGCATCTCGGCCAGGAATTCTTCCGCTTCGAGATGGCCACCGCCGTGGCCGGCAGCATTCTCGGCATCAACCCGTTTGACCAGCCGGACGTGGAAGCGGCCAAGATCAAGACCCGCGAACTCACCGCCGCGTTCGAGAAGACCGGCAAGCTGCCGGCGGAAGAGCCGGTGGTCAGCACCAAGGAAGCCGATCTCTACACCGACGAGGCCAATGCGACGGCGCTACGCGCCGCGGGCGCCAATGGCGATCTCAGCTCCTGGCTGAAGGCGCATCTGTCGCGATCCAGCGACGGAGACTACGTCGCCCTGCTCGGCTATATCGCGCGTGACAAGGCCACGATCGACGCGCTCCAGGCGATGCGGCTCGAGGTGCGCGAGAAGCGGCATGTCGCGACCTGCGCCGAGTTCGGGCCGCGCTTCCTGCACTCGACGGGACAGGCCTACAAGGGCGGGCCCGACAGCGGCGTGTTCCTCCAGATCACCGCCGACGATGCCAAGGACCTGCCTGTGCCGGGCCAGAAGGCGAGCTTCGGCGTGATCAAGGCGGCGCAGGCGCGCGGCGATTTCGAGGTGCTGACGGAACGCGGCCGGCGTGCGCTGCGGGTGCACCTGAAGGGCGGGCTCGAGAAAGGCCTCGCCGCGCTCAATGCAGCGCTCAACGACGCGCTGAACTAAAGGAATAATGCAGATGCAACTCGGCATGATCGGCCTCGGCCGAATGGGCGGCAACATCGTTCGCCGCCTGATGCGCCATGGGCACTCGACAGTGGTCTACGACAAGGACGCTAAGGCCGTAGCTAGCTTCGCCGCCGACGGCGCGGTCGGCTCGGCGACGCTCGAAGAGTTCGTCGCCAAGCTGGAGCGGCCGCGCTCGGCCTGGGTGATGCTGCCGGCTGGACGCATCACGGAAACGACCATCGAGACGATCGCCGGCGTGATGCAGGAAGGCGACGTCATCATCGACGGCGGCAACACGTTCTGGCAGGACGACGTCCGCCGCGGCAAGGCGCTGAAGGCGCGCGGCATCCACTATGTCGACGTCGGCACGTCCGGCGGCGTCTGGGGCCTCGACCGCGGCTATTGCATGATGATCGGCGGCGAGAAGCAGGTGGTCGACCGGCTCGATCCGATCTTCGCGGCGCTCGCGCCGGGCGCCGGCGACATTCCGCGCACGCCGGGGCGCGACGGCCGCGATCCCCGCATCGAGCAGGGCTACATCCACGCCGGGCCCGTCGGCGCCGGCCACTTCGTCAAGATGATCCACAACGGCATCGAATACGGCCTGATGCAGGCCTATGCCGAAGGCTTCGACATCCTGAAGAATGCCAATATCGACGCCTTGCCGGCGGACCACCGCTACGATTTCGATCTCGCCGACATCGCCGAAGTCTGGCGGCGCGGCAGCGTGATTCCATCCTGGCTGCTCGACCTCACCTCGACAGCGCTCGCCGACAGTCCGCAGCTCGCCGAATATTCCGGCTTCGTTGAGGATTCCGGCGAAGGCCGCTGGACCGTGAATGCCGCGATCGACGAGGCCGTGCCGGCCGAGGTCCTGACCGCGGCGCTCTACGCACGTTTCCGGTCCCGCAAGGAACACACTTTCGCCGAGAAAATTCTCTCGGCGATGCGCGCAGGGTTCGGCGGGCACAAGGAGCCGACGCAGCCGGGCGGCGCGAAGCCGAAGTAACGAGTAACCAAGCGAAGGCCGACTATTCGTGACAAAAGACCCGCAGCCAAAGCGCAAGCCGGAAAATTGCGCCTTCGTCATCTTCGGCGTCACCGGCGATCTCACCCATCGCCTGGTGATGCCCTCGCTCTACAATCTGGCCGCGGAGCACCTGTTGCCGGAAAAATTCTGCGTCGTCGGCGTGGCCCGCAGGGGCCAGTCGGATGAGGAGCTGCGCGACAGCCTGCTGAAGGGCTTGCGGCAATTCGCAACGCGCCCGGTGGACGATGACATCGCGACGAGGCTGCTGGAATGCGTGACCTTCGTCGAGGCCGACGCAAAGGATCCGCCCTCCTTTGACCGCCTGCGCCAGCATCTGGATTCGCTGGAATGCGCCCAGGACACCGGCGGCAACCGGCTGTTCTATCTGGCAACGCCGCCCGCCGCGTTCGCGCCGACCGCACGGGAGCTCGGCCGCACCGGCATGATGAAGCAGAACGGCGCCTGGCGGCGGCTTGTGATCGAAAAGCCGTTCGGCACCGACCTCGCCTCGGCCCGCGCGCTGAATGCCGAGCTGCTGAAGATCATGGACGAGCACCAAGTCTACCGGATCGATCATTATCTCGGCAAGGAAACGGTGCAGAACATCCTGGTGCTGCGCTTTGCCAACGGCATGTTCGAGCCGATCTGGAATCGCAACCACATCGACCACATCCAGATCACCGTGGAAGAGAAGCTCGGCGTCGGTCACCGCGGCGGCTTCTATGATGCCACCGGCGCGCTGCGCGACATGGTGCCGAACCACCTGTTCCAGCTGATGTCGCTGGTGGCGATGGAGCCGCCGGCCCGCTTCGATGCGCACTCCGTGCGTTCCGAGAAGGCGGACGTGCTGACATCGATCCAGCAGCCCAGCCGGGAAGAGGCGCTGAGGAATTCGGTGCGCGCGCAATATCTCGCCGGCCGCATCGGCGACGACGAGATCTCGGACTATCGCAAGACCGCGGACGTCAAGCCTGATAGCACCACCGAGACCTATGTCGCGCTGAAGCTGATGATCGACAATTGGCGCTGGGCCGGCGTGCCGTTCTATTTGCGCACCGGCAAGGCGCTCAAGCACAAGCGCACGGAGGTCGCGATCAAGTTCAAGCAGGCGCCACTGTCGATGTTTTCAGGCACGGACGTCGACCGGCTGTCGCAGAACTTCCTCACCATCGGCATCGCGCCGACCGAGACCATCGAGCTCCAGTTCAACGCCAAGGTCCCCGGGCCGAGCGTCACCATTGATGGTGTCGAGATGAAGTTCCGTTACGGCGACTATTTCCGCGCCGATCCCTCGACCGGCTACGAGACGCTGATCTACGACTGCATGATCGGCGACAACATCCTGTTCCAGCGCGCCGACGGCATCGAGGCCGGCTGGCAGGCGGTGCAGCCGTTCCTGGACGCCTGGAAGAGCGCGGGCACCAACGGCATCGAGACCTATGAAGCCGGCAGCGACGGCCCGGCCTGCGCCGACGAGCTGCTCCGGCGCGACGGGCGAAGCTGGCGGAAGTACTCGTGATGGCTCAGGCCGAGCAGCCGAAGCTGATCGTCGAGGCCGATGCCGAAGCTCTCGCCCGCGCCGCGGCCGAACGCGTGATGGCGCGGATCGCGGCTAATGCCGGCCGCATCGCGATCTGCCTCACCGGCGGCTCCAGCCCGAAGAAGCTGTATCAGTTGCTCGGCAGCGAGGCCTGGCGCGGCAGGATTCCGTGGGACCGCGTGCACTGGTTCATCGGCGACGAGCGCTTCGTGCCTGAAAGCGACCCCCTCAACAACATGGCGGTCGCGCGCGCGGCGTTTCTCGACCGCCATGCGCCCGCCGGCCATATCCACCCGGTTCCGACCACGGCGGACAATCCCGATGCCGCTGCGGAAGCCTACGCGCGCGAGCTGCGGGCCTTTTATGGCGCAGACCAGCTCGATCCAGCGCGTCCGCTGTTCGATCTCGTCCTGATGGGCGCGGGGCCGGACGGCCACACCGCTTCGCTATTTCCCGGTTACCCCGAGATCGAGGAGACCCGACGCTGGGTGGTCGGCGTGCCCAAGGCGAACGTCGCGCCGTTCGTGCCACGGGTCTCGCTCACCCTGCCCGCTTTGGCCTCCTGCCGAGAGATGCTGTTCGAGATTGCCGGGCACGACAAGCGGCCGATCTTGACGCGCCTCGTCAATGGCGAGAATCTGCCGGCCTTACGCGCGCGCTCGAACGGCGAGACCGTCTGGCTGGTCGACAACGCTGCGCTTCCGGAGGAAATTCGTGGGCCGCGCTGAAGCACCTTGTGCATTGATCGTGATGGGCGTGTCGGGTTCGGGCAAGAGCACGGTCGCGAAGGCGCTCGGCGAGCGCCTCGGCTGGCGTTTCGAGGACGGCGACAGTTTTCATCCCGCCAGCAATGTCGAGAAGATGCGGGCCGGACATCCCCTCACCGACGAAGACCGCTGGCCGTGGCTGAATGCCATCGCCGACGAGATCGCACGGGTCTGCGGCCGCGGCGAGCACGTCATCATCGCCTGCTCGGCGCTGAAGCACGCCTATCGCGACGTGCTGCTACGCGGACGCGACGACGTCCGCTTCGTCTTCCTGAAGGGCACCAAGGAGCTGATCGCCGAACGGCTCGCGCAGCGCAAGGGACATTTCATGCCGCCCGGACTGCTGACCAGCCAGTTCGAGACGCTGGAGCCGCCGGAGGCGAGCGAGCACGTCGTCACCGTCTCGATCGACGAGACCGTCGAGGCGATCGTGGACGGCATCGTGCGGCAGCTGAAACTGGGCGGCGCAATCCCTAAGGTCCTGCCATGACGCAAATCTCACTCGTGGTCTCCGACGTCGACGGCACGCTGCTGACCAAGGACAAGACGCTGACGGAGCGCGCGAAGAACGCTGTGCAGCGGCTGCACCAGGCCGGCATCGGCTTCACCATCACCTCCAGCCGGCCGGCGATCGGCATGCGCTTCTTGATCGAGCCGCTGGCGCTGTGGCTGCCGGTCGGCCCGTTCAACGGTTCCTCGATCGTCGATCCCGAGATGCGGCCGCTCGAGCAGCACCTGCTTCCCGCGGGCGCGGCCGAGCGTTCCTTGCAGATCCTGCGCGACTACGGCGCCGACATCTGGCTGTTCACCACCGACAAATGGCTGATCGACAATCCAAGCGGCAGCTACGTCGCGCACGAGCAGCACACGATCCGCGCCGACCCGACCATCGTGACCGACTTTTCGCCGTACCTTTCGAGCGCCTGCAAGATCGTCGGCGCCAGCGCCGATGCGGCAAGGCTCGCCGCTTGCGAGAAGGCGATGCAGGAGGCGCTCGGCAGTGATGCCACCGCGGTGCGCTCGCAGACCTATTATCTCGACATCACGCCGCCCGGCTTCGACAAGGGCACGTTCGTGCAGGCCATGGCCAAGCGGCTCGACATCTCAACCGACGCGGTTGCCACCATCGGCGACATGCAGAACGATCTCGCGATGTTCCGCGTCAGCGGCACCTCGATCGCCATGGGCAACGCCGCCGACAACGTCAAGGACGAGGCGACGCATGTCACTGCAAGCAACGAGCAGGACGGTTTTGCCGAGGCGATGGAGATGATCCTGACGCGGAATGGGGTGAGCTGAACGATCGGCCCCACTGCCTCCGCGCCTGCGGTGTGTTCCCTCCCCCCCTTGTGGGGGAGGGTTAGGGAGAGGGGTAGCCCAGGAAAAGGCGCCGATTGTTGACGATGCATCGAGGGCAGATGCGCGATGGAGAGAATCCCCGAGCGGCACCCCCTCCCTGCCCCTCCCCCACAAGGCAGGGCTATCGCATTTGAGAGCTTTTCCCGGCGGCCATCCTTCGAGACGCCCGCTTTGGGCGGGCGCCTCAGGATGAGGGCGGAGTGCGCGGTAGCAGTTTCAACGAGCACTGACGCTGATTAGCCTCATCCTGAGGAGGCGCGTCAGCGCCGTCTCGAAGGACGAGGCGTGCGCGCAGGCCGACGTCACAAGTCATATGCGATAGCCCTGCACAAGGAGGGAGGGAACGGAGAGCGCGCTGCCATCCTTACTGCGACCGCTGCATCGCCGGCTTCTCGCTCTTCTGCCGTGCCGCAGACAGATTGTGTGCCGTGTTGATCAGCGCGATGTGGGTCAGCGCCTGCGGGAAGTTGCCGGTCTGGCGGCGGGCGACCGAGTCGTATTCCTCGGCGAGCAGCCCGACGTCGTTGGCGACGCCGATCACGCGATCGAGCAGTTGCTGCGCCTTGTCGAGATTGCCTGATAGCACATAGGCATCGGCGAGCCACAGGCTGCAGGCCAGGAACGCGCCTTCGAGCGGCGGCTGTCCCGGAGGCAACTCGCGCGGGTCATGGCGCAGCACGAAGCCGTCGCGCATCAGGCAGCTCTCGACGGCGGCGATGGTGCCGCAGATGCGCGGATCCGACGCCGGCAGGAAGCCGACGGCCGGCAGCAGCAGCACGCTGGCATCGAGCAACTTCGTGCCGTAGGATTCGACGAAGGCGCCCACCTCAGCGTCAAAACCCCTGTTGCAGACATCGCGATGGATCGCATCGCGCAAGGTGCGCCAGTGCAGGAGCGGCGCCTTGAAGCCGAAGGTCTCGGCGCTCTTGATGCCGCGGTCGAAGGCGACCCAGGTCATCACCTTGGAGAACACGTAGTGCTTGGGCTGGCCGCGCCGCTCCCAGATGCCGTGATCGGGGTGGTCCCAGACCTCGGCGAGATGATTGAGGACGGCGCATTCCAGCGCCCAACTCTCTTCGTCCAGCTTGAGCTTGGCCATGCGCGATTGATGGAAGGCATCGATCAACTCGCCATAGACGTCGAGCTGGAGCTGCGCATGCGCGGCGTTGCCGATGCGCACGGGCTGAGCGCCCTCGTAGCCGCCGAGCCAGCCCGCCTCCCATTCTAAAAGCCGCCGCTGGCCCCAGATGCCGTACATGATCTGCATGTTCGCCGGCGAGCCGGCGGCCGCGCGCAGCAGCCAATTGTGCCAGGCCGAGGCTTCCTCTGTGTAGCCCGAGTTCATCAGCGCCAGCAGCGTGAAGGTGGCATCGCGCAGCCAGCAGAAGCGGTAGTCCCAGTTCCTGCTGCCGCCGAGCTTTTCCGGCAGGGACGTGGTGGGTGCCGCGACGATGCCGCCGGTCGGAGCGAAGGTCAGCGCCTTCAGCGTGATCAGCGAGCGCAGGATGAGGTCTTGGTAGTCGCCGTCGCGGGTGCAGTGACCGCACCAGTCCCGCCAGAATGTTTCGGTCTCCTGCAGCGCGACCTCGGGATCGATCAGCGCGGGCGGCTCGATATGCGAGGGGCCGTAGGTCAGCACGAAGGGCACGGTCTGGTCCGCACCGACCTCGAATTCGGCAATCGTCGTCAGATCCTCGCCGCGGGTCTCGACGGGTGTTCGCAGCACCGTCATGTCCTGGCCGCAGATTGCCAGCAGCGAGTGATCCATCCGCCGCACCCAGGGAATGTCGGCGCCGAAGCCGAAGCGGATCACGAGCTGCATCCGCATCTTCACATTGCCCTCGAGGCCGCGCACCAGCCGCACGATGTCGGACGCCTTGCCGCGCGGCGGCATGAAGTCGATCAGCGCGACGGTGCCGCTCTTCGTCTCGAATCGCGTCTCGAGGATGAGGGTGTTGTCGTGATAGCGCCGCGAGATGCGGGTCGCGTCCTCGCATGGTGCGATCAGCCAGCGCCCGTTCTTGTGGGTGCCGAGAATGGCGGCAAAGCAGGCGTCGGAATCGAAGGCGGGCCAGCACAGCCAGTCGATCGAGCCGTTGCGCCCGACCAGCGCCGCGGTCTCGCAATCGCCGATCAGCGCATAGTCCTCGATCCTCTGAGACAATGTCGTGCGAGCCTAGCAATGCCCCGCTGTTCAATTCCCGCCGGGCAATGAACGTTCCCGTGTCGCAGCCTTCAAGGCTGCGAGATCGATCTTGGACGCGATCTCATCGAGCGCGACCGGCAGGCGCTGCCGCCAGTTCGGATGCTCGTCGATCGTGCCGGGGATGTTGGGCTGGTCGATCACGCCCAGCAGATCCTCCAGCGACACCGCCAGCAGCCGCGAGGGCGTGCGCGAGAGGAACGCGAGCACAGAGTAGAGATCGTTGGCTTTGATGCCGTTCTGGCGCAGGATCTCGTCGAGCCTGCCGAGCGCATCCCAGCGCGCCTGGTCGTTCTCGCCGGGATCGAGCCCGAGCGAGCGCTTCATCCTGAGATCGCTGAAGGAGCGCCAGCCGGCATAGGTCGACAGGTCATGCGTGTTCAGCGTCACCAGCGCATTGGGCCGGTAATGATCGACGTTGCGGAAATGTCCGGCATCGTCGCGCTCGAACATCATGACGAGATAGGACCAGATGCCGAAATCCTGCATCATCTCGCGGAAACCTTCCGGCACGGTACCGAGGTCCTCGCCGATCACGATGCATTTATGGGCCGCGCTCTCGCGCGCCACGGCGGCCAGCAGCGCCTCGAACGGCATCTGCACATAGGCGCCGTTGTCGGGCTTGAAGCCGCGCGGCACGAGATAGAGCCGCTTCAGGCCGAGCACGTGATCGAGCCTGATGGCGCCGGCATGACGCATCGAGGCCGCGAGCATGTCGGCGAACGGGACGAAGGACTGCGCTTCCAGCCCGCCGGCGTTGAAGCCGGCAAGGCCCCAATCCTGGCCGATGGTGTTGAGAACGTCGGGAGGTGCACCGACCGCGAGATGACGCGAGATCGCCGTCTGCTCGTTCCAGGCATCGAAGCCGTTGGACTGCACGCCGACGGCAACGTCGAGATAGAGCCCGACCCGCATGCCGAGCTGGCCGGCCAACTCCTTGGCTGCATGCAGCTGGCTGTCGGCCGTCCATTGCACGAATTCGACGAACTCGACCTCTCGCTTGTCGGGACCGTTGCGCAGCTCGGCGAATTTCGCCTCATCCGGCCGCTGCCATTCCGCCGGCCATTCCCACCAGGGTCCAGTGAAGCGATGCCGCAGCACCTCGAAACAGGCAAAGCGGGACAACAGCGGCGCGCGGGCGGCTCGGAAGGCGTCAAACGCCTTGCGACGCGCCTCGCTCGCACTTGTCACGAAGCTGCTAAAGGCCGCGCGCAGGCCCAGCCATTTCAGCGCCGCCATATCGGCATAAGGGACGCGATCTCCCTCGCGCAGACGGGCGGCCGTCGCGGCCGCGTCGGGCACGAGGTCGGCCGAGAATTCAGGTATGGCCTCGACGTCGATGTAGAGCGGATTGAGGAAGAGCCGGCTGTTCGGCGAATAGGGGCTGCAATCGGCCGGCTGATCGTCGAACAGGACATGCAGCGGATTGAGCCCGACGCCGTCGGCCCCGAGCTGCTTGGCGAGCCGGACCAGGCCGGCGAGATCGGTGAAATCGCCGATGCCCCAATTGCGGTCGGAGCGGACGCTATAGAGCTGCACGGCGAGCAGCCAGCCGCGGTCGAAATCGCCGCCGAAGCAGCGTTCGGGCGCCACGATCATCGGCACGTCTTCGCTCGCACCTGCGGCATCGGTGAGCGTCAGGCGGTGATACCCGAGCGGCAGGCCGGCCGGCCAGGCAATGACCGGCTCGCGAGTCTCGCCTTGTGCGATCACATCGCCGTTGCCGAAGATTTTCCATTTCAGCGGCGGGGTCCCGGTTGCCGCCAGTTCGGTACGCGGATGCCCCAGGGCGCGCACCACGACCGGCCCGCTGACGAAGCGGTAGACCCGCTTCTCTGGCAGGGCGTCGAGGATGGATTTGAGCGCCTCGGGCGCGGTGACCCGCAGCTTGCCGAGGGCGTCGATGAATTCGGACTGAACGCCCTTGATCCGGGCTTGAGCTAAAAGATCCATTCGGCACGCAGCTTGCAGGCCATGGTTTGGCCAGGGGCATCGATTTAACGAGATCGCGGAAGAGGTTAGTCAGGGGTAACTCGCGAACTCCGCTTGCCGTTCCCAAGGGAACCAATGACACACAAGCGGCTTTCTATAATGGTATCAAGCGTGGGTTCCCGACAAGGGAAACGGGCTCCTGCTTTCTTGTCAATGGCATCACCGTGAACAAGACAATTCAAACTGTCGAAAGTGCCGCGGCCGGCAGCGCTTTCCTGATCGAGGACGTCTATCCCGCGATCGACGGCGGCCGTTTCGCCGTGAAGCGGATCGCGGGCGAGCCGGTGGAGGTCTGGGCCGACATCTACCGCGACGGCGAGGCCGTGATATCAGCCGCGCTGATCTGGCGAGGAGAGCAGGAGCGCGAATGGCGGAGCGAGCCGATGACCCATCACGGCAATGACCGCTGGTCCGGCGCGTTCACGCCCCCTGAGCCCGGCCAATATGTCTACGCGATCGAAGCCTGGACCGACGAGTTCGCCACCTGGTCGCACGCCGTCGCGCGAAAACGGCGCACCGGGGCCGATATCACCCTCGATGCGATCGAGGGTGCCGGGCTTTTGACCAAGGCGCATGGCGCGGGGCAGGACGCCGCAGCGATCATCATCAGGCAGTGCGAAGATTACTTGAGGAACGGCGACATCACCTCGCTGCTCGCAACCGAGCTCGGCGAAGCCATGGCCGAGAGCCAGTCGCGGCCGGATCTGACGCGCTCGCCATTCTTTCCGCTGACCGCGGACCGCGACAAGGCGCGTTTCAGCACCTGGTATCAGATGATGCCGCGCAGCCAGGGCGCATTGCCGGGCCGGCACGGCACGCTGCGCGACTGCATCGCGCGCGTGCCAGATATCGCCGCGATGGGCTTTGACGTGCTCTACTTCACGCCGATCCACCCGATCGGAAAGACAAGCCGCAAGGGCCGCAACAACGCGCCGATGGCCCGTGAAGGCGATCCCGGCTCGCCCTATGCTATCGGCTCCGCCGAGGGCGGCCACGATGCGCTGCATCCGGAGCTCGGCACGATCGAGGACTTCCGCGCGCTGGTTGCCACCTGTCTCGAATACGGGCTCGAGCTTGCGCTGGACTTCGCGGTGCAGTGCTCGCCGGATCATCCCTGGCTGACGCAACATCCGGAATGGTTCAAATGGCGGCCCGACCGCTCGGTGAAGGCGGCGGACGGCCCCTATTCCGACATCGTCATCCCCGATTTCAATTCGGTCGATCGCGTCGGGCTGTGGAACGCGTTTCGCGATGCGATGCTGTTCTGGATCGACAAGGGCGTGACCATCTTCGCCATAGACAATCACGACACGGCGCCGCTCGCGTTCTGGGAGTGGCTGATCCGCGACATCCGCCGCCGTCATCCCGACGTGATCCTGTTCTCCAAGACCTATGCACGGCCAAAGCTGATGAAGGGCCTCGCCAAGCTCGGCTTCGCGCAGTCCTTCACCTATTTCCCCTGGCGCACGGAAAAGTGGGAGCTGGAGCAATATCTCGGCGAGCTGACGCGCTATCCCGAACGCGATTTCTACCGCCCGAACATGTTCGTCAACACGCCTGACCTGTTGCCCTTTCACCTGCAGAGCGGAGAGGCCTGGGCCTTCAAGTCGCGCGTCGCACTGGCGGCGACGCTGTCGGGCAATTACGGCATCTACAGCGGATTCGAGCTGCTGGAGCATGACGCCATTCCCGGCCGCGAAGAATATCTGGATTCCGAGAAGTACCAGATCAGGCAGCGCGACTGGGACAAACCCGGCAACATCAAACCCTACATCGCCGCGCTCAACCGCATCCGCAACGACAACGCGGCGCTCCAGCAGACCGCGAACTTGCGCTTTCTCGGCATCGAGGACGGCGAGACGATCGCTTTCGCCAAGGAGGCCGCCGATCCGGCCAACATTGTCATCGTCGTGATCGCGCTGTCGCGCCATGCGCGTGAATGCTGGCTGGCGCTCGGCGATCTCACGGTTGACGCCGGCGGAAGGCGTCACCATGTGACGACACTCGAAAACCTGCTCACCGGCGAACAATCCCGCATCGAATGGGGCGGCATCAAGTTGCGTATCGATCCCGACCGCGATCCGGCACTTCTGTTCCGCTGCCTGGCGTAAGGGGTCACGCCATGAATGTTCTGTCTGCCGTCGATACCAAGAAGGCTGAGGCTGCCGAGGTCGTGGATGAGCTCTGGTACAAGGACGCCATCATCTACCAGCTCCACGTCAAGGCCTTCGCCGACAGCAACAATGACGGCATCGGCGACTTTGCCGGGCTGACCGAGAGGCTGCCCTATTTGCAGGAGCTCGGCGTCACCGCGCTCTGGTTGCTGCCGTTCTATCCCTCGCCCGGCCGCGACGACGGCTACGACATCGCCGACTACGGCTCGGTCAATCCCGATTTCGGGACGATGAAGGATTTCAAGCGCTTCATCCAGGAAGCGCAGAAGCGGGGCCTGCGCGTCATCACCGAGCTCGTCGTCAACCACACCTCGGACCAGCACAAATGGTTCAAGCGCGCGCGGCGCAGCCATCCGGGCTCGAGCGCGCGCAACTGGTATGTCTGGAGCGACACCGACCAGAAGTACCAGGGCACGCGCATCATCTTCACCGACACCGAGAAGTCGAACTGGACCTGGGATCCCGAGGCCGGCGCGTTCTACTGGCACCGCTTCTTCTCGCACCAGCCGGACCTCAATTTCGACAATCCGCGCGTGGTCAGCGCCATCATCCAGGTGATGAAGCGCTGGCTGGATGCCGGTGTCGACGGCTTCCGTCTCGACGCCATTCCCTATCTGTGCGAGCGCGAGGGCACCTCGAACGAGAACCTGCCCGAGACGCATGCGATCATCAAGCGCCTGCGCCAGGAGCTGGACGCCTACTCCAAGGGCAAGCTGCTGCTGGCGGAGGCCAATCAATGGCCCGAGGACGTGCAGGAATATTTCGGCCGTGGCGACGAGTGCCACATGGCCTATCACTTCCCGCTGATGCCGCGCATCTACATGGCGATCGCCCAGGAAGACCGCTTCCCGATCACCGACATCCTGCGCCAGACGCCTGATATCCCGGCGAGCTGCCAATGGGCGCTGTTCCTGCGCAATCACGACGAGCTCACGCTGGAGATGGTCACCGACGTCGAGCGCGACTATCTCTGGACCACCTACGCCAACGATCCCCGCGCGCGCATCAATGTCGGCATCCGCCGGCGCCTTGCGCCGCTGATGGACAACGACCGGCGCAAGATCGAG
The DNA here is from genome assembly GCF_025200925.1 of Bradyrhizobium sp. CB1015. Lineage (GTDB taxonomy): Bacteria > Pseudomonadota > Alphaproteobacteria > Rhizobiales > Xanthobacteraceae > Bradyrhizobium. The sequence goes on along the minus strand of NZ_CP104174.1, from coordinate 2,694,237 downwards.
CTGATGAACTCGCTGCTGCTGTCCTTTCCCGGCACCCCGATCATCTATTACGGCGACGAAATCGGGATGGGCGACAACATCTATCTCGGCGACCGCAACGGCGTGCGCACGCCGATGCAGTGGAGCCCGGACCGCAACGGCGGCTTCTCGCGCTGCGACCCCGCCCGCCTCTACGCGCCGCTGATCATGGATCCCGTCTACGGCTATGAATCGGTGAACGTCGAGGCGCAGTCGCGCAGCCTGTCGTCGCTGCTCAGCGCCACCAAGCGGCTGATCTCGGTGCGCAAATCGACGCTTGCCTTCGGCCGCGGCAGCATGACGTTCATCCGCCCGGCCAATCGCGCCGTGCTCGCCTATGTCCGGCAATATCGCGACGAGGTGATCCTCTGCGTCGCCAATCTGTCGCGCGCCGCACAGGCCACCGAGCTCGACCTGTCGCCGTGGAAGGACCGCATCCCGCAGGAGATGCTCGGCCGCACGCGTTTTCCCGCGATCGGCGAACTGCCCTACATGATCACGCTGGGGCCCTACGGCTTCTACTGGTTCCAGCTTCTGGAGCGCGACAAGTCCGAGCCGGTGGTGCCGCGCGCGGTGCCGGAGTTCGAGACGCTGGTGGTGCCGGTGAACTCGAACTGGGTCTCGCTCGCCCGCGAGCGCGGCGTGTTCGAGCGCGACGTGCTGCCGGGCTTCCTGTCACGGACGCGGTGGTATCCCGAGCACAATCCCAAGCAGATCAAGACCGCGCTCACCTCGGCGGTGCCGTTCTGCGACATCGGCGACAACAGGCCCTGGATCGCATTCTTCGAGACCAGGCAGGGCGACGCGACGACGCGCTACGTGATGCCGCTGCAGATCGAATGGGTGCGGTTCGACCGCGAGCGCTTCAACCCGAAGGCGCTGGCCGCCGTGCGCCAGGGCGCGCGCGAAGGCACATTGCTGGACGTTGCGACCGACCAGATCTTCATCGGCCTGTTCCTGCGCAACCTGTCGCAGAACCTGGTGGTGGAGGAGAACAATCTGCGGCTGGAGTTCAAGGCCACCAGCCGGTTCGCCGACTACACCATCAAGGAGCCCGAACGCATCCGCGCCATTGAGCAGTCGAACAGCACCGCGCTGGTCGACAACCAGTACGTCGCCAAGATCTACCGCCGGCTCGAAAGCGGCATCAGTCCCGAGATCGAGATCGGCCACTATCTCACGGAGGTCGCGCGCTTCGTCAACACCCCGGCGCTGCTCGGCAGCGTCGAGCTGGTCGACGGCAACCAACGCTGCGCGCTCGGCGTGCTCCACGCCTATGTCGAGAACCAGGGCGACGGCTGGACCGTGACGACGGGGTATCTCGATCGCTACGTCGACGAGCAGCGGCTGGCGCCGGCCGATGAGATGCCACGCGAAACCCAGGAGCAGGCGCCGTATCTGCATTTCATTGCGCAGATCGGCCGGCGGCTCGCCGAGCTGCACGTCGCGCTCGCCGCGGCAAAGCCCGACGATCTCGCCCCCGTGCCGATCGAGTTCGCCCAGATCAGGACTTGGCTCTCCGACCTCAAGGCGCGGGCCGAGCGGGTTCTCGAGCGGCTCGCCGACAGCCGCGACGGGCTGCGGGAGGCGGACCGGCCCCTGATCGACCGGCTGGTCGCGGCACGCGGCAGCCTGTTCGACGGTCTGAATGCGCTCTTGCCATCGGGCATCGGCGGGTTGAACATCCGTCATCATGGCGACTTCCGGCTCGGGCAAACTCTGATCGTGAAGGACGATATCTTCATCATCGACTTCGACGGCGATCCGCGCGTGCCGCTGGCCAGTAAGCGCCGCAAGGCGCCGGCCGCGCGCGACGTCGCCGGCCTGATCCATTCCATCGACCTTTCTGTGAACGCGGCGCTGAGCCGCGCGCTCACGGGCGCTTCCGACGAGCAGGACCGGCTCGCGGCCGCCCTCGACGAATGGCGCGAGCGCGCCACCGCGACCTTCCTGTCCGCCTACCGCGAAGCCATGACCGACCGGAGGCTGTGGCCGGACGATCGGTCATGCGCGGAAGGCCTGTTGAAATTTTTCCTGCTAGATCGAGCGTTCCACGACGTAGAGTACGAGCTGTCCCACCGGCCTGAGGGGCTCCATGCGCCGCTGACCGGACTGCTTCGCATTCTGTCCAGTGCCGAGAGCGAAGCCCATGCCTAAACTGCCTGCCGAAGCCTACGCGATCATCGAAGGTCGCCACTCCGACCCCTTCCACTATCTCGGGCTGCATCCCGAGGGTGGCAAAAGCGTGGTGCGGGCATTTCTGCCCGAGGCCACCAATGTCGAGGCGGTCGGCGACCACGGCGAGGTCGCGCCGCTCGACCGCGTCCACGATTCCGGCCTGTTCATCGGCGCCCTGCCCAACGGCTCGAAGCACTACCAGCTGCGCGCGAAGTTCGGCAACAACGTCGTCGAGTTCGAGGATGCCTACCGCTTTCCGCCGATCCTGACCGATTTCGACCTCTACCTGCTCGGCGAAGGCACCCATCAGCGCCTCTACGACAAGCTCGGCGCGCATCCGATGCGGCTCGAGGGCGTCGACGGCATCGGTTTCGTCGTGCTGGCGCCGAATGCGCGGCGCGTCTCCGTGGTCGGCGACTTCAACTTCTGGGACGGGCGGCGCCATCCGATGCGGGTGCGCGGCAACGGCTATTGGGAATTGTTCATCCCGCATGCGAAGGCCGGCGATCACTACAAGTTCGAGATCATCGGCCCGCATGGTCATCTGCTGCCGCTGAAGTCCGATCCGCTGGCCTTTGCCAGCGAACTGCGGCCGAAGACGGCCTCGATCGTGTTCGACGAGGCGCATCTGCCGCGGCCGCGCCCGGCGCCTGAAGGCATCAATGCCCTATCGGCGCCGATATCGATCTACGAGGTTCATCTCGGCTCGTGGCGGCGCAAAGGCAACAATGAATGGCTGACCTATCGCGAGCTGGCCGAGCAGCTGCCGGCCTATGCCCGCGACATGGGCTTCACCCATCTCGAATTCCTGCCCGTGAGCGAGCATCCGTTCGACGGCTCATGGGGCTATCAGCCGACCGGCCTCTATGCGCCGACCAGCCGTTTCGGCACACCCGACGACTTTGCGGCGCTGATCGATGCCTGCCACCGCGAAGGCATCGGCGTGCTGCTCGACTGGGTGCCGGGTCACTTCCCGGACGATCCGCACGGGCTCGGCCATTTCGACGGCACCGCGCTCTACGAGCACGCCAACCCGCTGCAGGGCCGCCACCTCGACTGGGGCACGCTGATCTACAATTACGGCCGCACCGAAGTGACGAACTTCCTGGTGTCGAATGCGCTGTTCTGGATGGAGCGTTATGCCATCGACGGCCTGCGCGTCGATGCGGTCGCGTCCATGCTCTATCTCGACTACAGCCGGCCACCCGACGCGTGGATCCCGAACCAATATGGCGGGCGGGAGAACATCGAGGCGATCAACTTCCTGCGCCGCTTCAACACGGAAGTGTTCGCCCGCTTCCCGCAGGCGACCACTGCTGCGGAAGAGTCCACCGCCTGGCCCCAAGTCTCGCGCCCGGTCGAATTCGGCGGGCTCGGCTTCGGCTACAAATGGAACATGGGCTGGATGCACGACACGCTGAACTACATCAGCAAGGATCCGATCCACCGCAAGCATCATCACGGCGAGATCCTGTTCGGCCTGCACTACGCGTTCTCGGAGAACTTCATCCTGCCGCTGTCGCATGACGAGGTCGTGCACGGCAAGCGCTCGATCCTCGGCCGCATGCCCGGCGACGAGTGGCAGCGCTTTGCCAATTTGCGCGCCTATTACAGCTTCATGTTCGGCCATCCCGGCAAGAAGCTCCTGTTCATGGGCGCCGAAATCGCGCAGAGCCGCGAATGGAATCACGACCAGTCGCTCGACTGGCACCTGCTCGAATACAAGGTCCATTCCGGCGTCCAGGCCTTGATCCGCGACCTCAACCGGCTCTATCGCGCGGTGCCGGCGCTGCACCAGATGGATTGCGAGCAGGCCGGCTTCGAATGGCTGATCACCGATGATGCCAACCGCAACGTATTCGCCTGGCTGCGCAAGGGATTCGACGAGAACGCGCGGTGTGTCGTCATCGTGAACTTCTCGCCCAATGTCTACCAGAACTATCGCGTTCGCGTGCCCTTCGGCGGCAAGTGGAAGGAAGTGCTCAACTCCGATTCCGCCCATTACGGCGGCAGCAATGTCGGTAATATCGGCGAAGTCCAGGCCGAGGGCGGCGAGCTCCGCCTCACCATTCCGCCGCTCGCTGCGATCTTCCTCGTTCCGGAAAGCTGATCGATGCGCCTGACCGCCGGATCGCCCGCACGCCTCGGCGCAAGCTGGGACGGACGCGGCACCAATTTCGCGCTGTTCTCAGCCAACGCGCAGAAGGTCGAGCTCTGCCTGTTCGACACGCAAGGCCGCCGCGAGCTCGAGCGCATCGAGCTGCCCGAGAAGACCGAGGATGTCTGGCACGGCTATCTCAACGACGTCTCGCCGGGCCAGCTCTACGGCTTTCGCGTGCACGGCCCCTACGAGCCCGAGCACGGTCATCGCTTCAATGCCAACAAGCTGCTGCTCGACCCCTATGCCAAGCGGCTCGCCGGGCGCCTGGTCTGGAGCGATGCGCATTTCGCCTATCGCACCGGAAGCCCGCGCGAGGACCTGTCCTTCGACCGGCGCGACAATGCGCGCGGCATGCCCAAAGCGGTCGTGGTCGACGAGACCTTCAACTGGGGCCGCCGCGAGATCAGGCCCAATATTCCCTGGGAAGACACCATCATCTACGAGGCCCACGTCAAGGGCCTGACGCAGAAGCGCGACGACGTGCCGCCGAATTTGCGCGGCACCTATGGCGGCCTGTCTTCGCCCGCGATGATCGATCACCTCAGGAAGCTCGGCGTCACCACGGTCGAGCTGCTGCCGGTGCACAGTTTCGTCGACGACCGCATTCTCGTGGAAAAGAAGCTCGCCAATTACTGGGGCTACAACACGCTGTCCTTCTTCGCGCCGGAGCCGCGCTACGCCCAGGACAATGCGCTCGATTCCTTCCGCACCACGGTGGCGCGGCTGCACGATGCCGGCATCGAAGTGATGCTCGACGTGGTCTACAACCACACCGCCGAGGGAAATCATCTCGGTCCGACGCTGTGCTATCGCGGCATCGACAACGCCTCCTATTATTGGCTGAACCGCGAGAACCCGCGCTATTACGACGACTTCACCGGCTGCGGCTCCTCGGTGAACCTCACCCATCCACGCGTGCTGCAGATGGTGATGGATTCCTTGCGCTACTGGGTCGAGGTCTGCCACGTCGACGGCTTCCGCTTCGACCTCGCCACCACGCTGGCGCGCGGGCCGAACGGCTTCGAACGCGGCAGCTCGTTCCTGACCGCCGTGCGGCAAGATCCGGTGCTGGCAACCGTCAAGCTCGTCGCCGAGCCGTGGGACCTCGGCCTCGGCGGCTACCAGGTCGGCGCCTTTCCCTCGCAATGGTCGGAATGGAACGACCGCTATCGCAGCGCCATGCGCCGCTATTGGAGCGGTGAAGGCAGCCTGATCGGCGACATCTCCAGCCGCATGACCGCGTCCTCCGACCTGTTCAACCACGACGGACGGCGGCCGCGCGCCAGCATCAACCACATCACCGTCCACGACGGCTTCACGCTCGCCGACCTCTTCAGCTACAACGAGAAGCACAACGAGGCCAACGGCGAGGACAATCGCGACGGCTCCAACGACAATCACAGCAACAATTGCGGCGTCGAGGGGCCGACCGACGATCCGAACATCATCGGCCTGCGCCGTCAGCTGCGCAAGAACGTGCTGGCCTGCCTGATGTTGGCCCAGGGCGTTCCGTTGATCCTGGCCGGCGACGAGGTCGGCAATACGCAATCCGGCAACAACAACGCCTATTGCCAGGACAACGAGGTCGGCTGGGTCGGCTGGGACAATCTCGGCAAGGACGGCGACGACATGATCGACTTCGTCGCCCAGCTCGCCGACATCCGTCGCCGTTTCTCGCAGCTGCGCAGCCATCGCTGGCTCGATGGCCGGCCCAAGGACGGCGTCTCCTACGGCGCGTTGTGGCTGACGCCTGAAGGCAACGAGATGACGGAGAGCGACTGGACATTCCCGGATGGGCGGTTTCTCTCCTATGTGATGGGACCGATGGAACCGGGTGGAGCCGCGATCTTTATCGTACTGAACGCCGCTCCCGAAGAGATCGCATTCAAATTGCCCAAAATGACCGAATACAAGAGCTGGCAGCAGATCCTGAACACGACCGATGCCAAGCTGAATACGATCGACTTCCTGCCCGGGAGCGACAGCAAGGCGCCGCCGCGATCCGTGCTCGCCTTCGCAGGCGCGCTATGAGGCCATCCTTCGGGGCGAGGCCGACGAAGGACGGCGTGTCGTTCCGGCTGTGGGCGCCGGCCGCGCGGCGCGTCGATCTCCTGCTCGACCGCAGGCACGCGATGCAGCGCCGGCGGGACGGCTGGTACGTCGCCGAGATTGCCGGCCTCACCGCCGGCAGCAAATACAAGTTCAGGATCGACGACGAGATCGACGTGCCGGATCCCGCTTCGGCCTTCCAGCCCGACGACGTGTTTGGCCCGAGCGAGGTGATCGATCACGATGCCTTCGTCTGGCGCGCGCGCGATTGGCGCGGCCGTCCCTGGGAGGAGACGGTGCTGGTCGAGACCCATGTCGGCACCTTCACGCCGGAAGGCACCTATCGTGCCATGATCGACAAGCTCGATCACCTCGCCGCGACCGGCATCACGGCGCTGGAATTGATGCCGCTCGCCGATTTCGCAGGACGCCGCGGCTGGGGCTATGACGGCGTGCTGTGGTATGCGCCGGATAGTGCCTATGGCCGGCCCGAAGACCTGAAGACGCTGATCGACGAGGCGCATCTGCGCGGGCTGATGGTGTTCCTCGACGTCGTCTACAATCATTTCGGCCCGGAAGGAAACTACCTCGGCTGTTATGCGCCGATCTTCTTCACCGATGCGCACACGCCGTGGGGCAGCGCGATCGATTATCGCGTGCCGCAGGTGCGAGCCTTCGCCGTCGAGAACGCGCTGTCCTGGCTCGGCGACTACCGCTTCGACGGCCTCAGGCTGGACGCCGCCAATCACATCATGGCCGTCCCGGGCGAGCAGTCGATGCTGCAGGACCTCAGCGTCGCCACCGGCGAGCTCGCCAAGGCCACGGGACGCCATATCCATCTCGTGCTGGAGAACGGCGACAACCGCGCCAGCCTGCTCGATGCCGCGCAGGAGCCGCCGAACGGCAAATATCGCGGGCAGTGGAACGACGATTATCATCACGTCTGGCACGTGATGCTGACCGACGAGCATGCCGGTTACTATGGCGACTATCAGACGCCGCGCATGGACCTCGCCCGCGCGCTCGCCTCCGGCTTCGTCTATCAGGGCGAGATCTCGGAATTCTGGGGCAAGAAGCCGCGGGGCGAGCCGAGCGGCCAGCTGCCGCCGGCGACCTTCGTCAATTTCCTGCAGAACCACGACCAGATCGGCAATCGCCCGCTTGGCGAGCGGCTGGAAAGCCTGGCATCGCCAGAGCAGATCGAGGCCGCGCTCGCGGTGACGCTGCTCGCGCCGATGGTGCCGATGCTGTTTCAGGGCGAGGAATGGGGCTCGACGGTCCCCTTCCCGTTCTTCTGCGATTTCCACGGCGGACTCGCCGAGGCCGTGCGCAAGGGGCGCAGGCGGGAATATGCCTGGGCCTACGAGAAATACGGCGACGAGGTGCCCGACCCGCTCGATCCGGCAACGCTGCAATCGGCCGTGCTCGACTGGACCGGCCGCACGCCGCAACAGGATGCACGGCTTGCGCTGGTGCGAGAGCTGCTCGGCATCCGTCGCAAGGAGATCATGCCGCGGCTGAAGGGCGCAAGCTTCGGTGATGCCGAGGCGGCCGACAACGGCCTCCTCACCGCACATTGGCGCATGGGCGACGGCACGACGTTGCGCCTTGTCGCCAATCTGTCCGATCACGAGATCACCTCCAGCGTCAGCACGGGCACGCCGATCTGGGGCGGCGGATCCGGCGAGCGGCTCCCGCCCTGGTCCGTGGTCTGGCGCCTCGGAGGTTAGGATGCCTCCCGCCATTCCGCTCGCGACCTACCGGCTCCAGCTCACCGCGGATTTCGATTTCGACAAGGCTGCCGCGGTCGTGCCTTATCTCAAGGCGCTGGGCATCACGCATCTCTACGCCTCGCCGGTGATGAAGGCCCGCAAGGGCTCGACCCATGGCTACGACACGGTCGATCACGGCCAGTTCAATCCCGAGCTCGGCGGCGAAGCCGGCTTTGCGCGGCTGAGCGAGACGCTTCAGCAGCATGATCTCGGGCTCGTCATCGATTTCGTCCCCAACCATGTCGGCGTGCATTTTGCCGACAATCCCTGGTGGCTCGACGTGCTGGAATGGGGCCAGGCCTCGCCGCACGCCGCCGCCTTCGACATCGACTGGGACCAGCTGGCCTACCGCGCCCGTGGCGGCGTGCTGCTGCCGATCCTCGGCTCGTCCTACGGCGAGGCGCTGGAGCGCGGCGACATCGAGCTGCGCTACGACCCGGACGAAGGAAGCTTCGCGGCATGGTATTTCGAGCACCGCTTGCCGATCGCGCCGGAGCGCTATGGCGAGGTGCTGCGGATGGTCGTCAAGGAGGCGGACGCGGCGGAAACGGAGCCCGGCAAGCGCCTGCTGTCGCTCGCGACCCGTCACACGGGGCTGCGGCGTCCCAATCGCAAGGAAGCTCCCGGCTTCAAGGCCGAGCTCAAGGAGATCGCAGGCGCCGCCGACATCATCAAGCGCGGCCTTGCCGCCTATCGCGCCGGCAAGGACCGCCCGGCACATACGCTGACGCTGCATCATCTCCTGGAGCGCCAGCACTACAAGCTCGGGCACTGGCGGCTTGCTTCCAGCGACATCAATTATCGCCGCTTCTTCGACGTCAACGGTCTCGCCGGCCTGCGCGTCGAGGACGCGAGCACATTTGCCGCCACGCACCGGCTGGTAAAGCAGCTCATAGCCGACGGCAAAATGCAGGGAATCCGGCTCGATCACATCGACGGCCTGCGCGACCCCGCCCAATATTGCCAGCGGCTCCGCCGGCTGGTGCGCGATGCGCAGGGCAAGACAAAACCGTTCTATACGCTGATCGAAAAGATCCTGTGCGAGCACGAGCGCCTGCCGCATTTCGCCGGCGTCCAGGGCACCACCGGCTACGAGTGGATGAACGTCATCACCCACGTGCTGATCGATCCCAAGGGGCTGGAGGCGCTGGACGAGACCTGGCGGCAGATCAGCAACCGGCCGCCGCGGCTGGCGCCTTATGTCAAGGAGGCCAAGCGGCGGGTGCTGGAGACGCTGCTGACCAGCGAATTCACGGTGCTGACGCGCCTGCTCGCGCGCATTGCCAACGGCCATTATTCGACGCGCGACTTTTCGGCCGACAGCCTGCGACAGGCGCTCGAGCTCTATGTGCTGCATTTCCCGGTCTATCGCACCTACCTGACGCACAGCGGCCCGACGGCACCGGACCGCAAGCTGATCGACGACACCATCGCGCGCGCCCGACGGGACTGGTTCGCCGCCGACGAAGGCATTTTCGACTTCCTGCGCGATGCCTTGACCATGGATCTGCTCAAGCCCGGCCGTCCGCCGCACAGTGCCCCGCGCGTGCGCCGCTTCGCGCTGAAGGTGCAGCAATTCACCGGGCCGATGATGGCGAAGTCGCTGGAGGACACCGCGTTCTATCAGTTCCACCGGCTGCTCGCGTTGAATGAGGTCGGCGGCGATGCCGCAAGCACCGGCCTCACCATTCCCGCGTTCCATCAGGCCATGCAGGCCCGCGCCAGGGAATGGCCGCAGGGCATGACGGCAACCGCCACCCACGACACCAAGCGTGGTGAGGATGCGCGCACGCGCATCGCGGCGCTCAGCGAGATTCCCGGTGAATGGACCAGCGCTGTGGCGCGCTGGAAGGTGCTGAACGCACCGCATCTCACACTGCACGGCAATTTCCGCGCGCCGTCGGCCACGTTCGAATACATGCTCTACCAGACCCTGCTCGGCGTCTGGCCGATTGAGGCGCCGGCCGATGCCGCCTTCGTCGAGCGCATCCAGGCCTATGCCCTCAAGGCTGCGCGCGAGGGCAAGGAGGAGACGAGCTGGCTCAACCCGCATGAAGCGTATGAGAACGGCATCCGGGACTTCATCGCGAAGATCCTCGACCCGGACCGGTCCGCGGAATTCCTTCAGGCGTTGCAAACCCTGGCTCGCCGTGTCGCGCTGCTCGGCACGTTGAACTCGCTGAGTCAGCTCACGCTCAAGGCGACGCTGCCGGGCGTGCCGGACTTCTATCAAGGCACCGAATTCTGGGACCTGTCGCTGGTCGATCCCGACAACCGCCGCCCGGTCGACTTCGCCGCCCGCCATGCGGCGCTGAAATCACTGGAAGCGCCGGATTGGAGCGGCCTGATCAAGAGCTGGCCGGACGGCAAGCTCAAGCTGGCCTGGACGCGGCATCTGCTCAAGCTGCGCAACGAGCTGGGCGACGTCTTCGCGCAGGGCGGCTACCAGCCGCTGGAGGTACGGGGCTCACATGCCGACCATGTCATCGCCTTCGCGCGTCGCCATGGCCGCGCAGCCGCGATCGTCGTGGCCGGGCGTCATTTCGCGCCGTTCACCCAAGCAGGCCGGGAATGGCCGGCACCGGAAGCTATCGACGCCACCATCGACATCACGGGCTACACCGTGCCGGGCCGCGCGGGCAACGACTTGCCGCTCGCACAGGCCTTCCGTGACTGTCCTGCCTTGGTCATCGCGGCCCGAACGGCCAATGCCGTCAGGGCGCCGCGGCAACGCGTGCGCGCCTGAAGTCACTTTCCTCCGTCTTTGGTCAGCAGCAATTGGCCACGCTTCCTGATCGTCGCCTGCGCTATCTCGGCAAAGCGCTGCAACAGCCAGGGCAGCACCACCTCGACCCGGACCTGATCGTCGCCAACATCGACCTGTCCGCTCGCGACCTGGCCAAGCGCGCGGATGCGGAAGGCCAGAGTGTCGCCGCTCCAGCGCTCCTCCTCGACCTGCATCACGGGAATGCCCGCCGCGGCGCGGCCAAGCCCTGTCTTGAGCCGGCGCACCGCCTCCTCACGGCCGAGACGATGCGGGATTGAGACGACGAGCGGTGCTGACATATCCTGCCTCTTCTGACTGACTTCACATAGTCATGTCGGGTCGACCAACAAAGGTTCCATGCAAGTTGATCCCCCGGCCGTGTTTCAAAGGCGGAACTTTACAACCTGCGGCAAGTTGCCCCCGCACGACGGGACAGGTTGCAACGACCCTTTGAACAAAGGGCTGGAGGAGATTCGCATGTCAATCGGCACGATCATACTGATCATTTTGATCATCGCCCTGCTCGGCGGCTTCAGCGGCATCGGCGGCGGACCGTTCTACGGCACCGGCTATTACGGCGGCGGCGGCCTCGGGCTTGTCATCGTCATTCTGCTGATCCTGCTGCTGATGGGCCGGATCTAGTCCGGCGGTCATTCCGGGGCGCGCGCAAGCGCAAACCCAGAATCACGCGCCGCATAACCTCAGGATTCCGGGTCTGCGCTATCGCGCAGCCCGGAATTGGAAAGCGCCTACTTCACCTTCCCCGCCAGCTTCTTCATCGCCGCCTTGATCGATGCGGCGGCATCGTCATAACCCTCCCACGCCTTCGATCGCGCCAGCAGGGCCGGCACAGTGCGCAGCGTATAGCGCTTGGGATCGAGATCGCTCTTCACCTGCGCCCAGGTCAGCGGCATCGAGACCGTGGCCCCGGCGCGCGCCCGCGGCGACAGCGGGGCCACCGCCGTCGACATCCGGTCGTTGCGCAGATAATCCAGGAAGATCTTTCCCTTGCGCAGCTTCTTCGACATGTTGAGCAGATAGCGTTCGGAATCGTCGTCGGCCATCCACTGGCAGACGCCTTGCGCAAAGGCCTTGGCCTCCTTCCAGCTCACCTTGTCGCGCGCGCCATGAAGCAGCGGCACCACGACGTGCAGGCCCTTGCCGCCCGTGGTCTTGCAGAAGCTGTCCATGCCGATGTCGGTGAGGCGCTGCCGCATCTCCTTGGCCGCCTCGACGACGTCGGCGAAGTCGACGTCGGGCGCGGGATCGAGGTCGAATACCAGCCGGCCCGGGGTGTCGTAGGCATAGGGCGCGCAGTTCCAGGGATGCAGCTCGACGCCGCCGATCTGCGCCACCGCGGCAAGCCCTTCGATCCGGTCGATCTGAAGGTAGGGCTTGCGGTCGCCGGAGACCCGCGCGAGCTCCAGAAGGTTCGACGTTCCCTGCATCGCATGGCGCTGGAAGAAGCACTCGCCCTTGATGCCGTCGGGGGCACGGATCAGCGAACAGGGCCGGCCCTTGAGATGGACGATCATCCATTCGCCGACGGCTTCGAGATAGCGGGCAAGGTCCAGCTTGGTGACGACGCCACCATCGCCGTCGTCTGGCCAGAGCTCCTTGTCCGGCTTGGAGATGACGACACCCATGACCTCGGCATTTTGAGCGGTCTGCTTCGATCGCCCGCCCGCCTTTGTGCGCACCGTCTTTGTCCGGGGCTCGGCGAGGTCGGTGTCGACGGGCGTCTCGGCCTCGACCTCCTCGGCCGACTTGTCCTGCCGCAAGCCCTTGAACGCCGCCTGGCGAATATTGCCGTCAGCGGTGAAGCCGGCAAACTCGATCTCGGCGACGAGCTCCGGCTTCAGCCAATGCACGTCCCGCGTCTTCTTCGGCGCATTCTTGCCGCCGAACGGGCTTTCCTTGCTCTCGACCGCCTTCAGCGCAGGCATGATGCGCCTGACCTTGTCGGCGCCAAATCCGGTGCCGACCATGCCGACGAAGGCGAGATGATCGCCGCGCTGCACGCCTGCCATCAGCGAGCGGAATTTGCCGTTGGTGGTCTTGTAGCCACCGATCACCACCTCGTGGCCGGCGCGGCATTTCGACTTGACCCAGCTCTCGGTGCGCCCCGAACGATACGGCGCGTTCAGCTTCTTCGACACCACGCCTTCGAGCTCGAGCTTGCAGGCCGATTGCAGCACGGCATCGCCGCCGCTCTCGAAATGCTCGACATAGCGGATCTGGCTCGATTTCCGCTTGCGCTGCTCCAGCAGCTCCTTCAGCCGGGCCTTGCGTTCGCTGAGCGGCAGGCGGCGGTAATCCTCGTTCTCCGCGAAAAGCAGATCGAAAGCGAAGAAGATTAGGTCGTCGGTCTTGCCATCGGACAGCGCAGCTTGCAGCGAGGAGAAGTTCGGCGCACCGTTATGGTCGAGCGCGACGATCTCGCCGTCGATCATCACGTCCGGCAGCGACGCAGCTTCCGCGGCGATGGAAGCGAACTTGCTTGTCCAGTCGAGACCCTTGCGGGTCTTCAGCGTCGCCTCGCCGTCCTCGACCCGGAGCTGGACGCGATAGCCGTCGAACTTGATCTCGTGGCACCAGCTCTGGTCGCCCGGCGGCCGCTCGACCAGCGTGCAGAGCTGCGGCGCGACGAAATCCGGCATCTCCGACACCTTCCTGGCGTTCGTCGCGGTCGTGGCACTTGTCTTCGCCGCTTTGCGGGCTTTGAACGCCGTGCGCGGCGCCGGCTTCACCGTGCGCCCTTTCGTCTCCTCGGCACGATTGGACTGCCAGACTGCGTCGGCCTTGCTCTTCGTGCCCTTGGCCAGCATGAACGGCTTCGGCGCACGGCCCTTGCCCGCGGCGATCTGCTCCATCGTGCGGCCGGAGGCGACAGACCTGTCCTGCTCGAGAACGTCGTTGTCCGCACCTTCGCGGACATGTTCGTCGCGATGCTTGATCAGGAGCCAATTGGTCCGCTTCTCGCCGCCGCGGTTGCGCATCCGCACCAGGACCCAGCTTCCCTGCAGCTTGTCGCCATGGAGGGTGAATTTCATATCGCCCTTCTTGAAGCCGGCTTCCGGATCGTCCGATTCCCAGGTGCCGCGATCCCACAGCATCACGGTGCCGCCGCCGTACTGGCCTTCCGGAATCGTGCCTTCGAAATCGCCATAATCGAGCGGATGATCCTCGACCTCGACCGCAAGCCGCTTGTCGTGGGGATCGAGCGAGGGCCCCTTCGTCACCGCCCAGGACTTGAACACGCCGTCGAATTCGAGCCTGAGATCGTAGTGCAGCCGGGTCGCATCGTGCTTCTGGATCACGAACCGCCGCTGTTTCGATGGCGCCACGTCGGTCTTGCCCGATGGCTCCGGCGTTTTCTCGAAGTCCCGCTTCTGTCGGTAAGTGGAAAGTTTTTGCAGCACGACCGGTCCCGCTTCTCGTTCGGCGTTCAAAGCCTATCACGGCGAAAGTCCCGCCCGGAACCAAAACCCGATGGGACGGTTGGGGTTCCAAAAGGCCTTGAAAACGCTGGAGAATGGTATGGCCCCGCGCGCCTATTGGAAGGGAACGTTGAAGCTGTCGCTGGTCAGTTGCCCGGTCGTGCTCTATCCGGCGACCACTGCGGCCGAGAAGACGCGCTTTCACCTGATCAACCGCGAGACCGGGAACCGGCTCAAGCAGCAGATGATCGATTCCGAGACCGGCGACGTCGTCGAGAGCGACCAGAAGGGCCGCGGCTACGAGCTGCGCAAGGGCAAATATGTCGAGATCGAACCGGAGGAGCTCGAGGCGGTCCAGATCGAGAGCAACCATACCATCGACATCGAGAGCTTCGTGCCGCGCGATGAGATCGATCAGCGCTATCTCAACCATCCCTATTACATCGCGCCCGACGGCAAGGCGGCGGCCGATGCGTTCGCGGTGATCCGCGACGCGATGAAGGACCAGGAGCGCGTCGCGCTCGCCAAGATCGTTCTGACCAACCGCGAGCACGTCATGGCGATCGAGCCGCTCGGCAAGGGCCTGCTCGGAACCACGCTGCGCTTCCCTTACGAGCTGCGCGAGGAGGACCAGTTCTTCGACGACATCAAGAGCCCGAAGATCACCAAGGACATGGTCGAGCTCGCTGGCCACATCCTGCAGACCAAGGCGGCGCATTTCGACCCCAGCAAGTTCAAGGACGAATACGAGGACGCGCTGAAGGCCCTGGTGAAGCGCAAGGCCAGCGGCAAGAAGATCGAGCTGCCCGAGCCCGAGGAACGGCCGAGCAACGTCGTCAGCCTGATGGACGCGCTGAAGCAGAGCCTGAAGGGACGCGGCAAGAAGAAGACGGCGGCGAAGTCCCATGCGCGCCGCGCGACGGGACGGCACCGCGCGACCAGGAAAACACATCGGTCAACGGCGCGGCACAGGAAGGCGGGTTGATTTACCCCGTCATTGCGGAAGCAGGCGCGCGCCATGACCCTCCGTCGTCGTGCCCGGGCTTGACCCGGGCATCCACGCGCGTCCTCGCATGCCGATAGACGTGGATGGCCGGGTCAAGCCCGGCCATGACGTGTTTGCCTCAAGCCAGCACGCGCTGCCGCCGAGCTACGCTCAATCCCCCGCCTTCAGCCGATACCCGATCCCCGTTTCCGTCAGCACGTATTGCGGCCGCTCCGGATCGGCTTCGATCTTCTGGCGGAGCTGGCGGACATAGACGCGCAGATATTGCGCGTCGGTCAATTCGTCCCACAGCTCCTTCAGAAGGAAGCGGTGGGTGAGCACCTTGCCGGCATGCTGCACCAGCACGCGCAACAGGTCATATTCCTTCGGCGAGAGCTTCACGTCGCGATCCCCGATCTTGACGATGCGGCGGACAAGATCGACGGAGAGATCGCCGGTGCGGAACACCGGACGCTCGCCCTTGACCTGGAGCTGGTGGCGCAGCGCGGCGCGCAGGCGCGCCAGCAGCTCCTCCATCCCGAACGGCTTGGTCAGATAATCGTCGGCACCGAGATCGAGCGCCTGGACCTTGCCGGCTTCGTCGCCGCGGCTCGATAGCACCACGATCGGCACGCCTTCGTTGCGGGCGCGGATGGTGCGGAGCAGCTCATGGCCCTGAACGTCGGGCAGTCCGAGATCGAGGATGATCAGCGCCGGCTCCTCGCCGAGCTTCTCCAGCGCGGTCTTGCCGTTCGACGCCTCGAGGATGTCGTAGCCCTGCGTCGTCAGCCCCATCCGCAGCAATTTGCGGATCGGCGGCTCGTCGTCGATGACCAGGACCTTGATCGGAGCGGCGCTCATGCGGCGGTATCCAATGCGTGGCTCTCTGCCGGAATCGGCAGGCGAATGGTGAGGACCGCGCCGCTCCGCTCGCTGCGATTGGCAGCGGAGATCGTGCCGCGCATCGCCTCGACGAAGCCGCGGGAGATGGCAAGCCCGAGCCCGGTGCCGGGGCGGACGTGATCGCCCTTCTGCACGCGATAGAACTTGTCGAACACGCTCTCGAGCTCGTCCGGTGGAATGCCGGCGCCCTCGTCGGCGACCTCGAGCACGACATGAGCACTGTCGCGCCGGCCGCGGATCGAGATCGTGGTCTCGGGCGGCGAGTATTTTGCGGCGTTGTCGAGCAGGTTGAACAGCACCTGCTCGAACAGCACGGCATCGAGCTGGAGCATCGGCAGGTCGGCGGCCAGCACCAGCTCGACCTTGTGGCGGCCGAGGATCTTGCTGGCGCGCCGCAGCGCGCTGCCGACGATCTCGCCGAGATCGTGCAGCGCCGTGTTAGGCACGATGGCGCCGGATTCGAGCTTGGTCATGTCGAGCAGATTGGCGATGAAGCGGTTGAGCCGCTCGGATTCGTCGATCACGGTGGCGAGCAGATCGCGCTTCTCGGTGTCCGAGAGCGCTCCGGCGAGATCGCGCATGGTCGAGGCTGCCCCTAACACCGAGGCAAGCGGCGTCTTCAGATCGTGCGAGATCGAGGTCAACAGCGCCGAGCGCAGCCGCTCGGATTCGACGGTGCGCTTGACGCGGTCCATGTCCTCGACCAGCAGCACGCGCTCGATCGCGAGCGCGCCCTGGTCGACCAGCGCATCGAGCAGCCGGCGCTGGTCCGGCGTCAGCAGCGGGCCGGTGCGGTCGTTGTCGATGCCGATCACGCCGATCGGGCCGCGGCCGGTGCGCATCGGCAGAAACAGCCGTTTTGCGCCGGGCAAGGTATCCGAGCCGCGGCCGGCGGGGCGATCGTTGCTCCAGGCCCAGTTGGCCGCAGCGAGGTCGGCCTGATCGAGCTGGTCCTCGGGCGGATAGCCCGATTTCACCGTGAGCAGGCCTTCGTCCGGCAGCAACAGCACGACGCGCACCTTCAGCATCAACGCGATCTGATAGGCGCTGGCCCACAACACGTCGTCGAGCGTGGCGGTGCCGGCGAGCTTGCGGCTGAAAGCATAGAGCTGCTCGGTCATCCTGATCCGGCCGATCGCGGCATCGGCCTGCGTGCGCACGCGCGCGGCGACATTGGAGACGATCATTGCCACCAGCATGAACAGGACGAAGGCGGCGACATTGGTCGGATCGGTGATCGTGAAGGTGTAGATCGGCGGCAGGAAGAAGAAATTGTAGCTGAGCGAAGCCGCCACCGTGGCCAGCAGCGAGGGCCACAGGCCGTAGCGCACGGCCACCGCGACAACCGCCGTCAGCAGCACGAGATCGACGTTCTCAATGCCGAAATAGGGTTGGATCAGCTTGGCCGCACCGAGACCGATCACCACGATGCCGAGCGCCTTGAGATAAGGCAAGGGATCGAACGGCTCGGATCGGGCGGCGGTCTGCACCGCCGTCTTCGGCGCCGGCTCTCCGGAGAGTTCGTCGCCGGGGATGACGTGAACGCTGATATTGCCGGCACGCCGCACGAGATCATGCACGACGGAGCCGCGCGTCATCTCGAACCAGCGCGAACGCGTCGACTTGCCGATCACGATCTGGGTGACGTTGTTGCCGTGCGCAAAGTTGATCACGTCGTCGGCGATACGGCGGCCGACGCCCGGAATGGTCAAAGCCTCCCCGCCGAGCGATTCTGCGAGCCGCAGCGTATCGGCGAGCCTGTCGCGCTCCTCGTCGGAAAGCTGGAGCGAGCGCCGCGTCTCGATCGAGATCGCAGTGAACGGCGCATGCAAACGGTCGGCCAGCCGCTTGGCATAGCGCACGAGGCCAGCCGCGCGCGGATCCTCGCTGACGCAGACGAGAATGCGCTCGCCCGCGGCCCAGGGGCCGGGAATCGCGTTCGCCTGCATGTGGGTGAGAAGCTGCTCGTCGACCCGCTCGGCGGTGCGGCGCAGGGCCAGCTCGCGCAGCGCGGTGAGATTGCCCGGCGAGAAATAATGCTCCAGTGCCCGCTCGGCCTGCTTGGGCACATAGACCTTGCCCTCCTTCAGCCGCTGGATCAGATCGTCCGGCGTGAGGTCGATCAGCTCGATCGCATCGGCGCGATCGAAGATCGAATCCGGCACGGTCTCGCGGACCCGCACGTGAGTGATCTGGGCGACGACGTCATTGAGGCTCTCGATGTGCTGGATGTTGACGGCGGTGTAGACGTCGATGCCGTGGGAGAGCAGCTCCTCGACGTCGAGATAGCGCTTGGGATGGCGGCTGCCGGCGGCGTTGGTGTGTGCGAGCTCGTCGACCAGCGCGATCTGCGGCCGCCGCGCGATCACCGCATCGAGATCCATCTCCTCGACGATCTGGCCGCGGTAGTCCAGCCTCTTGCGCGGGACCACTTCGAGGCCGCGCACCAGCGCCTCGGTCTCCGCCCGGCCATGGGTCTCGACGAAGCCGACCACGACATCGATGCCGGCCTTGCGCTTGGCATGGGCGCTTTGCAGCATCTCGTAGGTCTTGCCGACGCCGGGAGCGGCGCCGACGAAGATCTTCAGCTTGCCGCTCGCGCTCTCCTCGCGGCGCGCCGCTTCCAGCAGGGCCTCCGGGGATGGACGTTGTTCGGGATCGCGGCGCTCTCGGACCATCTTGCCAGTATAATCACCCCCACACTGCGAGCCTAGACGGCTACTTCGCGGCCATGCGATCGAGCGCGAGATTCAGCGCCAGAACGTTCACCCTAGGCTCGCCGAGCAGGCCGAGCAGACGGCCTTCGGTGCTGGCGGTCACGAGCTGCTTGACCTGATCCTCCGGCAGATTCCGCGCCTTCGCCACCCGCGGCACCTGGAATTGCGCCGCCTCCGGCGAGATGTTCGGGTCGAGGCCGCTGGCCGAGGTCGTCACCAGATCGACCGGCACAGGGGCGTTCGGATTTTCATTCTTGAGCTTATCCACATCTTCCTTCAACCGGTCGGCCAGCGCCTTGCTGGTCGGGCCGAGATTGGAGCCGCCCGAATTGGCGGCGTTGTAGGGCGCGGACACCGTCTTGGTCGAGTCGTTCGGGTCCGGCGCCAGAGTCGCCGAGGGGCGGCCGTGGAAATATTTGTCGTCCTTGAACTCCTGCCCGATCAGGGCGGAGCCGATCACCTTGCCGCCCTTCTCGATCAGGCTGCCATGCGCCTGCGTCGGGAAGATCGCGCCGGCAATGCCGGTCATGGCGAGCGGGTAGGCCAGGCCGGTGATGGCGGTGAGCGCCAGCAACAGGACGATGGCGGGGCGGATTTCTTTGAGCATGTTACGTCTCCTAAGTCTTCGTCAACGTGCGGGGCGCCGTGCGTCCCGCTCGTGACGATCAAGCCAAGTGCAAGGCGGTCACGGCGAGGTCGATCACCTTGATGCCGATGAAGGGAATGACGATGCCGCCGAGCCCGTAGATCAAGAGGTTGCGGCGGAGCAGCGCGCCGGCGCCGACGGCGCGGTAGGCGACGCCCTTCAGCGCGAGCGGAATCAGCGCGATGATGACCAGCGCGTTGAAGATGATAGCCGACAGGATGGCGCTCTGCGGGCTCGACAGGTTCATGACGTTGAGGACGTTGAGCTGCGGATAGAACGCCAGGAACATCGCCGGGATGATGGCAAAATACTTGGCGACGTCGTTGGCGATCGAGAACGTCGTCAGCGCGCCGCGCGTCATCAGCAGCTGCTTGCCAATCTCGACCACCTCGATCAGCTTGGTCGGGTTGGAATCGAGGTCGACCATGTTGCCGGCCTCGCGGGCGGCCTGGGTGCCGGTGTTCATGGCGACACCGACATCAGCCTGGGCAAGCGCCGGCGCGTCGTTGGTGCCGTCGCCGCACATGGCCACCAGCTTGCCCTTGGCCTGCTCGTCGCGGATCAGCTTGAGCTTGTCCTCGGGCGTTGCCTGCGCCAGGAAATCGTCGACGCCGGCTTCCGCGGCGATGGCAGCGGCCGTCATCGGGTTGTCGCCGGTGATCATGATGGTGCGGATGCCCATGCGGCGGAGCTCCGCGAAGCGCTCGCGGATGCCGCCCTTGACGATGTCCTTGAGCTGGACGATCCCGAGCAGCTTGCCGTCCTTGGCGACCGCCAGCGGCGTGCCGCCCGATTTGGAAACCTCGTCGGCAATGGCACTGATCTCGCGGCCCGCCTCGGACAGCGCCGCTGGCTGCAGCGCCCGTGCCACGTTGCCGGAGGCGATCGCGGTCGGCGCGCCGCCACCGACGTAATTGAGGATGGCATCGACCGCGCCCTTGCGCACCGACGAGCCGCCGGCGTCGACGCCGCTCATGCGGGTCTGCGCCGTGAACGGCACGAAGGTCGCGCCCAATTCGGCCATGTCGCGGCCGCGGATGCCGTACTTCTCCTTGGCCAGCACGACGATGGAGCGGCCTTCCGGCGTCTCGTCCGCCAGCGAGGCGAGCTGGGCGGCATCCGCCAGCTCCTGCTCGGTGACGCCGCGCACGGGACGGAAGGCGGTCGCCTGCCGGTTGCCGAGCGTGATGGTGCCGGTCTTGTCGAGCAGCAGCGTGTCGACGTCGCCGGCGGCTTCGACCGCGCGGCCCGACATCGCCAGCACGTTGAAGCGCACCAGCCGGTCCATGCCGGCGATGCCGATCGCCGACAACAACGCGCCGATCGTGGTCGGGATCAGCGTCACGAACAGAGCCACCAGCACGACCACCGAGATCGAGCCGCCGGCATAGGCGGCGTAGCTCGGGATCGTCACCGTGGCGAACACGAAGATGATGGTGAGTCCGGCGAGCAGGATGTTGAGCGCGATCTCGTTCGGCGTCTTCTGCCGCTCGGCGCCCTCGACCAGCTTGATCATGCGGTCGATGAAGGTCGAGCCCTGGGCTGCGGTAATGCGGACGCGGATCCAGTCCGACAGCACCTGCGTGCCGCCGGTCACCGCCGAACGGTCGCCGCCGGATTCGCGGATCACGGGCGCGGATTCGCCGGTGATGGCGGCCTCGTTGACGGAGGCGACGCCCTCGATCACCTCACCGTCCGAGGGGATGGTGTCGCCCGCCTCGACCAGCACGAGATCGCCGACCTTCAGGCTCGTGCCTGATACGAGCTTGTAGTCGCGGCCCGTGCCGCTCAAAAGCTTGGCCTGGCTCTCGGTGCGGGTCTTGCGCAGCGTCTCGGCCTGCGCCTTGCCCCTTCCCTCGGCCACGGCTTCGGCGAGATTGGCGAACAGCACGGTGAACCACAGCCAGAGGATGATCTGGAAGGTGAAGCCGAGATTCTCCCCGCCGGTGACGAGATCGCGCAGGAAGATCACGGTGGTGAGCGCGGCCACGATCTCGACCACGAACATCACGGGGTTCTTGATCATGGCGCGCGGATCGGGCTTGGCGAAGGCCGCGCCGATCGCCGGCATCACGATCTTGGGATCCAGCATTGCGGAGACCGGCATGCGCTTGTTGGGTTTATGGACAGGTTCCATGGAGGTCACTCCGAAAAAGCGGAATCAGAAGACGTTTCCGGCGTTCATCGCAAGATGCTCGACGACGGGACCGAGTGCGAGCGCCGGGAAGAAAGTCAGGCCGCCGATGATCAGGATGACGCCGACGACGAGGCCGACGAACAGGCCGCCCGTGGTCGGAAAGGTCCCCATCGACGGGGGGATCGATTTCTTCTCCGCGAGCGATCCTGCGATCGCCATCGCCGGCACGATCATCAGGAAGCGGCCGACGAACATCGCGGACGCGCCCGTTAGGTTGTAGAACAGGGTGTTCCCGGTCAGGCCGGCGAAGGCGGAGCCATTGTTGGCGGTCTGCGACGTGTAGGCATAGAGCACTTCCGAGAAGCCGTGCGGGCCCGCATTCGCCATCGAGGCGACGCCGGTGGGCAGCACGCCCGCGACGGCCGACCAGCCCAGGATCATCAGCGGCAGGATCAGGATCGCAAGCATCGCCATCTTGACTTCGCGCGCCTCGATCTTCTTGCCGACATATTCCGGCGTGCGGCCGACCATCAGGCCTGCGACGAAGATCGCGAGCACGACGAACAGCAGCATGCCGTACATGCCGGCGCCGACGCCGCCGACGATGATCTCACCTAGCTCCATGTTGATCAGCGGGATCATGCCGCCGAGCGCGGTGAAGCTGTCGTGCATGGCGTTGACCGCGCCGCACGAGGCGGCGGTGGTGATCACGGCGAACAGCGAGGACGCGGCGATGCCGAAGCGGACTTCCTTGCCCTCCATGTTGCCGCCGGTCAGTCCCAGCGCGTGCAGCGTCGAGGCGCCCTGAGCTTCCGCCCAATAGGCGACGGCGACGCCGGCGACGAACAGCACGCCCATCACCGCGAGAATCGCCCAGCCCTGGCGCTGGTTGCCGACCATGCGACCGAACACGTTGGTCAGCGCCGCGCCGAGCACGAAGATCGACAGCATCTGCACGAAATTCGACAGTGCGGTCGGATTCTCGAACGGATGCGCGGCATTGGCATTGAAGAAGCCGCCGCCATTGGTCCCGAGCATCTTGATCGCGACCTGCGAGGCCACCGGGCCGACCGCGATGGTCTGCTTGGCGCCCTCGAGCGTGGTCGCTTCGACATAGTCTCCGAGCGTTTGCGGGATGCCCTGCCAGACCAGGAACAGCGTGAAAACGACGCAGATCGGCAGCAGGATGTAGAGCGTGCAACGGGTCACGTCGACCCAGAAGTTGCCGATCGTGCGCATGGACGCGCGGGCAAAGCCGCGGATCAGGGCAACGGCGAGCACGATGCCGGTGGCCGCCGACAGGAAATTCTGGTGCGTCAGGCCGACCATCTGAGTCAGATAGGACAGCGTGCTCTCGCCGCCGTAGTTCTGCCAGTTGGTGTTGGTGATGAAGGAGATCGCGGTGTTGAAGGACAGATCCTCGGCGACCGCGGACTGGCCGGCCGGATTGAACGGCAGCACGGCCTGCAGCCGCATCAGGCCGTAGATGATGAGGAAGCCGCCGACATGGAACAGCAGCATGGCGACCGTGTAGGTCAGCCAGTGCTGCTCGCGCTTCTCGTCGACGCCGGAAATCCAATAGATACCGGCCTCGATCGGGCGCAGGACAGGCGACAGCAAGGTGCGCTCGCCGTTGAACACGCGCGTCATGTACCAGCCGAGCGGCTTGGTCAGCGCGACCACGATCGCGCAGTAGAGAATGATCTGGAACCAACCGATCACAGTCATGGCATCAACCCTTCAGGCATTGTGTCCGGCGCAATAGCGGCAGGAGCAGCGCAAGCAGGCCGGCGACGAGCATGGCGTCCGCCAGCAGCAATTCGATAAGCAGCAGCATGGGTCAGAACCGTTCGGGCCGCAGCAGTGCGTAGGTGAGGTAGACCAGGAGGCCCAACGAGACGACGCCGGCGAGGGCATAATCGAAGATCATGGTCCGCCCCCTCACAGCCGTTCGCAGGCATAGGTGTAGCCGATCGCAAGGGCGAATAGAGCGAAGCCCAGCGCCAGCATCAGAATGTCCATCATGGGGATGCTCCTCGTTGCGTCTACTCGCGACGCAACTGTTCCGTAGATTTCGGCGGGCACCCTTGCGGTAAATCAACTGGTCAACGTGCCGCGAGGCCCGGTCGGGATTTCACGCGTGTGAGGTGCCACCGCGGCCATAGGTTTTCGAGATGAGGCCTATGACGACGTTATAGGAATCTCATAAAGACCGGCCCCGTCCTGGCGGGCGGCCACTGCCCGTCCACTTATGGAATCCCTATATCGCTCGCCCGATCCCCATCTCGTTTTCAAATGCGCTTCCCGCCATCTTGGCGAGGCCGGCCGACTGACCGACGCCAATTCCAGGTGGCCTGACATGACCGCCGCTCTCCACCCGCTCGATCTCCCCTCGCTCGCCGAGCGGCTGCGCAAGGCACATGCGATGACGCGGCCGCTGATGCTCGACATCGTCGGACACGCCTGCCGGCGCATCCCCTCGCTCGGAAACAGCGAGCGCACCGCGCGCCTCGCGCGCCTGGTCGATGTCGGGGCCTGGGCCGATGCTGCGCTGGTTCTGATCGAGCTGGAGCTGCCGATGTGGCAGGTCCGCCGCATCGCTTACGATGACGGTGAGTGGCATTGCGCGCTGTCGCGTGAGCGCGAGCTGCCGGACTGGCTGGACGCCGCGGTCGAGGCGCGCCATGCCGACCTTGCGCTCGCCCTGATGTCGGCATTCCTCGAGGTGCGGGCGCTGACGGCCGAAATATCGCGGCCGAGCGTTCCGTCCGTCCGTCCGATGCTGGATCCGCTTTACGAGCCGGTCGCCTGCGACCATTTCGGCTAGGCCCGCCCGGCGGACGATGTCGCAAGCTCCGGACATGCCGCGCACGCTGAGCCCGTCGCGCGTGATGGCGCGCTTCGCCGTGCGTCTCGCCTTGCTCACAGGCTTTGCCGCATTCGGCAGCGTCGGTTTCGGCCGCAGCCTCGCTGTCCTGCTCTGGATGTCGGTCGTCTTGTGCGCGCTCGCCGGCCTTCTCAGGCGCGAACCTCCGTTCGGCGCAGCACTCAATCATTGGGACGAAGCTGTCGCCTTCGGCGCGCTGTTCGCGCTGGTCCACATCGCCAGCGGCGTGGCCTGAGCTTTCCGGCTTTATGATCTTCCTATGAGATCGCCCCGCGCTCGCCCTCGAAATCATATTCGCGACTGAGGATATTGAGCACGCCGGCAAGGACGTGCTCCGAGGCCGGCATCGTTCGGAAGGAATAAACCCGTGAAACTCGTCGAACCTCCCTCGTGCAGCTCCCCTTCAGCCATCGTGTTCATCGGCCGCAACCGCCAAGGACAATGGGTCGCGCAGGAGCAGAACGGCCTCTATGGCGGCCTGTTCGTCAGCCGCGCCCAGGCCATCAAATATGCGCTGTTCGAGAACGGGCAGCATGCGGAAACCATCGTCGAGCTGCCGCGCGAGATCGAGCTCGACATGGGCAAGAGCCCCAGCACCATCGTCGCGCAGCGCGCCGCCTGAACCGGCGCCAACAGGCGAAAACCATGCTTGTCCCTCCCGCTGCCTGGTTCACCGGATTCATTCCCGACCTGCCGACCCCGTTCGACGCAGCAGATGCGATCGATCTCAAGGCGTTCGCGGTGCTGTGCGAGCGACAGGTCGCGGCCAGCGCTCCCGCCATCGTGGTCTGCGAGACGGCCGGCGAGGCATCGACGCTCTCGCCGGCCGAGCAGGAGCTCGTCATCCGCACCGCGGTCGACGTCGCCCGGGGACGCGTGCGAATCATCGCAGGCGTGGTCTGCAACGCAACCAGCCGCGCCATCGAGCTGGCGCGGCGCGCGGAAGCCGCCGGCGCCGATGCCGTCATGTCGGTCGTGCCCGCCTACAACAAGCCGATGCAGGAGGGCATGCTCGCGCATTTCCGCGCCATCGCCGGTGCGATCGGACTGCCCGTGATCCTGCACGATAGTCCATCCCGCACGCTGCGCCCGCTCGCCGACGAGACGCTTCTGCACCTGATCGAGTCCCGCCAGATCGTCGGCCTGCGCGACGGGAGTGGTGACATGACCCGTCCGATGCGGCTGTCCCGCAACTTGCCGGCTAGTTTTCGCTTTCTCTCCGGCGACGACGCCACCGCGTTCGGTTTCATCGCGAGCGGCGGCGACGGCGCGATCTCGGAGGTCGCCAACATCGCTCCGGATCTCTGCCGCACGATCTTCTCGCACGTCAGACAGGGCCGGCTGCAATCCGCCCGTTATCTGCACAAGCGCCTGATCCCGCTGATCGCCTGCCTGTCCGGGGAAAGTCCGGCTGCGCTCAAGTATGCACTCAGCGTCCTGGGCGTGATGTCGGCCGCCACCCGGCTTCCGATCGTGCCGCTGGACGCAGCCGCGCAGAGAGGCGTGGTGCGCGCATTCGCTGCGATCGCCGATGAGGAATTGATCGACAGCGTCGGAGCCTGACGTACCGAGGCCGTCCGGACAACGCATGCCCGACCCGCTCGATGGATCTCACAGGCTGCTTTACGCCTGGAAGCTGGCGCTGCTGCGCTTTGCCGTGACGCGGGATGAGTCCGACAGGCTCAACGTTGCGGCGCTTGCGGCCGAGCTCGACCGCCTCAATGGGCGGCATGCCGCCGACGAGACGTTCCACTTCTTCCGGCGAACCAGTTCGCAGCTTTGCGCGGCCATCGGCGGGCAGCTACAGAATACTGCAGACATCCTGGACCGCTTCTGCAAGCAGATCGAAGAGCCGCGGCTGCGCCTCGCCTTTGCCGCGGCGGTCGGCATCACGCATTCGGATCCCGCGCCGTCTCAGGTCTCCCGACCGAAGCGGAACCCGGATCTCTTCAGAGGGCTTCCGGCGCGAGGGCCGGCGTCTTTATGACATTCCTATGCGGGCACGCCGGCGCTCATCTCGCAATCCTACGCAACGATCGACATCATAACGGGCAGATCGGAGCGGCCGTCTCGCCGCGCCAAGGACGAGGGCTTCCACAATGTCGATTCTGACAGATGACTTTGACCGGCCCTTCGGAGCCGAACGCACGGCGCGCATCTCCGAATCGCGCAAGGCCCAGCTCAAGCGCATCGCGTTCCAAGCGCTTGGCCTGCTCTCGATGGGCAGCGTGCTCACCGCGCTGATCGCGCTGAGAGCCGCCATCCATATCTGGCATCTCCCCTCCTGACCGGCATTGCAGACGTCATGACATGTGTGAGGAGGCCGCCATGGCCGCGATCGCCTTTCAAGCCGTGCACCGCCTGCCGGAATCGCGAACGACCGCGCCTGACATCGGCGCGACCACAGCACTCAATCCACTCGATCCTGATGTCGTCAGTGCCGCCATTCCCGCTTTCTTCATCGGGCGTAACCGGGCCGGGCTCTGGGTCGCTCGCGAAGCGAAGGGGCGCGCCGGAGGTCTCTTCCTGTTCAGGAGCTCGGCGATCGATTTCGCCAACCGGCAGAGCGCACCGGCACGTTGCGCGCTGGTGTTTCCGTCCGAGACCTTCGAACTCGACGTCGCGAACCAGGGCAATGCGCTGGTCGCGCTGGCGGCGCGATGGCTGGACGGGGTGAAGCGGCGCCTGGCAGGCTTTGCGAGGTAACGAAATGGTCGAGCTCAAGATCGTCATCCTGGTCGCATTGATGGGCGCCTTGCTGCTCGGCATGCGCGTCACCGCGAACCCGGCCTCGGAAGGCTAGGATGCAGCCCTTCAAGGGAAATCTGGAGCAGGCCGTCACTGTGACCATTCTGACGGTGACGCTGAGCCTGATCTGGGGCAGCATCCTGACGCTCGTGATCACGCTGCTGGCGCGCGGCCTCGGGGTCTAGCTCCTCACCTCCGCCTCGATCAGCCGCCCGGTTGAGGCCGGCTATCCCGCGGAAAAGGCGTTGCCTAAAAGTACCTGGCCGATCTGGCGCAGTTTCACGGAACCGTGTAGAGCGGTTTCATGAGCACCAGCAACGTCAACGTCGTCGCCCACCCCCTGGTCCAGCACAAGCTCTCCCTGATGCGGGAGAGGGACCGCTCGACCAAGAGCTTTCGCGAGATCCTGAACGAGATCGGGATGCTGCTCGGCTACGAGGTGACGCGCGACCTGCCGCTGGAGCTGGTCGAGATCGAGACGCCGATTGCGGCCATGCAGGCGCCGAAGATCGCCGGCAAGAAGCTCACGCTGGCGCCGATCCTGCGCGCTGGCGTCGGCTTCCTCGACGGCATGCTGGCGCTGATGCCCTCGGCACGCATCGCCCATATCGGGCTCTACCGCGACCCCGAGACGTTGCAGGCCGTGGAATATTACTTCAAAGCACCGCAGGACCTGTCCGACCGCACCGTGATCCTGATGGATCCGATGCTGGCGACCGGCAACTCGGCCTGCGCCGGCGCGTCCCTGCTCAAGGCGCGCGGCGCCCGCGACATCCGCTTCGTCTGCCTGCTGGCCGCGCCCGAGGGCATCGCCCAGTTCCAGAGCGAGCATCCCGACGTGCCGATCTGGACCGCCGCGATCGACGAGCGGCTCAACGACCACGGCTACATCGTGCCCGGCCTGGGCGATGCCGGTGACCGGATGTTCGGCACCAAGTAGACAGGTTGGCGCGATCGGGTTAGTCCGATGGCCATGAGCTCCAACGACGTTTCGCTGCAATCGCTGCTCCAGCTTAAGACCGCGGCCGATTCTGCTTTGGTCTTCGACGGCATGCCCGTCTCTCGCGCGGAATTTTCGGCGAAGATCGACCAGACCGCCGCCTGGCTTGCCGCGCAAGGCATCGGCAAGGGTGACGTCGTCGCGGTCTGGCTGGTCAACCGGGTCGAATGGCTCGCACTGCTGTTCGCCGCCGCACGGCTCGGCGCGGTCGTCGCCGCCGTCAATACGCGCTATCGCAGCGCGGAAGTCGCGCACCTGCTCAAGCTATCAGGCGCGAGGCTCTTGGTGGTCGAGGCGGCATTCCGCGCGATCGACTTTGCCGCCATCCTCGCCGATGTCGCCGAGGCCGAGGTGCCCGCGCTGCAACGGCTGGCCGTGGTCGGCGCGGACGCGATCGCGGCGTACTGGCCCTGCGTGCGGTTCGATGCGTTCGAGACGCCCTACCCGCCGGCTCCGCTGCCCCAGGATGATGTCGACCTGCCCGTGCTGCTCTACACCACGTCGGGCACCACCAAGGGGCCGAAGCTGGTCGCGCATTCGCAAGCGACGCTGGCGACGCACGCCGCCTCCGTCGCCCACGCGCTCCAGCTCGATCCCCACCGTCATTCGCTGCTGGCGATGCTGCCGTTCTGCGGCACGTTCGGCATGACGAGCCTGCTCGGTTTCCTCGCGGCGGGTGCAACCATTCATGTGCTCGATGCCTTCGAGGCGGCGCCGGCGCTGAAAATCCTCAGCACGGAGCGGATCACGCATTCCTTCGGTTCGGACGAGATGTTCCGGCGCATCCTCGCCCTCAGCGATGCGCCGCGCCCGTTTCCGCATCTCGAAGTCTGCGGCTTCGCCGCGTTCCAGCCCGGCTGGCGCGAGCTCGCAGTGGAGGCGGAAGCGCGCGGCCTGAAGCTGTTCGGCCTCTACGGCTCGAGCGAGGTGCAGGCGCTGTTCTCGATCGGCCGCCCCGCTGATGCCTTTGCCGATCGGATCGAGGGCGGCGGCTGGCCGATGTCGCCGGAGGCGAAAGTCCGCGTGCGCGACGTCGAGACCGGCGAGCTTGCGGCCAGCGGCGTCTCCGGCGAGATCGAGATCAGCGCGCCCTCGCGCTTCCTCGGCTACTTCAACAACCCGGAGGCGACGCGCGAGGCGATCACCGCCGACGGCTTCTTCCGCACCGGCGACATCGGCCGGCTGCGCGGCGACGGGTCGTTCGTCTACGAGACCCGCGCCGGCGATGCGATGCGGCTCGGCGGCTTCCTGGTCGCGCCCGGTGAAATCGAGGACGAGCTCAAATCCTGCGCCGGTATCGCCGACGCCCAGGTCGTCGCAGTCGATCTCAAGGGGCAGGCGCGCTGCGTCGCCTTCGTGATCCCGGCTGGAGAGCCACCGCGACAGGAGGCGCTGACCGCGCGTCTGCGCGAGCGGCTCGCCGGCTACAAGGTGCCGGCGCGGATCTATGTCGTGAACGCCTTCCCCGTCACCGACAGCGCCAACGGCGTGAAGATCCAGCGCGCCAAGCTTCGCGCCATGGCGATGGAACGGATCGCCGCGGAATAGACCCGTTCAGTACGACTTCGCGAGCCCCAGCACCTTTTCCGCGATGAAGCTGAGCGCGAGCTGCGGGCTGACCGGCGCGATGCGCGGGATCAGCACCTCGCGCAAATAGCGCTCGACGTGAAATTCCTTGGCATAGCCGAAGCCGCCATGGGTCATCACCGCCTGCTCGCAGGCCGAGAAGCCCGCTTCCCCCGCCAGATATTTCGCCGCATTGGCCGCCGCGCCGCAGGGCATGCCCTTGTCGTACTGCCAGGCCGCCGACATCACCATCAGCCAGGCCGCCTCGAGCTCGACCCAGTTCACCGCGAGCGGATGCTGGATGCCCTGGTTCTTGCCGATCGGGCGATTGAACACGACGCGCGTCTTGGCGTATTCGGTCGCGCGCGACAGCGCGAGCTTGCCGAGTCCAACGGCTTCCGCCGCAATGAGAATGCGCTCCGGGTTCATGCCTTCGAGGATGTACTCGAAGCCTTTGCCCTCCTCGCCGATGCGATCCTTCATCGGGATTTCGAAGTCCTCGAAGAACAGCTCGTTGGAATCGACGATCTTGCGGCCCATCTTCTCGATCTCGTGGACCTTGATCCTGTTGCGATCGAAATCGGTGTAGAACAGGCTGAGGCCGTGGGTCGGCGAGCGCACCTCTTCCAGCGGCGTGGTGCGCGCCAGCAGCAAAATCTTGTGCGCGACCTGCGCGGTCGAGATCCAGACCTTCTGACCGTTGACGATGTAGCGGTCGTTCTTGGCGACTGCACGGGTCTTGAGCTGCGTGGTGTTGAGGCCGGTGTTCGGCTCGGTGACGGCGAAGCACGCCTTCTCGCGGCCCTCGACCATCGGCGGCAGCATGCGCCTGCGCTGCTCCTCGGTGCCGAACACGACGACGGGATTGAGCCCGAACACGTTGATGTGCACCGCCGAGGCACCGGACATGCCGGCGCCCGACTCGGCGATGGTGCGCATCATGATCGCAGCTTCCGTGATGCCGAGCCCGGAGCCGCCATACTCTTCCGGCACGCAGATGCCGAGCCAGCCGGCATCCGCCAGCGCCTTGTGGAAGTCGTGCGGGAATCCGCCGTCGTGGTCCTTCTTCAGCCAATAGGCGTCGGGAAAGCCTTCGCAGATCTTGGCGATGGCGTCGCGAATGGCTTCCTGCTGATCGGTGAGCGCGAAATCCATGGCCTTGATCTCCCTTCGCCAAGCGTTCTTTAGCTCGAAAAACCGCATGCAGATACGTGAATTTGCCTGCGAAGTGTGTCTACCATGCATAGGGTCATGCGGCGCAGGGTTACGAATGCGCCGTTATTTCGCAGGGAGGAAACCGCGATGGCCGGACTTTATTTCGAGGACTTTTCCGTGGGCCAGGAGTTCAGGCATCCGCTGACCCGGACCGTCACGGAGATGGACAACACCATGTTCAGCCTGCTGACGCTCAACCCGCAGCCGCTGCACATCGACGCGCATTTCGCCGAGAAGACCGAGTTCGGCCAGCGTATTTTCAACAGCCTTTACACCCTCGGCATCATGATCGGGATGACGGTCTATGATACGACCCTGGGCACCACCGTCGCCAATCTCGGCATGACCGACGTCACCTTTCCAAAGCCGGTCTTCCATGGCGACACGTTGCGGGCGACGACGAAGGTGCTCTCGTTGAGGGAATCCAAATCGCGGCCAAGGGCCGGCATCGTCGAGTTCGAGCATCATGCCTTGAACCAGAACGACGAGATCGTCGGCACATGCCGCCGCATGGCGATGATGCACAGGAGGCCGGTCTGATGCGTTCAATGCTGTTCGTGCCGGGCGATTCCCCGCGCAAATTCGAGAAGGCGAGCGAAGGCAAGGCCGACGCGCTGATCATCGATCTCGAGGATTCCGTCGTCACCGAGAAGAAGGCGGAGGCGCGCGAGCTCACGCTCTCGATGCTGAAGAGCCGCCCCGGCCCGCATCAGCTCTATGTCCGCGTCAATGCGCTCGACACCGGCATGACGCTGGCCGATCTCGCCGCGGTGATGCCGGGCAGGCCTGACGGCATCGTGCTGCCGAAATCCCAAGGCGGCGACGACGTGCGGCAGGTCGCGACCTGGCTCGAAGCTTTGGAAGCCGCGTCCGGCATCGCGATCGGCGCCACCCGCATCGTCTGCGTCGCGACTGAGACCGCCGGCTCGATCTTCGGGCTCGGCAGCTACAAGGGCTGCTCCCCTCGCCTCGCCGGCCTGATGTGGGGCGCGGAGGATCTCTCCGCCTCGCTCGGCGCCACCGAGAAAGCGAGCGGCGGCGTATTCCACAGCCCCTACCGCCTGGCGCGCGATCTCTGCCTGATGGCGGCGGCCGCGGCCGAGGTCGCGCCGATCGACACGGTTTACACCGACATCGACAACCTCGCCGGCCTCGAAGCCGAAACGCGTGCGGCACGGCGCGACGGCTTTTCGGCCAAGGCGCTGATCCACCCCAAGCATGTCGACATCGTCAACGCGGCCTTCGCGCCGACGGAGGCCGAGCGCGCCTGGGCGGAGAAGGTGATCGCAGCATTCGCGGGCAATCCCAATTCCGGCACGCTGCGGCTCGACGGCCAGATGATCGACAAGCCGCACCTTCGCGCCGCGAAGAAGATTCTCGGCCAATCCTAGGTCGGCGTAGGCTGCGGCTTGAGGCTGGACGGCTTCAGTCGAATCCCTGAACGGGCGGTGCCGGCGCTTGCGCCGGTGCCGCGGGCGCGGCTTGAACCGGCGGAGCCGGATTGCCGGCAGCTCTCATCTGACCGTTGGCGGCCATTGCCTCGCGCGTGCGCGACGGGCTGCCGGTCGCGGCGGCGCGACGCGGCGGCGGCTGCCGGTGCCCTGCCGACTGCGAGCCTCTCAGGCCCCAGGAACGGGCGATCGAGGGTCCGGCCGTGTAGCCGATCAAGGCGCCGGCGACCGCACCGACCGGGCCCAGCACCACCGCACCCGAGACCGCGCCGAGCGCCGCATCGCCCGCGCGCTCCTGCGCGAGCGCACTCGCGGGCACGCAGGCCAGCATTGCGACAGCAGTGATCAGTGCCTTGTTCATCGGAGCGCCTCCCTCGCGACAGATCACTCCTGCTCAAATATGGCCACACGAGGTTCGCTTGCCGGCCAACAAAAGGCAATCGCGCCCGGAACCCGCCGTCCGGACAGTTCGGTTGGCCGATCATCGACTCCAGAGCCAGCAACGAGGACGGGCCCGCCAACATCTTGACACCGTTCACCCGCTGCCTATTTTTTTCGCCGAGAAGAGACCTTCTCATCCTCGCACAACCAAAGGATCTAACGCGACCGTCTGGAGAGACGACGATGCTCGATGAGAATCTGGCCCGCATCCGTGCGCACCGCAACAACATCCACCGCTACCGGCGCCTGCTGAAGACCAGACTGTCGCAGCTCGAGCGCCAGTTCATCGAGAGACGCCTCGCCGAGGAGCAATCGGCGCTCGATGGCCTGGCCGCAGCGACCTTTCCCGTCGGCTTCCGCGCCGCCGAAACGCCGGCTGGCGCAATGGGGATGGCGCAATGAACAGCCAGCGCGACCTGCCGATCCGCGGCAGCGAGAAAGTCATCGGCCATTACGAGCTGCTTCTTGCCAGCGCCAAGAGCGAGCACGAGCGCGAGCTCTATCGCCAGCGCATCGAACGCGAGCGGCGGCTGATCCAGGACCTGCAAGGCGAATGGGATCACCGCGCGGCCTGAGCCGAGTGATCACACGCCCCCTGACCACCGCAGGCAGGCTATCGCAATTGAGAGCCCTTCCCCGCGGCCATCCTTCGAGACGCCCGCTTGAGGCGGGCTCCTCAGGATGAGGACGGAGTGTGTGGCTGCAGTTTCAAGAGGCACTGGCGCTGATGAGCCTCATCCTTGAGGAGGCGCGTCAGCGCCGTCTCGAAGGACGGGGCGTGCGCACCGGCCGCCGCTACAACTCATGTGCGATAGCCCTGCCAGCGCAGGGGGCGAACCGCTCCCCGCGGTTCGTCCCCGCATTCGTTTCAGCGGACGAGGCGATTGGGGCCTGCGAGCGCGCTGCTCGGCGCGGCTGCGGGCGCCACTCTCACCGTGGCGGTGAACGGCGCACCGTTGCGCAGCAGCGTGAGCTTCACGTCCTCGCCGATCCGCGCCAGGCCGATCGTGTTGCGGAGCTGGGCGGCAGTGCGGATCGGGCGGTCATCGGCGCCGGTCACGATGTCACCCTTGCGCAGCCCCGCCTTCTCTGCGGGCGAATCCGCCGCAATCTCGGCGATGACGGCGCCCTGATTCAATCCCTTGTTGACCGACGGATGCAGGTCCTTCAGCGAGATGCCGATGCGGCCGCGCTCGACGCGGCCGCTCACGATGATCTGCTCCATCACCTTGCGCGCCATGTTGACCGGAATGGCAAAGCCGATGCCGACATTGCCGCCCGCGGGCGAGATGATCGCCGAGTTGATGCCGACGAGCTCGCCGCGCAAGCTGACCAGCGCACCGCCGGAATTGCCGGGATTGATCGCCGCGTCGGTCTGGATGAAATCCTCATAGCCCTGCTTGCCGAGGCCGGTGCGGCCCAGCGCGCTGACGAGCCCTGAGGTCACGGTCTGGCCGAGGCCGAAGGGATTGCCGATCGCAAGGACGAAATCGCCGACATCGAGCCCGTCGCTGTCGCCGAAGGCAAGCGCCTTGAGCCCGACCGGGTTCTGGACCTGGAGCACCGCGACATCCGTGGGCGGATCGCGGCCGATGACCTTGGCGGAGAACTGCCGGCCGTCCTTGGTCGTGATCTGAACGGGGGAGGTGCCCTCGACCACGTGATTGTTGGTCAGCACATAGCCGCGCTGGGCGTCGACAATCACCCCGGAGCCGGTCGCATTGACCTCCTTCTCGATCTGCCGGGGAACGTCGAAAAATTCGCGGAAGAGCGGATCGCGATAGAGCGGATTGTCCTCGCGCACGCGGCCGTGCACGGAAATGTTGACCACGGCCGGCGTCACCTGGCGCACCAGCGGCGCCAGGGTCGGCACGGAGCCGCCGGTCTTCAGATCCGGAATCTGGCCGGCGGCAGGGTGCGATGCCGTGAGCGTCAGCATCAGCAAGGCCAGGAACAGCAGACGCACAGCATTCATCATCGTCACCCTGCCGCTTGTGTTGTGGGGATAGTCAAAACCGTGGCTTCAGCCTTCGTCGCCGGACGCGACGATCATGCCCTGCAGGACCAGAAGCGGGACGGTCCAGGCTGCCGCGGCTTGGCCGAGCAGCACGAGCCCGAGGACGGTGGGCGTGAACATCATGCCGCGCGCCCTTCGGCGGCGGCCCATGGCCGCCGCAACCGCATCGGCACGCCGCCGCCCCGCGGCGGGTCGTCATTGTCGTTGTCGCCGTCGAGCTTGCGCAAGGCGGCCAGAATGTCGGCGAGCCGGACCGTGTGGCTCATGCCGGGAATCTCGCGCAAGGCGGGACAGGATTCGACCGCGTACATGTCCGATGCCCAGGACGACAGGATGATGCGCTTCTCGGGCGGAGAGAGCTCCGCGGCATTCAGCACGTCGGCAGGCGCGTCGTAGTGGGCGGCAGGATGAAACAGCGGATTGAGAGTGCCGGAACTGGTATTCACGTTGGTCATCGGTTAAGTCTCCCACATGCTCCTTTCCAGGGGGACGGCTTGTTGACGATGAGACGGCGGCGCCACATCGCCGCCGTCCCGCTTGACGTTAATGCGTATTGATCGCGATGCGCTTGACGCCTTCGCGCGCCTTCTCCGATTTCGGCAGCGACACGGTCAGGACGCCGTTCTTGAACGACGCCTCGGCCTTGTCCTCCTCGACACCCTCCAGCGGAATCTGCCGCTCGAAGGCGCCGTAATAGCGCTCGGTGAAGAACCTGCCTTCCCCCTCGCGCTCCGCCTTCTTCTCGCCGCGGACGGTGAGGACACCATTGGCGATCTCGACCTGGACGTCCTTCTCCGTCAGGCCGGGAAGCTCGGCCGAGACGGTCAGCGTCTTGTCGGTCTCGCTGAGCTCGACCTTCGGCCAGCCGAAACGGCCTTCCATCAGCGGCGACAGGCCGGTCCCGCCGAAGCCGCGGAAGACATCGTCGAACAGACGGTTCATCTCGCGGTGAAGCGTCAGGAACGGATCGAAATTGTCGCGCGCCGGCGCAAGCTCCTGGTTTCTCGACCAGGGAATGAGATCACGAAAAGCCATGGTACTCTCCTTCATTCATGCATCGGGAGCGCGGCCCGCGCATGCACGCGCCGCGTTCCGCCACCCGTTCGATCGAGCGCTCAGGCTGCCTTCTTCTGCTCGATCTGCGATGCCGCAGGAGCGCCGCCCGCGATCTGAATGCGGCGCGGCTTCATGGCTTCCGGAACCTCGCGGACGAGGTCGATGATCAGGAGCCCGTCCTGGAACGAGGCCTGCTTCACCTGGACATAGTCGGCGAGGTTGAACACGCGCCGGAACGGACGCGCGGCGATGCCCTGGTACAAATATTCGCGCGCGGCGGTCTCGGGCTTCCTGCCCTCGATGGTGAGCGCGTTCTGCTCGGCCGTCACGGTGATGTCGTTAACGCCGAACCCCGCTACGGCAAGGCTGATCCGATAGTGATCTTCGCCGGAGCGCTCGATATTGTAGGGGGGATAATTGTCCTCGGTCGCCTGGCGCAGCGTGCTGTCGACGAGGTCGGCCAGGTGGTCGAAGCCGATGGTGGAGCGCCACAGGGGCGCGAAGTCAAAACTGGTCCTCATAACCAAGTCCTCCAAAGAGCAAGATGGATACGAAGGAGCGCAAGGCGGGGATTCAGACGGGTCCGAAACGACCTGCCCGGCGCCCGTGCCGGACCCGGTTGGCATCCGGCACACCGCTCTCGCGGCGAAAAACGACTTAGAAAACCGGCAACCGGTTTCAAGAGGGGCCGACGAAATTTTTTAGCCCCCGTCGATAGCCCGCCGGGCCCGGACGCTCTCGTCGGCAACGGCAACGTAATAGGGATAAAATAGCCGGGTCGAGGGTAAGGCCAGATTGCCTCCGGGCGTCTGACCCCGGGCAACGCGCATGACGAAGCAGGCGGCAGCACACCGTAGACCAGGGTTCCGACCGCCTCCAGCCGGTTTCGCGGCCGGCGCGATTGCCCTGCTCGCCGCCGCAACGGCCTGTGCGGCGCAGGCCGACGACATCGCCATCTCGCCTGCCGGACTGAAGCCGATCGGAACGATCGATGCGCGATTTCAGTCCTACAATATCGAAATGGTGGAGGTGACCGGCGGGCGGTTCTGGAAACCTTATCCGCGAAACGCGCGCGGCTTCGACCAACGCGAT
Organism: Bradyrhizobium sp. CB1015; assembly: GCF_025200925.1. GTDB lineage: Bacteria > Pseudomonadota > Alphaproteobacteria > Rhizobiales > Xanthobacteraceae > Bradyrhizobium. The sequence continues at coordinate 2,656,991 of NZ_CP104174.1, read as the reverse complement.
CGTTACAGCGCGCGCCCGCCGATCGATCTTGCCAATGCGCGACTGCGCCGGCTCGCGGCGGCGTTGTCGCCGGCCTATCTGCGCGTGAGCGGCACCTGGGCCAATGCGACGTTCTTTGCGGAGGGGCCGGGAGAGCCGCCGCAGGGATTCAACTCGGTGCTCAGCCGGGCGCAATGGCGCGGCGTGGTGGAGTTCGCGCGTGCGGTCGATGCGGAGATCGTCACCTCCTTTGCGATCAGTCCCGGCAGCCGCGATGCCAACGGCATCTGGAAGCCGGATCAGGCGCAGCAGCTGGTCGAGGCGACGCGCGCGCTGGGTGGCCGCATCGCCGCCGCCGAATTCATGAACGAGCCGACGCTCGCGGCGACGAACGGCGCACCGGCGGGCTATGATGCGGCCGGCTATGGCCGCGACTTCAAGGTCTTCCGCGATTGGATGCGGCGCGCCGCACCGGAGACGCTGATCCTCGGCCCGGGCTCGGCCGGCGATGCACCATCGCCATCCGGCGCGGGGCTCACCACACGCGATCTGCTTGCCGCATCCGGTCCCGGCGTCGACCGGTTCTCCTATCACCATTACAACACGATCTCGCCGCGCTGCGGCGGGCACGACGATCCGGCGCAGGCCCTCTCGGAGCAATGGCTGGGCCGCACGGATACGACACTCGGCACCTACCGGGCGCTGCGCGACGCATTCGAGCCGGGCAAGCCGATCTGGCTGACCGAGACGGCCGATGCCGCCTGCGGCGGCGGCTTATGGGACCCGACCTTTCTCGACACCTTCCGCTATCTCGACCAGCTCGGACGCCTGGCGAAGGCCGGCGTCCAGGTGGTGATGCACAACACGCTCACCGCCAGCGATTACGGCCTGCTCGAGGAAACAACGCTCAGGCCGCGGCCGAGCTATTGGGCCGCGCTGCTCTGGCGCCGGCTGATGGGAACGATCGTGCTCGACATAGGCAAGGCTGCGCCGCGCGATCTCCATCTTTATGCGCATTGCCATACAGCCAGGGCAGGTGCGGTGTCGCTGCTCGCGATCAACACGTCCGGCAGCACATCGCGCACGCTATCGCTGCCGGACCCCGCCGAGCGGTACACACTGCACGCGAGGCGGCTGCAGGGCACGATTGTGCAATTGAACGGCAAGACCCTCGCGCTGACCAATGGCGGCCGGCTGCCGCCGCTCCAGCCACGCGCAGCACCGCCGGGCGCGATTCGGCTCGCGCCAACGACGATCACCTTCGTGGTGCTTCCGACCGCTGCAAATCCGGCTTGCCTGTCCCGACGCTCAGGATCTTAGCGAGTCCCGCGCGGTCTCCGGCGCCATCAGCGTTGCGAGGATCGTGATGACCGACAGCGCAACGATGTAGACCGACACCGCCCAATACGATCCGGCCCATGCCAGCAGCGCAGCCGCGATCAGCGGCGAGAAGCCGCCGCTGAGCGCCGCCGCGACGTTGGCGCCGAGCGAGGCGCCGCTGTAGCGCACCTGGGTGCGGAACAGCTCCGGCATGAACGCGGCCTTCGGCCCGAACAGCAGCGCATGGGTGAGCGTCATCGTGACGACGAGCGCAAGCGTGATCAGCGCCGGCTCCCTGGTGTCGAGGAACCAGAACAGCGGAAACGCCAGCGCCACCGAGAACACGCCGCCGGCCAGATACAGCGCCTTGCGTCCGAAGATATCGGACAGCCAGCCGGCCAGCGGCAGCGTCGCGAACTCGACGATCGCGGCATAGACCACCGCATCCAGGATCACCTGCCGGGGCAGGCCGAGCTTGGTCGTGGCGTAAACCACCGTGAACACGGTGAGGAGATAGGCGAGCCCGACTTCCGACACCGTGATGCCGATGGCGAGCAGAAAGCTGCGCCAGTCGCGGCGCAGCACCTCGAGGGCCGGTTGCGCCAGCACCTCCTTGCGCTCGACGATCTCCTTGAAGTGAGGCGTCTCCGCGAGCTTGAGCCGCACGATGAAGCCGACGCCGACGAGCAGAACGCTGATCAGGAACGGCACGCGCCAGCCCCAGCTGAGAAAATCCGCCTCGGGCAGCTTCGTCATCAGGCCGAAGATGCCGGTCGATGCGGCGACGCCGACGGGAAAGCCGACCTGCACCAGGCTGCCGTAGAAGCCGCGGCGATTGCCGGCGTGCTCGATCACCATCACGACCGCGCCGCTCCACTCGCCCCCGAGCCCGATGCCCTGAACGAAACGGAGGATCACGAGCAGAATCGGAGCCCAGACGCCGATCTGATCGTAAGTCGGCAGGCAGCCGATCAGGAAGGTGCCGAGCCCCATCGCGATCATGGTCGCCACCAGCATGGTCTTGCGGCCGACCCGGTCGCCGTAATGCCCGATGATGGCGCCGCCGATCGGCCGCGCGACGAAGCCGACCGCATAGGTCGAGAATGCCGCGAGCGTGCCGACGAAGGGATCGAAGCTCGGGAAAAACAGCTTGTTGAAGACGAGGGCCGCCGCCGTGCCGTAGATCAGGAAATCGTACCACTCGATCGCGGTGCCGAGCGCACTCGCCCACACCACATGCGCCGTCGTCGATCTCTCCGCAGCCGCGGAGACCCCCGTTGCTGTCGTCATGCCCTGCCCCAACGATTCCAGTGGGCATCATGGCCAAACGTGCGGGGGGTTGCAACCAGGGGAGGAGTCGTCTTCTCACAGGATAACGGCGCGGGATTTTTGCGCAGGTGTCGCAACACCCGTCATTGCGAGGAGCCCTTGCGACGAAGCAATCCAGACTGCCTCCGCGGAAAGACTCTGGATTGCTTCGCGGAGCCTGTCATCGGGTCGCGCTTCGCGCGGACCCGTTGGCTCGCAATGACGGGTGTTGAGGCAGGGACACCCCTTACATGGCATTACCCGGCCACCCGGCACCTCCTGTTCGCCATTGACAAACTAATTTTCTATTATCTAATTAAGAGGTGAGGCCCGATATGGCTGGCAACGAGCATGGCACCTTGGAGACTTACGAGTGCGACGTGCTCGTGGCCGGATCGGGTTGCTCCGGCATGTCGGCCGCGATCACCGCGCGCTATCGCGGGCTCGACGTGCTGATCGTCGAAAAGGAGCCGCGCTTCGGCGGCACCACGGCCCGCTCCGGCGGCTGGCTGTGGATTCCCGGAACCTCGCTGGCGAAGGCGTACGGCATCGAGGAGTCGCCGGAGCAGGCCCGCACCTACTTGCGGCACGAGGCCGGCAACAATTACGACGCGGCACGCGTCGATGCCTTCCTGAGCGCCGGCCCTGAAGCGGTCGATTTCTTCACCACCAAGACGGCGCTGCGCTTCGACATGCCGCTGGTGTTTCCCGATTACCACGCCGAGGCGCCCGGCGGCGCCCAGGGCGGCCGCTCCATGGTAACGCGCCCGTTCGACGGCCGCGAGCTCGGCGACCTCATCAAATCGCTCGGCATGCCGCTGCCCGAGCTCACCGTGTTCGGCATGATGTTGGGAAGCGGCAAGGAGATCATCCACTTCATGCGCGTGACGAAGTCGCTGACCTCCGCGGTCTATGTCACGAAGCGCCTGTCGCGACATCTCATGGACGTGCTGCGCTATGGCCGCGGCATGACGCTGACCAACGGCAATGCGCTCGCCGGGCGCCTCGCAAAGTCCGCGCTCGACCTGAAGATTCCGATGTGGCTGTCCGCGCCCGTGCGCGAGCTGACGGTCGAGAACGGCGTTGTGACCGGTGCCATCGTCTCGCGCGAGGGACGCGACGTGCGTGTCCGCGCACGTCGGGGCGTCGTGCTCGCCTGCGGCGGCTTTCCACACGACGTCGAGCGGCGCAGGAAGATGTTCCCGCACGCGCCGACCGGCGTTGAGCATTATTCGCCCGGGCCCGCGGGAAACACCGGCGACGGCCTGCGCCTTGCCGAAGGCGCCGGCGGCCGCATCGAGGACCGCCTGCCGAACGCGGCGGCCTGGGTGCCGGTGTCGCTGACCACGCGCAAGGACGGCTCCAAGGGCGTGATGCCGCATTTCATCGACCGTGCCAAACCCGGTGTGATCGCGGTGATGCGCGACGGCAAGCGCTTTGCCAATGAGGGCAATTCCTACCACGACTTCGTCCAGGCCATGATCAAGGCCGCCAAGCCCGGCGAGGAGATCGCCGCCTTCCTGGTCTGCGACCACAAGACGTTGCGGAAATACGGCCTCGGCTGCGTGCCGCCTTTCCCGATGCCGCTGGGTCATCATTTGAAGACCGGCTATCTCATGCGCGGCGACACGCTGGAGGCGCTGGCGGCAAAAGCCGGGATCGACGCCAGGGCGTTCGTCGAGACCGTCAAGCAGTTCAATGTGACGGCGCCGCAAGGCCATGACGCCGCCTTCGGCAAGGGCTCGAAGGCCTATAACCGCTACCAGGGCGATGCACTGCACGGCCCCAACCCCTGCGTCGCGCCAATCGAGAGCGGCCCGTTCTACGCCATCAAGATGGTGATCGGCGATCTCGGCACCTATGCCGGCATCGTCACCGACGAGAACGCGCGCGCGCTCGACTCCGAAGGCCGGGTGATTCCCGGCCTCTACGCCGCCGGCAACGACATGGCGAGCATCATGGGAGGCAATTATCCGGGTGCAGGCATCACGCTTGGGCCGGCACTGACCTTCGGCTACATTGCCGGCAGACATCTTGCCGACAGCGCCGCCAAGCGCGACGCGGCGTAGAGCATGATCAGGAAATGTGTGCAGCGGTTTTCCGAAGAGATCATGCTCAAACAAGGACTCAAGCGCATCGGAGGCGCATGAAGAGAGAAAGCCGCGGCATCCAGTCGATCGAGGTCGGCGGCGAATTGCTTCGCGCGCTCGCACGGAGCGGCGAGCCGATGATGCTGCGCGATCTCGCCCGCGAAGCCGGCATGACGCCAGCCAAGGCGCACCCCTATCTCGCCAGCTTCTCCCGCATCGGCCTGATCGAGCAGGACGAGACCACCGGCCGCTACGAGATCGGCGCGCTGGCGCTGGAGCTCGGCCTGGTCAGCCTGCGCCGGCTCTCCAGCGTGCGCATCGCGCGTCCGAAGATCGCGGGCCTCGCGAGCCAGATCGGCCACGCTGTCTCGCTCGCGATCTGGGGCACGCACGGCCCGACCGTGGTGCAGCTCGAAGAGCCGGCCCAGCCGGTGCACATCGTCATGCGCGCCGGTTCGGTGATGGCGCTGCTGGAGACGGCGACGGGCCGCGCGTTCGCGGCGTTCCTGCCGGAGAAGACGATCAACGCCGCGCTCGACAGCGGCCTCGACCGCCATGGCGTCGGCTACAACCCGAAGCGCGCCGTGAAGGGCGCGAAGGTCGCCGAGATGCTCGCCGAGGTCCGCAAGCACGGCCTCGCCCGTGCGCTCGGCGATCCCCTGCCCGGCGTCAATGCGTTCTCCGCGCCGGTGTTCGATCATTCCGGCCACGTCGCGCTGGTCATCACCGCGATGGGCCCGGAAGGCACGTTCGACGCGCGCTGGGACAGCCCGATCGCGCATGCGCTGCGCGAGTGCGCGGGGAGCATTTCGAAGCGGCTGGGTTACGGAATCAATATTGCGGCGGAGTGAGGGCCCCTACTTCTCCTTCACCGGCACCGTGTAGTTCAGGACCAGCCGGCCGCCATCCGGATAGATCGTCTGCCCGGTGATATAGGACGCATCGTCGCTGGCAAGGAATGCCACGACGGACGCCACCTCGCTCGGCTCGCCGCCGCGGCCGGCCGGCGTGCGCGACAGCACGGTCTTGCGGGCGTCTTCCGAGGTGTAGATGGACGACGCCACCATGTCGGTCAGGATCGTGCCCGGCCCGACCGCGACGACGCGGATGTTGTGCGGGGCGAGCGCGACCGCCGCGACGGAGGTGAGCTGCTTCATGCCGCCCTTGGACATCGCGTAGGTCGCCAGCGCCGGGATCGCCAGCAGCGCGTTCACCGAGGACATGTTGATGATGACCCCGCCACCGCCTTGGGCGATCATCTGCCTCGCCGCCGCCTGCACGCCGAAGAACGCGCCCTTCAAATTGATGCCGATGATCTCGTCGAATTCCTCTTCGGTAATGTCGAGGATGTCGCGGTTGCGGGCGACGCCGGCATTGTTGACCATGATGTCGAGCCGGCCGAACTCCTTCACCGCGGTCGCGACCAGCTGATCCACGTCCGCACGCTTGGCGACGTTGCCGACGATCGTGCGCAGGGCATCCGGCCGGCCAAGCTCGGCGGCCGTCGCGGCAAGGCCCTCGGCATCGACGTCGGAGATCACGACCTTGACGCCGTCGTCCAAAAATCTCTTCGCGCAGGCCTTGCCGATGCCGCGCGCGGCGCCGGTAATGGCGGCGACCTTGCCGGATAGCTTCATGGGTTCACTCCTGGATGTGTGACGATCTCACGGACGCATTCACGCAAAGACGCGCGGGCGCAGCCCGGCATGAAACCAGGTGATCATGGAATAGATGTCGTAGACCGGCAATCCGACCTCGGCCTGAAGCGCGGCCGCATAAGGCGGCATGTTGGTGCATTCGAGCACGATGGCGCCGACGTCCGGATGCTTGGCGACGAGCTCCTTGCCGGCCTCGACGACGTCGCGCTCGGCTTGCCCGATGTCCATGTCGTCCTTCTCGGCCTTGATCAGGACACGGAAGAACTCCTTGCCGTTCTCGGTGCCGACCAGCGGCGTGTCGAGCGGCACGCCGGCCCCTTCGAGATGGGCCGGCGTCAAGGTCGAACCCGACACCGTGACGAGGCCGACGCGCTTGCCGGGCGGCAGGGTCGCCTGCACCCACGGCACCTGCATCAGCGACGAGGTCGCGACGGGAACGCCGACGGCCGCCGCGATCTCCTTCTGGAACAGCGAGAGGAAGCCGCAATTGGTGGTGATGGCCTCCGCCCCCAGCCGCACCAGCTCCTTCGCCGCATCGATGAAATCGGGCAAGAGGCCGGCCGCGCCGTTCAGCACCACCTTCTCCGGCGAGGCGCCACTCACCACGCGATAGAGCACAGGGAATGGCCAGGTCGTGCCGTTGCCCATGTCGCCGGGAATGCGGGGAAAGCGCGCCTCCAGCATCAGGATGCCGAGCGGCGCGCCGTAGATGGCCTTGCCGCCACGGGCGATGCGGGAGGACGGGCTGGCTGAGGTGGTCATGGGTAGGCTCTCAGAGGAAACGATCGGGTGCGAACGGCGCCAGCGGAATTTCCGGCGCCTTGCCGCTCACGAGCTGGGCGACCAGACGGCCGGTGCGGGCCGAGCCGACCAGGCCGACATGGCCGTGGCCGAAAGCATAGACGATGTCGCGCGAGGCGCGCGCATAGCCGATGCAGGGCCGTCCGTCCGGCATGCTCGGGCGATGGCCGAACCAGGTCTTGACGCGCGAGGCCGGAAGGTCCTTCGGCAGTTTCGGGAACATGCTGACGAGGTGGTTGCGCAGGATCTCGGCCCGCTTCCAGTTCGGCGCAGCCTCGAGGCCCGCGATCTCGACCGTGCCGGCGGCACGCAAGCCCTTGTTGGTCCAGTTCACCACCAGCTTGGCGTCGGAGGCCATCATCGAGCTGCGCGGACCTACCTCCGGATTCTCGATCACGACGTGATAGCCGCGCTCGGTTTCGAGGGGCAAGGGATCGCCGACCGACGCGGTGAGCTGCTTCGAGCGGGCACCGGCCGCGACCACCGCGGCATCGCATGCGATCTCGCCGGTCTCGGTGAGAACGGCCACGAGCTTGTCGCCGTTGAGCCTCAGCCCGGTTGCCTTGGCGCGCACGTGCTTCGCACCGCTGGCGATCGCATGAGCGGCAAGGGCCGCGACATAAGCGCCGGGATCACGGCAGCGCCCGGCCTCCTCCACGACGACGCCAAAGGTATAGCGCGGATGCAGATCCGGCTCACGCTGGCGCATCTCGTCGGCATTGAGCTCCAGCCATTCGACGCCGACCTTCTTGCGCAAGCGCCAGCCGAGGTCGTTGTCGAAATTGCCGCGCGAGGTGAACACGTGCATCACGCCGTTGCGCTCGATCAATTCAGGAACACCGGCTTCTTCCGCGAGCTTTTTGTGCAGCAGCGGCGCGTCCTTCAGGAGATCGCGCAGCGCGAACGCCGTGGTCTCGACCCGCGCCGGGGTCCAGCCCGAGAGCAGGTACTTGATCAGCCAGGGCAGCGCCTTCGGCAGGTAAGACCAGCGGATCGCAAGCGGGCCGAGCGGGTCCATCAGATAGCCCGGCACCTTCCTCCAGACGCCCGGCTCCGCCGGCGGGATCACCGAATGCGACGACAGCCAGCCGGCATTGCCGTAGCTCGCCGCCTGTTCGCCTCCGGGCTCGCCGGGATCGATCAGCGTGACGCGATGGCCCTCGCGCAGCGCCTCGATCGCGCTGATCACGCCGATCGCGCCGGCCCCGATGATGGCGACGTGGCGGCCTTCAGGCATCGCTCTAGGCCTTCACCGCCGGAACAAAATCCTTGCCGACCGAGATCGCCCTGGGATCGATGATGCAATGGAGGATCGACGGCTTGCCCGAAGCCAGCGCGCGCTCGAACGCCGGTGCGAACTCTTCGGTGCGCTCGACACGCTCACCATGGCCGCCGAACGCCTTCGCATACATCGCAAAGTCCGGGTTCTTGAGCTGGGTGCCGACGACGCGGCCGGGATAGTCGCGCTCCTGGTGCATGCGGATGGTGCCGTATTGCGAATTGTCGATGATGACGACGACGAGCGGCGCGTCATATTGCACGGCGGTGGCGAATTCCTGGCCGTTCATCAGGAAGCAGCCGTCACCGGCGAAGGCAACGACGACGCGATCCGGATATTGCCGCTTGGCCAGCACGCCCGCCGGCACGCCGTAACCCATCGAGCCCGAGGTCGGCGCAAGCTGGGCGGCAAAGCTGTGGAAGCGGTGATGGCGATGAATCCAGCCGGCATAATTGCCGGCGCCGTTGCAGACGATCGCGTCCTTCGGCAGGCGATCGCGCAGCCAGGTCATGATCTGGCCGTACTGGAACCTGCCCGGCAGCTCGCGCGCCTTCCCGGTCCAGGCGAGGTAATCCGCATGCGCCTTGGCGGCCTCGCCCTTCCACGCCACCGCGCCGGAAGGCTTCAGCGTCTCGACGGCGGCGGCGAAGGCGGCCGGCGTCGCCTGGATCGCCAGATCAGGCTGATAGATGCGGCCGAGCTCTTCGGAGCCCGGATGCACATGGATCAGCTTCTGCTTCGGGTTGGGAATGTCGAGCAGCGTATAGGAGGAGGACGGCATCTCCGACATGCGGCCGCCGATCAGCAGGAGGACATCGGCATTGTCGATGCGCGCCTTCAGGTCCGGGCTCGGCCCGATGCCGAGGTCGCCGGCGTAGTGCGAATGGTCGGCGTCGATCAGCGAGGCCCGGCGGAACGAGGTCGCGACCGGCAGGTCGAATCGCTCGGCGAACCGCGCGATGCTCTTGGCCGCCTCATCGGTCCAGCGCGAGCCGCCGAGAATGACGAGCGGCGCCTTGGCGCCGGCCAGCATGGCGCCGAGCTTGTCGATATCGGCAGGCGCCGGCCAGCTCACCGCCGGCTCGATTCGCATGGCATCGGCGACGGCCGCGGTCTCGGTCAGCATGTTTTCCGGCAGCGCGATCACGACGGGACCGGGGCGGCCCTGCATGGCGACGCGGAACGCGCGCGCCACCAGCTCCGGAATGCGGTCGGGGCGATCGATCTCGACTGCCCATTTCGCCATCGAGCCGAACACGGCCTTGTAGTCGAGCTCCTGGAACGCCTCGCGCTCGCGCATGCCGGTGTCGACCTGGCCGACGAACAGGATCATCGGCGTCGAATCCTGCATCGCGATGTGGACGCCGTGGCTGGCATTGGTGGCACCGGGACCGCGGGTGACGAAGCAGATTCCGGGCCGTCCGGTGAGCTTGCCATAGGCTTCCGCCATCATCGCCGCGCCGCCTTCGGCGCGGCAGATCACGACGTCGATCGGGCTGTCATGCAGCGCATCGAGGGCCGCCAGATAGCTCTCACCCGGCACGCAGGTGACGCGCTCGACGCCTTGGGCGACGAGCTGATCGATCAGGATCTGGCCCCCGGTGCGGGTGTTGCGAATGGTCATGTCGGCTCCCTCAAGACTTCGGCGATGCGCGCTTGTTCGGGAACTGGCCTAGGACAGGCCGAGAGCGTGCGCAAGATCGAAAGGCTTCTCGCAGCCTGCGCAGGCGTCATGCCCGTCCCTGCCGTTTGCACTACAGGCCCTGCCGCGACCATGATGGCGAGCTTCAAGATCTTCGTCTACGATCCGGCCGAACCAAATCGTCGGGAGCACCGGAATGCAAACCATTGGCCTGATCGGAGGCATGAGCTGGGAGAGCACCGCGCTCTACTACAAGCTCATCAACGAGCGGGTTCGCGACCGCATGGGCAAGCTGCATTCGGCCCCGCTGTTGATGTATTCCTACGATTTCGAGCAGATCAAGCAGATGCAGTATGCCGGCCGCTGGCAGGAGGCGGCGGCGAGCCTCGCTGAGGTCGCGCGGTTGCTCGAAAGTGCCGGCGCGCGGGCGATCGTGTTGTGCACGAACACGATGCACAAACTGGCGCCCGAGATCATATCCAGCGTGAGCGTTCCGTTCATCCACATCGGCGATGCGACGGCCGAGCGGATCCGGGCCAAGGGATATCGGCGGGTCGGCTTGCTCGGCACCAAGTTCACGATGGAGGAAGACTTCTACATCGACCGATTGCGCGCGCACGGTCTCGACGTCATGGTCCCTCCCGCGCACGAGCGCGCCGAGGTGAACCGCATCATCTACGACGAGCTGTGCCTCGGGGACGTCACCGCGCCATCGCGCCGCCGCTACCAGGAGGTAATGGCGGCTCTCGTCGCCGGCGGCGCCGAGTGCATCATCCTCGGCTGCACCGAGATCACGATGCTGGTCGGCCCGCACGACGTTTCGGTCGAGACGTTCGACACCACGGCCATCCACGCCGAGACGGCCGCCGATTTCGCGATTGGATGATTTGCTTTCCTCAATTTCAACCCCGTTATCCTCACCCGCTGCGCTTCTGTCGCGCGCTCGCCAGCAGCACCAGCATGAATGAGGCCGCCGTCATCAAGGTCGAGATCGCGGCAATGGTCGGATCGATCTCGTCGCGGAGCGCGGTGAACATGCGCTTGGTCAGCGGCTGATACTGGCCGCCGGAGATAAACAGCGCGACGATGGTCTCGTCCATCGCCGAGATGAAGGCGAAGATTCCGCCCGCGACCACGCTGGACTTGATCTGCGGCAGCGTCACCGCGAAGAAGCTGCGCAGGCGGTTCATGCCGAGGCTGCGCGCCACCATCTCCTGCGCGGGGTCGAAACTCTGCAGGCCTGCGAGCACCGAGATGACGACATAAGGCAGGCCCAGCATCACGTTGGCAAGCACGAGGCCGGGCATGGTCGCGACCAGACCGACCTTGGCATAGACGAAGAAGATGCCGACGGCGGTGATGATGATCGGCACCACCAGCGGCAACAGCAGCGCCATGTGGATGAGACGCATGATCCGAAGCTTCGACTGGCTGATGGCATAGGCGGCGGCCACCCCGAACGGGGTCGCGATCACGACGGTGAGGAGCGCAACCGTCAGCGTCACCCGCGTCGCCTGCATCCAGGCGGGATTTGAGAAATATTGCTGGTACCAGCGCAGCGAGAAGGACGGCGGCGGGAAGGTCAGAAAGCGCGCGCTGGAGAACGAGATCGGCGCGATGATCAGAACGGGGATGATCAGATAGACCAGCACCAGCGTACTGATCACGTAGAGGGCAATCCGTGCGGGCGAGGCGCGCATCATTTCTGCCCCAACACGCGGTCGAGCGAGATGAAGCGGCTGACAATGAAGAAGATCGCGAGCACACTTATTAGCAGCACCACCGCGACCGCGCTGGCGGCCCCGAACTGGTTGTAAAGCTCGACGTTGCGGCTCACCAGCATCGACACCATCACGGTGCGTCCGCCGCCGAGCAGCTCCGGCGTGATGTAGAAGCCGAGGCAGAGCACGAACACCATGGTGCAGCCCGCGAGCACGCCCGGCAGCGACAACGGCAGGAACACGCGGACGAAGGTCAGCGACGGGCTCGCGCCAAGGCTGGCGCCGGCCTGCATCAGGTCGTTCGGGATCTTCTGCATGGTGGCATAGAGCGGCAGCACCATGAACGGTAGCAGGATGTGCACGGTTGCGACCACCGTGCCGAACGTGTTGTGGACCAGCGCGAGCGGCTCGGAGATCACATCGAGATAGCGCAGGAACTGGTTGATCACGCCGCTGCGCTGGAGCAGCGCCAGCCAGGCATAGGCGCGCACCAGCACGCTGGTCCAGAACGGCAGCACGACCAGCGAGAGGATGAGGATGCTCCAGCCCTTCGGCACCGAATTGGCGAGGTAGGCCACGGGGTAGCCGAGCAGCAGCGCGATTCCCGTGACCGCGAGGCTGATCTCGAAGGTCAGCGCAAAGCTGCGCCAGTAGATGTCCTCGGTGAAGACGCGGCGATAGTTCTCCAGCGTGAAGCCGTCATGGTAGATCGACTGCCAGGCCAGCCAGCCGACCGGCAACACGATCAGAGCCAGGATCACCAGCAGCGCCGGCGACACCAATGCCAGCATCAGGCCGTGCTCACGGCGCTGATGCTTTTGGGAGGGATCTGGCACTGAAGTCGTCAACGCTGTCTCGCTCACTTCTGCATGAAGGACGCCCAGCGCTTCTCGGCGGCTTCTCCCGCGGGCGAGGACCACCAGGCGTAGGACATCAGCGCTTGCTTCGTCGCATTCGCCGGCTCGCTCGGCAATTGCGCCGCGCGCTCGGGCTTGATCACGCCCGTCTCGAACGCCTTCGGATTGCCCGGGCCGTAATCGATGTGGAGCGGCAGGTTGGCCTGGTGCACGGGATCGACGGCCTCGTTGAGGAATTTTAGCGCCGTACCGAGATTCGGCGCGCCCTTGAGGATGCACAGCGAGGTGCTCTGCAAAATGCCCTGGTTGTAGGTGAAGGCGACCTTGGCGCCCTCCTTCGCGACCGCGCTGACGCGACCGTTCCAGGCCATCTCCATGTCGACCTCGCCGTCATTGAGCAGCTGCGCCGACTGCGCGCCCGAGGTCCACCACACCGTGATGTGCGGCTTGATCTCTTCCAGCTTCCTAAAGGCGCGGTCGACGTCGAGCGGGTAGAGCTTGTCCGGCGCCACGCCGTCGGCCATCAGCGCCGCCTCGAGCGTCGCGAACGGGTGGTTGCGCAGCGCGCGGCGGCCGGGAAACTTCTTCACGTCCCAGAAATCGGCCCAGCTGTTCGGCGCGTCCTTCGGGAAGGTCTTCTGGCTGTAGGCGAGCACGCTGGAATAGAATTCGTAGGACACCGAATAGGGACTGCGATAGGCCTCCGGCATCGCCGCGCCGTTTGGAATCTTCGAAAAGTCGAGCTTCTCGAGCAGCCCCTGCTCGCCGCCGCGCAAGCAGTTGCCGGTCGGGGTGTCGACGACGTCCCAGATCGGCTTGCCGCTGCCGACCTGCGTCTTGATCGCGGGCCAGGCGTCGGGAATGGAGTCCTGGTTGATGGTGATGCCGAGCTTCTTGGCGGAGGGATCGAGGATCGCCACCGTCTGCGCCTGCTGATAGGCGCCGCCCTGCGAGACGAAGGTGATCTGCTCGGCGGCATCAGCCGCACTGGTCAATCCGATCGCGCCCAGCAGCGCGCAGCCCAATCCCAAACTCTGCTTCGTCGTCATCCTCGCCTCCTCCAAATAGATCTCACTGACCGATCGCATCGAGAAACTGGTACCAGCCGGCGACGATGCGCACGGCGGGCTCACGCAGCGGATAGAACGGAATCGCCTTCATGCGCCGCGCGTCGAGCAGGCCGACGTCGGGCGTCTCGCCGCGCACGAAGGCGGCGAGATAGCGGCCCATCAGGCTCGACATCGCAACACCGGCGCCGTTGTAGCCGACCGAGAACAGCGTGCGGTCGTCGAGCCGGCCGATATGCGGCACCGAGTCCAGCGTCATCGCGACGAGGCCCGACCACTTGTATTCGAGCGGGACATCGGCGAGATCGGGAAAGATGCCGACCATCGCCTTGCGCAAGGCATCGAACGCGGCTTGCGAATCCTGCTTGCCGAAGGCGCCGCGGCCGCCGAAGATGACGCGGTTGTCGACCATGCGGAACCAGCGCATCATGCGCTTGGTCTCGGTGTAGGTGCGCCCCGTCGGCATCAGCTTTCCCGCGAGGTTGCGCGAGAGCCGCTCGGTTGCGACCATGGCGCTGCGGAACGGGATCAGCGTGCGCTGCAGATGCGCGGTGGCACTGGTCAGGTCGGAATAGCTGTTGGTGGCGATGATCGCCTGCTTGGCGCGCACCGTCCCTCGCGGCGTCTCCGCGATGATACCGTCCTTCTCGCGCCGAAGCTTGACCACCGGCGATTCCTGGAAGACAGGAACGCCGCGGCGCGCCACGCCGTCGGCGAGGCCGCGCAGATAGTTCAGCGGATGGATGCCGCCCGAGCCGGGATTGAGCACGCCGCCGACGAAGCTGTCGGAGCCGGTCTCCTCGCGCACGCCGTTCTTGTCGAGGATGCGGACCTCGGCAGAGCCCATCTCGCGCGTCATCCAGTTGGCCTCGTCGATCGCGGCCCGGAGCGTCGTCTCGTTGTGCGCGGCCTTGACCTGGCCGGTGCGCACAAGGTTTGCGCTGGTGATGCCGAATTCGGAGACAAGCTCCTCGACCATGTCGGTCGATTCATGCGCGATCTCGTACATGCGCCGTGCCATGTCGCGCCCGTGCACGGCATCGATCTCGCGAAACGACAGGCGGAACTTTGCGGTGATCACCCCGCCATTGCGCCCGCTCGCGCCCCAGCCGGGGCGGTTCGCCTCGAGCACGATGGGGCTGAGCCCGCTCTTGGCGATGTGGTGCGCGGCGGACAGGCCGGTGTAGCCGGCGCCGATGATCACCACATCCGCCTGTTGCTCACTCGAGAGCACGGGAAACGCGCGCGCCGGATCCGCCGTGGCTTCCCACAGCGAATTGACCGATGGCAGCGCGCGCCAGTCCCGTGTCATGCCACAGCTCTCCGTTACGCTGCCGGCCCGATCGCGGCGTCGGCAAGCGCCTTCAGGGTCGGATAATGGAAGTCCGGCCTGGTCAGCGTCTCCACCGCCGGTGTGCCGCCGAAGCCGGCGATGCCCTGGCGGCGCTCGATCCAGCACACCTTGTAGCCGAGCTTCCGCGCGATCCCGATGTCGTGATACTGGCTCTGCGCGACGTGCAGGATGTCGGACTGCTTGTAGCCGAACGCCGACTGGCGGCCCTTATTGTAGGCGAAGAATTCCGGATTGGGCTTGGCAACGCCGGTGTCGTCGGCACAGACGGTGTCATCGAAGGGATTGCCGAGCGCATGCGCGTAGCACGACAGCGCGACGCGGTCGGCATTGGTCATCGCGACCAGACGGAACTTCGTGCGCAGCCGCTTGAGCGCCTCGACGGAATCGGAGAACGGCCCCCAGCGCAGCACGGCGAGCTGGAAGACGTCGCATGAGGCGTCATCCGCTGGCAGCCCGAGTTCCTGCGCGAGGTAACGGTAAACGTAAAACATCACCTCGCTCGAGCGCTCATAGTGCTTGTCGCGGCCGCGCTTGTAGGATTCGAAGATCTGGTCGTCGCTGAGCTCGGCCGGCGTCTTGCCCGAGATCTTGCGCACCGCGGAGAGCACGCCGGTCTCGAAATCGATCAGGGTGCCGACGACGTCGAAGGTGAGAACCTTGAAATTGCTGAATGCGGCTTGGGTCGACATATCAGTTTCTTCTCTCGGGTTGGATGGGACTTGAGTTCACTCTCTTGCCCTCGGGACGACGATGGTGTCCTCGGGGTGGAGGGTGACGGTGAGGCTGCCGCCAAGCGGCGGGATGCGGTGATAGGCCTGGTGGTAGCTCGGCTGGCGCAGGCTGAGCGCGATGCCGTCGGCGAGCGCGAGGAAAATGCGCAGGCTCTCGCCCTGGTAGACGATGTCGGTGACAGTCCCGGTCAGCCGGTTGCAGGCGACATCCTGCGCGCCGTCATCGATCAGCAGCTTCTCGCTGTGCACGGCCAGCATCAGTGCATCGCCATCGGGAATGGCGCGCGCGCTGCGCAGCACGGCATTGCCGAGTGCAACGCTGCAGGCATCGACGCGGCGGACCGGCAGCATCGTGGCTTCGCCGATGAAGCTGGCGACGAAGGAATCGGCGGGATGGTCGTGCAGCCGCGCCGGCTCGTCGATCTGGACCAGCCGGCCGTCCTTCATGACGGCGACGCGGTCGCTCATGGTCAGCGCCTCGCGCTGGTCATGGGTGACATAGATGATGGTGGCCTGGATGCGCTTGTGCAGCGCGCGCAACTCGATCTGCATGGATTCGCGGAGCTGCTTGTCGAGCGCAGAGAGCGGCTCGTCCATCAGGATCAGGCGCGGCTCGAAGATCATGGCGCGCGCCAACGCCACGCGCTGGCGCTGACCGCCGGAGAGCTGCGCGATGCCGCGCTCTTCATAGCCGGCAAGGCCGACCATGCTGAGCGCTGCGCGCACCTTGTCCGGCCAGAAGGATTTCGGCAGGCGTCGCGCGCGCAAGGGAAAGGCGACGTTCTCGCCGACGCTCATGTGCGGAAACAGCGCGTAATTCTGGAACACCACGCCGATGTCGCGCTTGTGCGGCGGCATGTAGGTGACGTCACGGCCGCCGAACAGAATCGTGCCTGAGGTCGGCAGGATGAAGCCGCCCAAAATGCCGAGCAGCGTGGTCTTGCCGGAGCCGGAGGGGCCAAGCAGTGAGACAAATTCACCGGCGCCGACATTGAGGGAAACGTCGTCGAGGGCGCGAACGGCGCCATAGGCCTTGCTGGCGGACCTGATCTCGACGCTTTCCGCTCGCTTGTCCAACGATCGACCTCGCGATGTCTCTGCGCTGGCGTGCCTCACTGCGCGCCATAAGGCTAGTTTATAGACAGGGCTTTGGAGCACTCACGGCTGAAGCGTGCGCTGCACCAATCTTCTCTCGAAGGGCCTGTCTTTTGGCGGTCACGGTCATGACACCAGACTTGCCAAAACTCGGCAATTGCCAAATTCTCACCACGCCCATAACATGGCGTTATGCCCGAGCTCCGCCGCATGCTGCCGTCCAGCAACGCCCTGTTCGTCTTCGACGCGGCGGCGCGCAATGGCAGCTTCACGGCTGCGGCCGCCGAATTGAACGTGACGCAGCCGGCGGTGAGCCGGATGCTCGGCCAGTTCGAGGAGCATCTCGGCGTCCGCCTGTTCGATCGCACAGCAGGGCGCGCGGTGCTCACCGAGGAAGGCGAGCTGCTCTATCGCCGCGTGCTCGAAGGCTTCCGCAGCATCGAGAGCGGGCTCGTCGAGATCGAGCGGCGCCGCAAGGGCACCGAGACGGTGACGCTGTCGGTCTCCTCCGCCTTCACCACGCATTGGCTGATGCCGCGCATCGACAAGCTGCAGAAACAGTTTCCGCAAGTGGATCTGCGCTTCCAGCTCATCTCCGGCGCGCTCCGCGGGCCGGTGGAGAATGTCGATCTCGGCATGCGCTTCCGTGACCGCGACGAGCCGTCCTCCGGCGGCACGCTGGTGATGAAGGAAGTGATGCTGCCGATGTGCAGCCCCGGCTATCTCGGCGAGACTGATCCCACCGAGGGCAACACCATCATCCGCCTCGCCGAGACGCCGGGCGACTGGGCCGCGGATTACGCTTCGCTCCTCACCGGCCGCCGCGGCGCGGCCAAGGCGCTGAGCTTCACCGACTATGCCGTCGTGGTGCAGGCGGCCCTGCTCGGGCAGGGTATTGCGCTCGGCTGGCTGACGGTCGCCTCGCACTGGCTGCTCACCGGCGCGCTGGTGCCGGCCTCCGATACGTTGACCACCACGCGCCGCATCTGCGAATTCCTGCCGCCGCGCAACCGGATCATGCGTCCCATCGCCGCCGAGATCCGCGACTGGATCATCGCGCAGATGAAAAGCGAGATCGCCGCGATCGACCGGCTCTATCCGAAGCTCGGCGCGATGGCGGCGTGCTACTAGGCGTCCCGTGTTGGGATGAAGCAGACCTCCCTCCACGTCATTGCGAGCGCAGCGAAGCAATCCAGAGTCTTTCCGCGGAGGGATTCTGGATTGCTTCGCTGCGCTCGCAATGACGACGTGGAAAGAGCGTTGCCTCTATCGATGCTCGATCGCCCGGATCGCACCGCGGAGCTCTGCGAGGCCGCGCAGGCGGCCGATGGCGGTGTAGCCGGGATTGGTGCGCTTGGTGGCGGCGAGATCGTCGAGCATGCGGTGGCCGTGGTCCGGGCGGAACACGATACGCTTGTCGGGTGCGCGCCGCCCGTTCTCCTTCAACAGCGCCTTGAGCACCGCGATCATGTCGACGTCACCGTCGAGATGATCGGACTCGTAGAACGACAGCCCGTCGGCCTCGCGCTTGGTCGCGCGCAGATGCGCGAAGGCAATGCGCGGACCGAAGCGCTCCGCCATTTCGGGCAGATTGTTCTCCGCGCGCACGCCGAGCGAGCCGGTGCAGAAGCAGATGCCGTTGGCCTTGGACGGCACGGCGTCGAACAGCGCCTGATAATCGTCGGCGGACGAGGCAATGCGCGGCAGGCCGAACAGCGGCCGCGGCGGGTCATCCGGGTGCAGCGTCAGCGACACGCCGAGCTGCTCGGCGACCGGCGTCACGCGCGCGAGAAATTCGGCGAGATGCTGCCGCAGGATTTTTGGCGTGATGTCGCGGTAGGTCTCGAGCCGGTCGCGGAACTGCGGGATGGTCATCGGCTCGGTGGTCGAGCCGGGCAGCGCGCTGGCGATGACCATGACGAGATAGTCGATATCGGCCTGGCTCATCTTGTCGAACAGCGCCTTGGCGCGCGCCTGCTGCTCGGGCGAATACTCTTGCACCGCCGCCGGGCGCTTCAGGATGTGCAGCTCGAACGCGGCAAAGCGATCCTGGTCGAAGCGCATGGCGCGGGCGCCGTTCGGCAGCTCCCATTCGAGGTCGGTGCGGCACCAGTCCACCACGGGCATGAAATTGTAGCAGATGATCTTGATGCCAGAGGCGGCGACCGCCTCCAGGCTCGCGATCCATGCCTCGATCGACTTCGTCGCTTTTCCGCCAAGGCGCTTGACGTCGTCGGGGATCGGAATCGATTCCACCACCGACCAGGTCAGCTGCGAGCGGCCGGGCTGACCGTTCTCGATGAAATTCTTGCGCTCCTCGACCGCCTTGCGCGTCCAGGCCTCCCCGATCGGCACCTGATGCAGCGCCGAGACGATATCGCTCGCCCCGGCCTGCCTGACGTCATCGAGCGAGACCGGATCATCCGGCCCGTACCAGCGCCATCCCTCCAGCATCATGTGCTGCCTCCCAAAGCGTTTTCGAGCGAAGTGGATACCGGTTCGCGTGAAGAAAACGCGTCAAAACAAAAGTCAGTTCGCGGTCAGAACGACCTTGACGCTCTGCGAGCGATCCAGCGCCAGCCGCAGCGCGTCGGGTGCGGTCGAGAGCGGCCGCTCGGCGGTGACCAGCGACAGCACATCGACGCTGCCGTTGCCGATCAGTTCCACCGCATTCATGAACTCGAAGCCGAACCGGAACGAGCCGCGCAGGTCGATCTCCTTGGCCATCACCGCGTTCGACGGCGTCGGGATCTGGCCGCCCGGCAGATTGCCGATCTGCACCACGACGCCGCCGCGCCTGACGATGCCGATCGCGCTGGCAAGGCCTGCAGCCGTGCCCGAGACCTCGAACGCGACGTCATAGGGGCGCAACGCGGCCTGCGCCTTCAGGCCCTCTTCGCCGGCGGATACGTTCTCGACACGGGAGGCGCCGAGCTTGGTCGCAAAGGCGAGCGGCGCGGGGGCGATGTCGGCCACGGTGATGTCGGCCATGCCGGCGCGGTGCGCCGCGAGCATGGTCAAAAGCCCGATCGGGCCGGCACCGAAGATGATGCCGCGCTTGCCCTCGATCTTGCCGGCGCGCGCGACCGCGTGCAGGCAGACCGCGAGCGGCTCGGCCAGCGCGGCGGCCTGGTAGGAGACGTGATCGGGGATCTTCACGCACTGCGCCGGGATCGCGTCGAAGTAATTGGCGAAGCCGCCCTGCATGTGCGGCGTCTTCGAGGCCGAGCCCATGAAGTAGATGTTTTCGCACAGGTTCGGCCGGCCCTCGCGGCAGGCGACGCAATGGCCGCACCAGCGCGACGGGTTGACGGCAACGCGGTCGCCGACCCTCAGGTTCGCGGCGGCACCGGAGATCTCCACGACCTCCCCGGAGATCTCATGGCCCAGCACCAGCGGCGACTTCACCACGAAGTCGCCGGTGCGGGCATGGCGGAAATAGTGCATGTCCGAGCCGCAGATGCCGCCGGCACCGAAACGAATGCGGACCATCCCGTCCGCGAGCTTGTCGAGCGGATGCTCGATCATGCGCAGGTCTTCGGGGCCGAACAGGGTCGCGGCGAGAGCGGTCGAGGTCATTTGGAGAGTCCCATGTATTTAGGCAGCCAGAGGGTCAGGTCGGGGATGTAGGTGATCGCGATCAGCGCGAGCAGCAGCGGCACCAGCCAGGGCAGAATCGCCACCGTCGTGCGTTCGACCGAGAGCTTTGCCACGCGGGCGAGCACGAACAGCACCATGCCGAGCGGCGGATGCAACAGGCCGATCATCAGGTTCAGCGTCATGATCAGGCCGAAATGGATCGGGTCGATGCCGAGCTTGAGCACGATCGGCAGCAGGATCGGCACCAGGATCGTGATCGCCGCCGTGGTGTCGATGAAGCACCCCACGAACAGGATCAGGACATTGGCGAGCGCCAGGAACACCCATTTGTTGTGGGTGATGCTGAGCATCCAGTCCGAGAGCATCTGCGCCGCCTGCGACACCGTCAGCAGCCAGGCGAAGATCGAGGCCGCGGTGACGATGAACAGCACAGAAGCCGTGGTCTCGATGGTGTCGAAGGTCGCCTTGGCGACGGTCTGGAACGTCATGGTGCGGTAGCGGACGAGGCCGAGGAACAGCGACCAGATCACCGCGGCGACCGCGGCTTCCGTCGGTGTGAACCAGCCGAGCGTCATGCCGCCGATCAGAATCACCGGCGCCATCAGCGCCATCACAGCCGAGAAATCGAAATACCAGTCGATCAGGAGCAGCGTGCCGAGGCCGATGACGACGGCCATGTTGACCGAGAGGCCGGCGAGCACCATCAGCCAGATCGCCATCGGGAACGACAGCACGATCAAGATCTCGAGCCCGGCCGAGCCGAGCTGCGGCCAGGAGAACGGTGTATCGCTGCCCCATTTGTTCTTGTGCGCGAAATAGGTGACGGTCACCATCATGAACAGCGTCAGCACGACGCCGGGAATGACGCCGCCGAGGAACAGCGCGCCGATCGAGACGTTCGCCATCATGCCGTAGATCACGAACGGCAGCGACGGCGGGATGATCGGCCCGAGCGTCGCCGAGGCCGCGGTGACGCCGACCGAGAATTCGGTGGAGTAGCCGTGGTCCTTCATCGCCTTGATCTCGATGGTGCCAAGTCCTGCGGCATCCGCGATGGCCGTGCCGGACATGCCGGAGAAAATCACCGAGCCGATGATGTTGACGTGGCCGAGGCCGCCGCGCATCCACCCCACCAGCGCGACCGCGAACTTGTAGATGCGGCCGGTCACGCCGGCGATGTTCATGAGATTGCCGGCCAGGATGAAGAACGGCACGGCGAGCAAAGGAAAGCTCTCGACGCCGGCGATCATGCGCTGCGCCAGCGTGACGTCGGGCGTCACGCCGCTGACCAGGATGTAGAGCAGCGACGACGCGGCCATGGCGATCGCCACGGGGACACCGAGCAGCATCAGAAGGAGAAAGCCTCCGAGCAACAGCAGCATGGTCTTATCCTTCCGATCCGTCGTAGGCACCGGGACGTTCGAGGACCGAGTAGCCCTGCCGCCAGTTCTGGAGTGCCACCTGTACGGAGCGTGCGAACATCAGCACGAACCCGAGCAGCACGGCGTAATAAACATAATCCTTGGGAAGATTGATCGTGGTCATCTGCTCGTCGCCGATGATCCGAATGTAGACCCAGACCAGCTTGATGGCGTAGCCGAAGAAGGCGATCCGGATCAGGTCGATCGCCGTCGACAGCACGCGCCCTACGGCATGCGGCAGGTAGCGATAGACGAGGTCAACCTGGATGTGCCGCGACAGCCGCACGCACATCGAGGCGCCGATGAAGACCACGCCGATCAGGCAATAGGTCGCGATCTCCTCGGTCCAGGCGTAGCTGTCGTTGAGCACGTAGCGGGTGAAGAACTGCAGAAAGACGGCGAGCGCCATCACCCAGAAGATCGCCAGCGCCACCCAGTCCTCGAAGGCGTAGACGCCGAGATCGACCTTCGGCGTCGCCTCCTCCTCGAAGGTGTGGGCGATCTCGTCCGCGGTGATCTGCCGGTGGATTTCGGCGGTGGACATGTTACCTCTCAAACCTCTCCATCGTCATTCCGGGGCGACTCGACGGGACCGCGCAACGCGCGGCCCGGAGAGCCGAACCCGGAATCTCGAGGTTCTCAGGTGCGCAAGTGCGCACCGTAGTTCGACGCTTCCGCGTCGCCCCGGAACGACGGGCGCGTCACTTCACCGCCTGGATCTTCTCCCAATCCGCCTTGCGGTAGCCGAACGTCTCGAACGCGACGTTCTTCAGCACGGTGTCGCGAAACTCGTTCTTGTCGACCTCGGTCACGGTCAGGCCCTTCTCCTTGAAGAAGGCGACCAGCTTGGCTTCGTTCTGCTTAATCTCTCCGGTGGCCCTGGCGGCGGCCTCCTGCGCCACGTCGGTGAAGATCTTCTTGTCCTCGTCCGTGAGCTTCTTCCACAGGGCGCCGGCGATCACGGTGTTGAGGTGATCGACGATGTGGCCGGTCAGCACGATGTGCTTCTGCACCTCGTAGAACTTCTTGGCCTCGATCGTGGTCAGCGGGTTCTCCTGCGCCTCGACGGTGCCGTTCTGGAGCGCGAGATAGACTTCGGCGAAGGCGATCGGCGCGGTGTTGGCGCCGCAGGCGCGCGGCATCGCGAGGTAAGCCGGCACGTCGGGCACGCGCATCTTCAAGCCCTTCATGTCGGCGCAGGTCTTGATCGGCTTGTTCGACGAGGTCTGGCGAACGCCGTAATAGGTCACGGCGACGATGTGGTGGCCGCTCTTGTCCTCATAACCCTTGGCGAGCTCCTTGAAGATGTCGCTCTTGGTGTAGGCGAGCAGATGATCGGCGTCGCGGAAGGTGTAGGGATAATAGGTCACGCCGATCGGCGCGAAGCTCTTGGCCGCGAAGCTCGAGCCGGAAATGATGATGTCGACCGAGCCGAGCGAGAGGCCCTGGTTGATGTCGGCCTCCTTGCCGAGCTGGGAGGCCGGATAGACCTCGATCTGGTAGCGCCCGTTGGTGCGCTTGGCGATCTCCTGCGCGGCCCAGACCGATGCAGTGTGGAACGGCTCCGAGGTCTCGTAGACGTGGGCCCATTTGAGCTTGGTCTGTGCCATGCTCGCGCTGGTCGCCGCCAATAGCGTGGCGGCGGAAATCACTGCTGCAATCGTCATCTTCTTCAACATCGACTTTTCCTCCATCGTTCAAGTCCGCTTCTTGTTGGCCCGCCCCGGCATGGATGCGGGCCGTCCAATTTCATGGCCTCCGCGCGCCACCGCTCTTGGCCTGTTTCTTCGACGGTCGTTTTGATTTCGCCGGCTGAACCCCTGACGGCGCCGCCCGCTTCCGTGCAGCCGGTGCCCCTGCTGATGTCTCGGCACCAAAATTCTGTGCAAAGCGCTCCTGCGAATGCGCGAGGTGATCGCGCATGGCGTCATGGGCCGTCAGCGGCCGGCGCGCAGCGATGGCGTCGCGCACGGCCCGGTGCTCGTCGAGCGCGGTTCGCCACGTGGTCGGGTTCTCGAAATAATGCGCGAGCTGCGCGAAATAGGGATTAAGGCGCTGGTCGAACAACTCGCCGACAACCCGCACCAGCACGGCGTTGCCGAGGCATCCTGCGATGGCGATATGGAAGGCGCGGTCATGAACCATCGAGGCTTCGCCAGGATGGTCGACATTCTCCATCGCGACGAGCGCGGCATCGATGCGCTCGATGTCATCTTTGGTCGCCACGCGCGCGGCTTGCTCTGCGATGGCGCTTTCGAGGAATTCGCGGGCACGCAGCAGCTCGAACGGGCCTTCTATGATCGCTGATGGCGCCGGCGCGGCGATCGCGGCGGGCTCGATCACATAGATGCCGGACCCGACGCGGATGCGCAGACGGCCTTCGACCTCGAGCGCAATCAAGGCTTCGCGCACCGTCGGCCTGGACACCTTGAGCTGTTCGGCAAGCTCGCGCTCGGTCGGCAAGCGGCTGCCGACCGCGTACTCGCCGCTGTCGATCAGGCTTCGCAATTGATCGGCGACCTGGCGATAGAGCCGTCTCGCCTCCACAGCTTCCAGCGGCACGCTGGCCCTCCCGAAAGGGTCCCGCGAGGTCGTCCAGACCCGCGGCCCGCCAATTTTGGAAAATTGGTCTTACCAATTGACCAGAGCATTGACCGAGGACAGAGGCCGTGTCAAGCAGCGGCAAAGCAAAGGGGAGACGTCCATGCGCCAGAGCTCGATGCGCCTTGATTCCACTTGGCTTGGTCGCGCCAATCTCGACCGGCTGGCACCTGCCATCCGCCGTCCGGCCTATGACCGATCGCGCGTCACGCCCGGCATCGTGCATTTAGGCTTAGGTGCTTTTCATCGTGCCCATCAGGCCGTCGTCATCGACGATTGCCTCGCTAGCGGCAGCATGTCCTGGGGCATCATCGGCGCGAGCCTGCGCAGCCCGGGCACGCGCGATGCCCTCGCCCCGCAGGACCATCTCTACACAATGGCCGTCCGCGCCGCCGAAGGCACCGAGCATCGCGTGATCGGCGCCCTGCTCGACAGCGTCGTCGCGCGCGAGAAGCCGGCAGCCCTGGTCGAGCGGATGGCCGATCCCGCCATCCGCATCGTCTCGCTCACGGTGACCGAGAAGGGCTATTGCCACACGCCGCAGACCGGCGACCTCGACGAGCGGCATCCTGACATCGCGCATGATCTGAACAATTTCGACGCGCCGCGCTCGGCGCCGGGCTTCATCGTCGCCGCGCTGGCACGGCGGCGGGCGCGGGGTCTTTCGCCCTTCACCGTGCTGTGCTGCGACAACCTCGCCGCCAACGGCCACACCGTGCAGCGGATCGTGACGCAGTTCGCCGCACTGCGCTCTAGGGAACTCGGCAAGTGGATCGCCGATACGGTCGCGTTCCCCTGCACCATGGTCGACCGCATCGTGCCGGAGACGACGGATGCCGACCGCGATGCGGTGTCATCCGCGCTGGGCATGCGCGACGCCTGGCCGGTGATGACCGAGCCGTTCACGCAATGGGTGGTCGAGGACCGCTTCACCGCGGGCCGGCCGGACCTGGCCGCAGCGGGTGTCGAGCTCGTCGGCGACGTCAAGCCGTTCGAGCTGATGAAGCTGCGGCTGCTCAACGCCAGCCATTCGGCGCTGGCCTATCTCGGCTATCTCTCCGGCTACGAGACCATCGCCGACACCATGCAGGATCCGCACTTCGCGCGCCTCGCCGCGCAGGTCATGGAAGAGGCCGCGGTGACGCTGACGATGCCCGCAGGCACGGATCTCGCGGCCTATCGCGCCTCGCTGCTCAAGCGCTTTGCCAATCCGGCGCTGCACCACCGCACCTGGCAGATCGCGATGGACGGCTCGCAAAAGCTGCCGCAGCGGCTGCTCGGCGCGATGCAGGATCGTCTTGCCAGGGGCCTGCCGATCGCAACGCATGCACTCGCGGTCGCCGGCTGGATGCGCTACGTCAGCGGCGTCGACGAACAGGGACGGGCGATCGACGTGCGCGATCCGCTCGCCGGCGAGTTCGCCGCGCTGGCGCGCGAGGCGGGGCCCGTTGCCGAGCGCCTCGCGCCGGCATTGCTCGGGGTGGCGAAGGTGTTCGGGCCGCTCGGCGCCGAGCCGCGCCTGCGCGAGGCCGTCACCGCGGCGCTCGGCCGCCTCTATGCCGACGGCGCACAGCGGGCCGTGGCAACGCACGTTTCGGCGTGACCACGACGCGGGCAGCATCTTGAATGCTGCACTGCGGCCAAAATCGACGGAAAGTCGCGCTTGATTTTTGTCTGTGCTTGCCCCACCCGAGAGGAATGGGAAACGACAACAAGGTCATCGCCGCCAACGCGGCCTTTTACGCCGCTTTTTCAACGGGCGACTTCGCCGGCATGGAACGAATGTGGGCAGACGACGACGGCATCTCCTGCATCCATCCCGGCTGGCCGGCCATCATCGGACGCGCCACCGTGATCGGAAGCTGGCGCGACATCCTGCAAAACCCCCAGCGGCCGCAGATCGTCTGCGCCGAGCCGCAGGCGATCGTCGACGGCGACAGCGCCCGCGTGCTCTGCATCGAGATCGTCGACGGCACGGCGCTGGCCGCGGCGAACCATTTTCGCCGCGTCGGCGACGACTGGCGCCTGGTGCACCATCAGTCCAGCCCGATCGCGCAGATTGTCGAGCAGGCGGAGGACGATAGAGCCAGTCACCGCGTCCACTGAGCACGGCGATCACGGCGACGTGATCTACTGTGCATGGGGTTGTTTTTCAGTTTTTTGTTTGGCGGTCCAAAAGTTCCGACAGATCGTCCAGCACGGCCCGCGCTCCGGTGAAGTCATCGTCCGCAAAGAACATGCTGCGGGTGATCAGAACCGGGATGCCGGCACGCGAGGCCGCGACCAGGCCGTTGGCGGAATCCTCGATCGCAACGCAGTCGGAGGCCACGAGCTTCAGCCGTGTCAGGATCTCGAGATAGACGTCCGGCGCCGGCTTCTTGTGCCTGACGTCATCGCCGGCGACGATCGCGTCGAAATCCGCGGCCCAGCGTTTGCCCAGCGCTCGCGACAGCAG
This sequence comes from Bradyrhizobium sp. CB1015, assembly GCF_025200925.1. GTDB lineage: Bacteria > Pseudomonadota > Alphaproteobacteria > Rhizobiales > Xanthobacteraceae > Bradyrhizobium. The sequence continues at coordinate 2,630,012 of NZ_CP104174.1, read as the reverse complement.
CGCATCGATATTGCCGTGCGAGGTGGTGGTCGCAATCGCAAGCCGCTGGCCCCTCGCCTTCGCGGCCCTGAGCAAATCCGTCACGCCCCGCCGCAAGGGGCAGCGTCCGGTCTCGACCAATTCGGCATAATGCGCGGTCTTGATGCGGTGAAGCTCTGCGATGTCTTTGTCCGACAAGGGCGGAGCTGTCACTAGCCTTGTGTGGTATGCGCGCATGCGCTCCTTGCCGCCTGTCACCCGCAGCAGGTCCTTGTAGACGGTGCAGTCCCATTGCCAGTCGAGACCGTGGCGGGCGAAGGCAAGGTTGAAGGCCTGCCGATGCAGCTCCTCGGTCTCGGCCAGGGTGCCGTCGACGTCGAAGATCAGCGCGGCCGCGCGCCGGATCAGATCGGCGGCGTCTGCTGGCGACTGAACCCACGCTTCGGCCCGCATGATCGATACCTCCCTTCCGATGCTGCAAGAAGCGAGCATCGACCGCGGCGGGGGACGAGACAAATCGCAATATCTTTTGCCGGACCCAAAAATCTCTTATGAGCGAACTGCGCACGACCGCGCGAACGGGAACCTTCGACCTGCACGGGAGACGCATGCGGCTCTTCATCCTCGGCCTCGGCTACAGTGCCCGGCATTTCGTCCGCAAGCACGGCGACAGCTTCTCGCATGTCGCCGGCACCGTGCGCGATCCCGCGCAGCGCAACGATCTCGCCGGCATCGAGGTGCATCCGTTTTCCGGCAGCGATCCGTCGCGCGAGACGGTCGAACGGGTTCGCGATTCCGACGTCCTCCTGGTCTCGATCCCGCCCGGCAGTACCGGCGATCCCGCAATCGCGGCGTTCGGCGGCGTGCTCAAGGGAAGCCGCCGCAAGGTCGTCTATCTCTCCACCATCGGGGTGTACGGTGATTACGCAGGCAGCTGGGTCGACGAGAGCACGCCGCCGCAGGCCGTCCTCGACCGCACGCGCGTGCGGATCGCAGCGGAGCAGGCCTGGACGGATGCGACGGACGGCGATGCGGCGATCCTCAGGATTGCGGGCATCTACGGTCCCGGCCGCAACGCGCTGGCGGCGCTGCGCGCGGGAACGGCGAGGCGCATCATCAAGCCGGGACAGATCTTCAATCGCATCCACGTCGATGACATCGCGAGCGCGATCATGGCCGCGATCCAGCACGGGCGCGGCGGCACCTGGAACATCTGCGACGACGAGCCCGCGCCGCCGCAGGACGTGATCGCCTATGCCGCGAAGCTGTTGGGCGTGTCACCACCGCCTGAAGAGGCGTTTGCCACCGCCGAGATGTCGGCGATGGCGCGCAGCTTCTATGCCAGCAGCGCGCGGGTCTCCAATGCAAAATTGAAGCGCGAACTCGGCGTCACGCTGGCCCACCCCACCTACCGGCATGGCCTCGACGCGTTGTGGCGCGCAGGCGAAGGTCGATAGGGTTCCTGCGCTCCCATTCCTACCAGACATGCCGCGCTTGACTTCGTCCCTGTGCGGTCCGCGCCGAAATCAAAAGGGCGGCCGCTCGGACCGCCCTTCGAAACCATGCGTCAGCTCAACACGCCGTATTTCTTGAACCAGGCCTCTGCCTGCTTCCAGGCATCTTCCGCGGCGTCCTTGCGGTAGCTGCCGCGATAGTCGGCATGGAAGCCGTGCGGCGCTTCGGGGTAGATCTTGAAGTCGGCCGGCTTCTTGCTCTGCTCGAGCGCTGCCTTCATCTGCTCGACCTGGGCGACGGGAATGCCGGTATCGGCGCCACCGTAGAGGCCGAGCACCGGCGCCTTCATCTCGGGCGCGAGCTGCAGCGGGCTCTTCGGCAACAACGGGTTGGCAGGATCGACCAAGGTCCCGTAGAAGGCAACGCCCGCCTTGAGCGCACCGCTGTGGGCGGCATATTCCCAGACCGTGCGGCCGCCCCGGCAGAAGCCGATGATGCCGAGCCGCGTTGCGTCACCGCTTTGCGATCCTGCCCAGGCGACCGTCGCGTCCAGATCCGACAACAGCTCCGCGTCCGGCTTTGCATTCACCACCGGCAGCAGCTCCTTGACATCCGCGACCTTGGTCAGGTCGACGCCCTTGCGGAAATAATAATCGGGCGCGACCGCGAACGCGCCGAGCTTGGCGAGGCGCCGCGTCACGTCCCTGATGTATTCGTGCAGGCCGAAGATCTCCATCGCCACGATGATCACCGGCGCCTTGGTGTTGCCGGCCGGGCGGGCGAAATAAGCGGGCATCTCCTCGGAGCCGACCTTGACCTTGGCATCGCCGGCTTGGAGGCCGCTGATATCCGTCGTGATGATGTCGGCCCGGACCGGACCTGCCGCGAGCGTGTAGCCAGCGGCGACGGCCGCGGTCGCGCTCATGAACCCGCGCCGCGAGAGCGGGGCGACTTTCGTCAGTCCAATGACGTCGGATGTTATGCTGGTTTCAAAGCTCATCGATCTTCCCATTCCTGATTCCCATGCTGATGCCCCTCGGGCGCCGCATTCGCCAATAATTGCGGGACAAAGGCAACTCACCAGCCTGCGAGGACGCGGCTCACGGCCTCATCCCTTCGTTGGCGAACACCGGTGTCCGCCGTCCGCCGGAGCCCGATTGTGTGTCGGACTTAACCGTCTAGCTGCACTGCATCGCAACATCCATTAACCGAAAAGAATGGTTCTTTCCCTGCCCGCCAAGCCTCCTGGCGCTGCAGAGAATGCACCTGTGCGCGCACCCGACAGTCCATGCCGCAACAAATGGCAGTCGCAGTGACGATGGTGACACATCATCTTGCTTACGCATCGTGCGTCATCACCAATTCACGTGCGAACCGTCGTCATTTGATTGAAATTTTCGAAGGATCTCGGCCGCGCGATTTACCCGGTCTTTCTTTGTGACACCCTAGTTCCACGGCCGGAAGTTCCATCTTCGGAAACGCAGAGGCTTCTTCCCGCGACGCGCGACGCCGCCGGCAACGGACCACGGAGCGCAAGCGGGTTCATTCCCGTCCGCCCCGATTGCGCTGCCCAAGGCTCAATTGAATAAACGTTTATCCGACCTGGAACTGAAATGAATTTGGCGCGCGAATCGATTGAACTGTTGGAGCAGGCCGCACGCATCCTGTGGTTCGAAGGCACCAAGCACGGTTTGCGCGACCGCGAATGGATGGCGCTGCGCTTCCTCTCCCGCGCCAACCGGTTTTCCCGAACCCCCTCGGCGCTGGCGAGCTACGTCGGCACCACGCGCGGCACCGCCTCGTTCATCATCGGCGAGCTCGAGCGGCTCGGCTATCTCGAGCGGAAGCGCTCGGCCACGGACAAGCGATCGGTGACGTTGAGCGTGACCCATCAGGGCAAGAAGTTCCTGGTGCGCGACCCAGTCAACGTCCTTGTCGAAGCGATCGCCGTTCTCGATGACGAGGTCAAGATCCGCTTCCGCGACACGTTCCGGCACGTGCTTGACCACTCCGATTCCGCCGAGCAGCGGCACCATACCGACGCCTGCAAGCGGTGTATCTTCCTGCGGGAGGATCGCACCGGTACCGACAGCAAGACGACGGTCGAGTTCAGCTGCCGCCTGTTTCGCGCGCCGATCGCCGAGGCGGAGGTCGATCTGCTTTGCACCAGCTTCGAGCATCACCGCCAATAGACGGCCGCTCGATCAGGGCGTCGCCTTGCGCGACGAATAGATGACGCCGCCGCTGGCTTCCACCACCAGACGCCCGTTCTCGTTCCTGATCTCTTCGATGCGGCCAAGACCGGGCACCTGCTGTCCCAGCACGGCTTCGATGACGCCGTTCGGGCCTTGCAGGATCGCGATCCCCTCATAGGCCTGACGGACCGACCAGCCCTTGATTGCCTTGCGCGGCGCCGATGCACGCTCGGGTGCAGGCACCGATCCCGTGAATTCGGGCGCGGCGACCGCCGCCATCATCGGCCCTTGCGACACCGGCTGCGTCTGCACCGTTGCCGGCGCGGGAGCCTGTGCTTGGGCTTGGGCCTGCACCTGAGCGAGCTTGTCGAGCTTCGCCGTCGAGGACGAGCTCACCCGCTCGATCCGGTCCAGATTCTCGGCAAACCTGCCGAAGCGATCGTTCGTGACCTTGCTGGATTGGTCGACCGCGGTGCGCAAGCCGTCGAGATTTTCAGACACGCCCGACACCTGCTTGCGCAGCTGCGCGACGGTCTCGCGCAGATGCCTGATCTCCGCATTGGCCGCAACGTTGTTCGGCGCCGGCTGGGTGGTGAGATAGGCGATCACGCCGGTGCAGGCGCAGACCACCAACATGGCAGCGACCGCCAGTGTTGCGAGCGGCACGACCCATGTCGGACGAGGCGGCGGCGGCTTCGCCACGATCACGGCCGGCTTGATCACGGCCGGCGCGGGTTTCGGGATTGCCATCTTGTCGAGGCGTGCCTTGGCACGAATGCGCTTCAAGCCCTCGAGGGCCTCCTTGGCGAGAGCCTCGTCGCTCGCCGCAGCCGATACACGCTTTGCGCTCGCGGCAGGCTTGGGCGTTCGCCCCGCGTTGTCCATTGTATCGCTCGCCTCCGGCGCCGGCTTCGCCGCAGTGGAAGCATCCGCGGTCGCGTTGGGACGAGCTTGTCCATCGGACAACATATGCAAATGCTCCGTTCGGTTCGGTCTATCGAACGGTGACGCTATTTGCCGAAGCTTGCCTGAAACGTGCGCGTCGAAAGCTTTTCATCGCGCGCGATGCGACGCCGCATGAGTCGATCGCGTCATACACGTGGCGAGAGTGCGACTCGAAAGACACACACTCGCCAAGATTTCACCAAGCTGGAGTCGCGGAGAAGACGTGAGTCGAATTGTCGCATGCGGAAAAGCGGGTTCCAGTGTCAATCCGGGGTTGAAAACCCATCAATGTGCGTGACCCGGAGCACCACCCAAAATGGCTGCAATTGTACGGGGATGCGGAATCATACAACCACCGCGATGCAAAACTAGTTCAGTATCCAAATCAACTGATGCGATCGAATACATCAAGAAACAACCCGACACGAATCAACAGCATCAAGCGCGTGTAGCAATCGCTTTGTTCCGCACGCTTGATCGGAAATCGGCAATTGTTACGGTCCTACTCAAGTGATTCTCGCCAGTTGGCGAGGAGATCGACACAGTTCAGCAGTGTTCGAACGCGATGAGCAACTTGGCGCCACTGTTCTAGGTCGTTTCTCAATCTGCTCCGCGAGGTGATCAGTAAGACACCCGCCGAGCCTCACGCAGTAAGCGTTTCAGTATCGAGTTGAAGTCACAGGCCTGCGAGACGCAGGCACTGAACGCGTAGGGCTGCCCGCGAATATCGAAACCACAACAACGGTTCGCGGGATGGAATGTCGTCAAACAGCATCGTTGCCGAGCCGGGGCATCACAACAACCAACCGGCCGCAACAAGTGCGAAACAGGGGCGAAAGACTGATGTATATTATCGTTGATGATCGCGAGAGCGTCGCGAACAGCTACGTCGGAGGGCTCGTTCGCGAAGGCGTATCGTCGATCGGCTTCTCCTCCGGAGAATTCTGGGACTGGCTGCAATCTGCGAGCGAATCCGATCTGGCGGCGGTGGACGCCTTTCTCCTCGGGGATTGCGACGCCCGCGGAAGCCTGCCGCGGGCGATGCGCAAGCGCTCATCGGCTCCCATCATCGCCATGAGCGGCCAGAAGATGCTCAAGAACACGCTGGAGCTGTTCGAATCGGGCGTGGACGACGTCGTGCACGTGCCGATCCACCTGCGCGAGATCCTCGCCCGAACGGCCGCGATCGCGCGCCGCCGGGTGGGCGAGCTGCCGAGGCCCTGCGAGAGCAGGATCCAGGTCTTCTTCAACGGCCGTGACCCCGAAATCGCGGGACACGCCCTCACCCTGCCCCGCCGCGAACTGCGCATCCTCGAATATATGGTGGCCAACCACGGCAAGTGGATCACCAAGACGCAGATCTTCAACGCGGTCTACGGCATCTTCGAGTCCAGCTTCGACGAGAGCGTGATCGAGAGCCACGTCAGCAAGCTGCGCAAGAAGCTCCGCGACCGCCTCGGCTTCGATGCGATCGTAGCCCGGCGTTACGTCGGATACCGCCTCGACATCCCGGCAGGCGAAACGCTCGACGAGCCGGTGCAGGAGCTCGACGACGTCGGCATCCTCCTGAACAGGGCGCAGGCCGTCCCGGCGGCATACCCGGCCGGCAACTGACACGGCAGGACATCGCCACGAAACCGGCAACGGCCTCTGCGAAGCAGCTTCGCGGAGGCCGTTGCACTTTTGGCGGCGGAGACCTCGGATGTGGCCTCCTTGTCCTCATCCTAAGGAGCCGCGTAGCGGCGTCTCGAAGGATGGCCGTAGAAAAGACTACGGCTTCTGCTGGAATTCTTCCTTGGAGACGTAGTTGAAGTCCTCGACCAGGACGTCCTGGACGATGTCACCCTGCATCCGTTCGTTGACGCGCTGCTTGATGGCCGTCGTCAGGATGGCGAGGTCGTAACGGGCGAGCTTCCTGAAGTCGAGACGGTCGTCGGCATAGATCCTGCGGAAGGCCTCGTCGACCACGAACGGCTCCGGCGGAACGTTCAGCTGGTGCATGGTCCGCCCCTCCATGGTGTAGACGAAGCGGGCGACGATGTAGCCCTGCACATTGCCGTTCTCGACCATCGGCACGCTCAGCGCCCGCGTCTTGTGATATTGCAGCCCTTCGAGATATTCGTCCTTCGCCGGCAGCAGGCTGCCCTTTTCCTTCCAATAGGCGACGGCATAGCTCGTGCCCGCCGTGAGGATGCATACCCAGAGCCCGGCCAGCACCAGTCTGATCATTTTCCGTCCTGCGCTGTGCGACCGGTATAGGTGCCGTCCGACTCGGCGTCCTTGACCGCCTTGACGATGATGCTCGCGACCTCGCGGACCGCGTCGTAGTGCATTTCCAGAATGGAACGATTCCGTTCGAGCTTCTCGCGCAGCCGCTGAATCTCCCCGGTGATCTCGACCTCCCCGCCGAGGTGCATTCGCGCCCGCATCAGGCGAACGAACTCGAGCATGCTTCGGCTCTTCCGCGCGCTGAAGTCGTCGAAATCGATCTTCTGGCCCGTCGCGAGTGCGGTCGTCTCCTCCTCGACGATACTCGCGAGCCGGCGGATTGCGGCCAGCAGGCCACGCATCTCGTCAGATCTCACCGCGTCCGCGGCGTCGACCATCGCCTCGCCACCTCCGATCGGCAGCAGCACGGGCAGCAGCGCATCGCCCGCTGCGGCTTCCGTCGTCATCATCTCGGTGTCCGCGACCGCCTGGTCCATCGCCACGGCCACCGCGCCTTCTTGTGCCTGCATTTCAAATTCACCTCTCAACTTCTGTCACCCGTTCGCGGATCATGATCCGGCCTTCCCCGCAGCGTCCGGTCCGACCGGATGTGCGGCGGCGAGCTGCCGGGCGATGCCGACGCCCTTGCCCTTTGCCAGCTGGTTGCCGAGCTGCTCTGCAAGCATCGACTTCCAGACGCCGCCAGCCGTGCCCTTGCCGAAGACCTCCTCCGACTCCTTCGGCAACATCGTCTCGACGAAGGTCTGGAGGATGAAGGCTTCGAACTTGCGATAAACCTCGCCGGATGCCGGCGCCTTGATCACCTGCACCGGCGCCCCGTTCACCGCACCCGACCGCGCTTCGGCGACCTTCGCCGCGGCCTGGTCCGCAGTCGCGGCTTTGGCCTTGCCGACTTCCGCCTCCAACGTGGCGGCGAAATCGGCGTCCGATGATTTCAGCGCGTCGAGCTTCGCGGTCGCGGCGCGCTGCGTCACGGGGTCGGCGGCTTCGAGGACGTCGAGGATGAGGTCGGGCGTCGCTGTTACGATCATGTCTTGTTCCGGTTGGCTGGCTGTGGCGTCCACGCGCCCACGGTAAGGCTCGTTCCCGTCATTTCCTCGAGCGAGCGCTTCTCGGCATCGCGAAGCTTGTTGGCGAGCGCGGACTTGGCGACCTCCTCGAGCTGTCTCACGCGGCGGGTCTCGCGGCGAACCTGGTCGAGCTGCTGCGCGGCCTGCGCCTGCACCGCGCAGGCGCCGACGCTCGTCCTGTTGAGACGCCGCGCGATCGATTCGTTCGACGATCCCGCCGGCGGCTTTCCATCGTTCAAGGCTCCGACCAGCCATTCCTGCTCGTCCTGCAGGCTGCGCTCCTGCTGCCGCAATTGCGCGAGCTGCCATTCCGAGAGCCGGAGCTGCAGCTTCACCAGCGAGACCATCCGGCCGAGCTTGTCCGCGCGCGACGTCATGACCCGGTCACTCCGCGAGCCACGACGAGACGCCGAGCATGAACTGCGTCAGCAGCTCGTCGCTGGTGAGGTAGAGCAGCAGGAAGCCGCCGAACAGCACGAAGGGCACCGAGATGAAGTAGACCGGAATGGCCGGCGTCAGCTTGTTGATCAGGCCGACCGCCAGGTTGACGATGACCGAATAGACGATGAAGGGGCTCGAGATCCGCAGCGTCAGCACGAACGCCTCCGAAAGGCGGCCGACGAGCAGCTCGAGCGCGACGCTGCCGCCCAGCCTGTTGCCGGGCTTCCAGACGTCGTAGGAGTTCATCAGCCCGCGCAGCACCTGCCAGTGCTGGTCGGTCATGAAGAACAGTGTGGTGACGGCCGCCATGATCAGCGGCACCAGGGCCGGTGCCGGATCGGTGTCGGCGACCGGCGTGCCCGGGATGTTGCTCAGGCCGATCGCGCCCGCCATCATGGTCGCCATCGTCTGGAGGGCGAGGAAGAACACGCGTCCGCCGAGCCCGATGACGCTGCCGACCACGAGCTCGGAGCAGATCAGGAGCGCCAGCGTCAGCGGCGCCGCGTTGTCCGTGAGCGGCTTCAGGACGGCGATCAGGATCGGCGTCAGCGCAAACGTCGTGACCAACGCGACGAACAGGCGTACCTGGGGCGGCACGTTGACGCTGGAATAGCCGGGCACCAGCATCAGGCAGGCGCCGATGCGGCAAAACACGATGAACGTCACCAGCACGCTGTCGGCGAGCCCGGAGATCACGATATGGCTCCGAGTGCCCTGATCTCGGCGCTGCGCGCGACTTCGACATGCGACAGGATCGGCAATGTCGGAAACACCCGCTCCAGGATCATCCGGACATAGGGGCGCGCTTCCGGCGTCACTGCCAGCACCACGCTGGTGCCGCTCTCGGTGAATTTCCGGATCGCGGCGCTGGCTTCGGTCGCGAACTGCTCGATCAGGCGCGGGTCGGCGTCGAACTCGACGACGTCGCCCTTGGCATCGCGCTTCAGGCTCTGGTGGAAAGCGAGGTCCCAGCGGTTGCCGAGACGGACCACGTTGAGCACGCCATTGTCCGAGAGATCGCCGCAGATCTGCTGGGCAAGCCGCGTCCGCACGTGCTCCGCCACCTGCTCGGACCGCCGCACATGGGGCGCGATCTCGGCGATCGCCTCGAGGATCAGATGAAGATTGCGAATGGAGACTCGCTCGGCCAGCAGGATCTTCAGGATCGCCAGCAGGCCCGAATAGGAGATCTGCGACGGGCAGAGATCCTCGACCAGGCGCTTGTATTCGGGATCGAGCCGGTCGAGCAGGGCACGCATGTCCTTGTAGGACAGCAGCTGGGCAAGGTTCGCCCTGATCACTTCGCTCAAATGCGTGAGCAGCACCGACAGATTGTCGACCGGCTTGCAGCCCTGCCGCTTGACTTCGTCGGTGAAGGCTTCCGTCACCCACAGCGCCTTCATGCCGAACGCGGGCTCGATCACCTCGTCGCCCGGCACGTCGGGCTTGCCGTCCTTGTCGACCAGCACCAGCACCTCGCCGAGCCTGAGCTCGCCATGGGCAACGCGCGTGTCGTGAATTCGGATCTGATAGCTCTTGGGATCGATCGACAGATTGTCGGTGAGCTTGATCTCGGGAATGACGAAGCCGTACTGCTTGGCGAATTTCTTGCGGATCTTGGCCACGCGGTGGGCAAGCTCGGTGCGCGAGCCCAGGAGATGGACCGAAAGGTGGCCGCCGAGCGCCAGCTCGATCTCGGCGGTCTTGAGCTGCTCCTTGACGGATTCCTTGGCCTCGGCCTGGGCGCGCTCGTCGGCCTTGCGCGCATCCTCCTTCTGTTTCAGCGCGGCCTGCCGCTTCGGCAGCGAATAGCCGACGAAGGCCATGACGCCCCCGAGCAGCACGAACGGCGCCATCGGCAGCCCCGGCATCAGAGCGAGCACGAACATCATCAGCGCGGCGGCCGATACCGCGCGCGGATAGCCGCCGAGCTGCCGCAGCACCGCCTGCTCCGCCGAGCCCCTGGTGCCGCCCTTGGAGACCAAGAGGCCCGCCGACAGCGAGACGATCAGCGCCGGCATCTGCGACACCAGACCATCGCCGACGGAGAGCTTGGTGTAGACGTCGGCGGCACGGGACAGAGTCAATCCGTGATGAGTGACGCCGATGACGATGCCGCCGAAGATGTTGATCGCGGTAATGATGAGGCCGGCAATGGCATCGCCGCGGACGAATTTCGAGGCGCCGTCCATGGCGCCGAAGAACGCGCTCTCCTCTTCCAGCTCGCGGCGCCGGCGCTGGGCCTCCTTGTCGTCGATCAGGCCGGCGGACAGGTCCGCGTCGATCGCCATCTGCTTGCCGGGGATGGCGTCGAGGGTGAAACGGGCGCCGACTTCGGCGATACGCGTCGCGCCCTTGGTGATCACGACGAAATTCACGGTCACCAGGATCGCGAAGATGATGAGGCCGATAACGAAGTCGCCGCCCATGACGAACTTCGAGAAGCCGGCAACGACATGGCCTGCCGCCTGTTCGCCCTCCCCGCCCCGCGACAGGATCAGGCGCGTCGTCGCGATGTTCAGCGCCAGGCGCAGGATCGTCGCGATCAGCAGCACGGTCGGGAAGGCCGAAAAGTCGAGCGGCCGCTGAATCCACAGCGCGACCATCAGGATCAGTGCCGACAGCGCGATCGAGAACGCGAGGCCGAGGTCGATCAGGATCGGAGGAATCGGCAGGAACAGGATCGTGAGCATGGTCACGATGCCGCCGGCGAAAAAGGCATCCGTTCCGAGGCGGCGCGGATTGGGCAGGCTAGCAGCTAACGTATCGGCCATGGGTCACCGGCAGAGGGGTCCGGTTCGCAATCTGCCGCGCAAAGCTTACGCGGGGATGGTGCCGGGGCCGTCCGGATCAGAAGCCGCGCTCGATCCTGGAATAGACCATCTCGGTGAAGGTCGACAGATGCGCGCCGATGAAGGAGCCGGAGACGGCAACGACCAGGAGAATGACGATGATCTTCGGAACGAAGGTCAGCGTCACCTCCTGGATCTGGGTCAGGGCCTGGATCAGCGCGATGACGGTGCCGACCAGCATGGCTGCGCCGACTGCCGGCCCGGAGGCGACGATGATGGTCCAGATCGCGGCCTGGACGATATCGAGGGCGTCCCGCTCATTCATGACTGGCTGATCGTGAGCCCCGGTCCGACCGCGACCTTCGTGCCGTCCTGAAGGGTCGCGACGGAGCCGTCGCTGTTGATGGAGACCGAGACGACCTTGCCGCTGAAGGTCGCGCCGGTCGAGTCAGCGAAGCTGACCGTCTTCCCGATCAGCCCGTTGGCCTGCGACAAGGACTGCGAGGACAGCAGCGCGTCCAGCTTCGAATTCGTCTGCATCGCCTGCTCGACGGTCGAGAGCTGGGCGAACTGGCTCATATATTGCGAGGTATCCATCGGATTGGTCGGATCCTGATTTTTCATCTCGGCAATGAGGAGCTGCAGAAACGTGTTGTAGTCCACGCTGTTGCTCGACGTCGGCGAGGTGGTCGCGTTCGAGCTGGACGACTTGCCGGTCGTGTCGGTCGCGCTGTTGACGTTCATCTTGTCTCTCCGCTGTCAGGCAGCTTCGACTGGGGAAACATCGGCGGCGCCGGCCAGGATGGCCTGCTCCACCGGAAACAGCGCCCGAATCCGCTTGAGCGCCTCGAAATAGCGGGTCGCCCCGACCAGCTCGTGGATCGCGCCGAGCCCATCGAGCATCTCGCGGCTCTCGCAAACGACACACAGGGCCTCGTGATGCTGCGCGTAGAGCGCGGCGGCGTCGCGGACGTCGGTCGGGTTCATCAGCATGAGCTGGACGATGAAATAGAGCTGTCGCAGCGCCGTGGTGGCGTCGGACGCCTGCATGACCTGCCCCTCGAGCAGGAACATCACGTCGTTGACGAGCTCGACGGAGACCTTGCGGTCGACGCGGAGCACCGCGCCGTTGATGTAGATCCGTTCGCCCGCGCGCAAGGAGATCTTCATTAAAGCGCGTCTCGGATCAGGCGGTTGATTTCGATCAGCTGCACCACGTCGCTCGACCGCTGCTCGCGGAGACGGTCGGCTTCCTTGACCACCCACAGCCCGATCGAGATGATGTCGGCGCGCAGCTTGTCCGGCAGCCCGTTCTCGGGGTGCGCGAGATCCTCGATGAAGATCGTCCACAGCCGCCGCACATAGAGCAGGCTCTCGACCTGATCCTCGAGGCTGAAGCGCCCCTTCTGGATCCGCTCGAGCCGGTCGATGCCGAGGCTGAGCGCCTGCCGCTCCCGACTGCGCGCCTCATAGCCACTTTCGTCAACGACCGCTTCATAGGCTTCAAACGTCATCAGGACCACTCTTCGCAGGAGACCGAACAACTGGACAAAGGTTACGAGCCCCTATTCAGAGATAGTTGATGAGGCTGATCTTCTGGAGCTGCGAGGTGAGCGCCAGTGCGGTCTGGATCTGTGTCTGCAGCGTGTTGACCCGGACCGAGGCTTCGGTCGGGTCGACCTTCTCCATGCCGACGATCTGATTGTTCAGGATGTCCTGCTGCGTCTTGAGCTTGGCGGTTGCGGTGGTGATCCGCTGCTGGACCGTGCCGACGGTGCCACCGAGCGCAGCGAGGTCGTTGATGGCGTTGCCGACGAGCCCGATGGCCTTGTCCACCACGACCTGGAACGTCTCCTGGCTCAGCTTCACGTTCCCGAGATCGGCCATCATGGTGTAGGCCTCGGCGAGCTTGCGGAAGCCGGTCTGGTTGGCGCTCACGGACGTATCGGCGATCTCGGTGGTGGAGATCCGGCTTTGCATGGTCTGGTCGGTCGCCGAGGACCAGTTGGTGTTCCAGGCCGGGCTGGCAAACTCGGCATCGAAGCTGGTGTCGAGGAAGGTCTGCATCTGCGCCGGAGTGATGGTGGCCACGCCCGGCGCGGATTGCGAGAAGCCGAAGGCCGCGAGAAAATCCGCATCGACCTGGTTCTTGCTGGCCGAGCCCGCGACATAAGGCGTGATAGGCGCGTTCTGCGTGTTGATGCCCGAGAACAGATAGGAGCCGTTATAGGAAACGTTCAGCGCGCCGATCAGATCCTGGAGATTGGAGGATGCAGGAGGCAGGATGACCCGCCCGCCGCCGTCGGTGCTGCGGGCCGCAATCAGGTCCTTGAGGAAGTCCGTCGCGGTCTTGCTGAGCTGGGTGATCCGGTTCTGCGTCACGTCCAGGCGTCCCGAGACGAGCCCATTGGTGTCGACGAGCTGATCGGCGAAGCTGAAGTCCGCCCGCAGCGTGAGGTCGCTTCCGGTCGTGGCACCGAGCTCGAGGCCGATATCGGCGAAGCGGCCGGTGGTCGCCTCGGTCGAGGCCTTGCTCAGCGCCGCCTGATTGTTCGTGATCGAATACCTCAACGACGAGGACAACATCAGCGTGGAAATGTAGTTCGCGCTCATCATGACTTAGTTCCCCACGGCAGCGAGCAGGCTCTGCAGCATTTCATCGACCGTCGAGATGATCTTCGACGAGGCCGAATAGGTGCGCTCGACCTGGAGCATCAAGGCCATCTCGTCGTCCATGTTGACGCCGTTGACGTTGGACAACGCCGTGATGCTGCGGTTGAGCAATGTGCTCTGGTACTCGGAGTTGTCGTTGGCGGCCTTGCGCTGGTTTTCGATCCAGCTCGCCGACGACGATGCGAAGTCGATCAGGCTGCCGCTCGGCTTGCCTTGCGTCGTCGCATCGAACGGCTGCGAGGCATCCATGCCGCCGATGAGCTGCTGCAGCCGGGCCGAATAGCCGCCGTTGCCGGCGGTGTTGTATTGATAGGCCGGGCTGCCGCTAATCGCGCCGTCGCGCAGCAGATTCGGGTTGCCGCCCAGAGCCGGATCGACCGATGCGGCGACCGAGATCGCGCCGGCGAGGCCCACCAAGACGGTTGCGCTCGCCGGCATCGCCGGAGCGCCCGGATAGGTAAAGAGACCGGGAACGTCGGGCAGCGCCGCGGCGGTCTGATCGCTTTCCCTGAACGTATTGATCAGGCCGCGCGCGATTTCGTCGAGCTGGCTCTGATAGGTGACGGTGTCCTGGTCGCGCAGCTGAGCCAGCCCTGCGAGCTTGCCTGACTTCAGCGGCATCACCGAATTGGCCCCGGTCACCGGGACGCCGTCGATGTAGACGGCATTGCCCGTGGTGCCGGCGGTGTAGGCAGTCGTCGGCGCAAAGCTCACCGTTCGCGCCGTCTTGTCGAACAGCACGACGCCGCTGTCGGCGTAGAGCGCCGCGTCGCCGTTGGGGCGGATCGACATGGTGACGCCGACCTCCTGCGACAGCTGCGAGACGATGCTGTCGCGCTGGTCGAGGTAGTCGGTGATGTCGTCGCCGGAGATCGTGCCTTTCACGATCGCGGTGTTGACGGTCTCGAACTGGGAGAGCAGCTGGTTGATGTTCTGAACCGACGTCTTCATGTCGGCATCGGCGCTCTCGCGGACCGACTGCACGGTGCGGGTCGCCTGGTTGAGCGCAGTCGCCATGTCCTTGGCGGACGCGACCGCCGCCTGCGCCAGCGTGGTGTTGTCCGGGGCGTTGGCATATTTCTGCAACGCCTGCTTCAGCGCATTGAGCTGCGCCGTCGGCGACTGGTCGAGCTCCGGATCGTCCACCGTCGCGGAAGCGATCTTCTGCAGGCCGTCATAGATCGCGGTTTGCTTGGCGGAGGACGAGGTCGCGATCAGGACGTTGTTGTAGAGGCCCGAGCTGGCGGCGCGCTGGATCGCCGCGACATAGACGCCGGTGCCGGGCAGATTGTCCAGCACGGTGAGCTTGCGCGAATAGCCGGTGGCGCTGGCACCGGCGATGTTGCGCGAGATGACCGACGACTGGATGCTCGACGCCATGAGCGAGGAGCGAGCCGAGTTGAGAGCGGCGGTAAGCGACATGGCGTGCTCTTGCCCGAAACGAGCGCCGAGGAATTCAGCGCTTCAGGTTGACGACGACGTCCAGCAGATCCGCGCCGGTCTGGAACGATTTCGAGTTCGCCGTGAAGCCGCGCTGGGCCTCGATCATCGAGGTCAGTTCGTCCGCGAGGTCGACGTTGGAATCTTCCAGCGCGCCGGATTTGACGGTGCCGAGACCGCCCTGGCCGGCGAGGCCAACCTGCACATTTCCGGACTCCAGGTTCGGCGAATAGACGTTGCCGACTTCGGGCGTCAGATGATCCGGGCTCGGCACCGTGGCGAGCGCAATCTGGAAGCTCGGTAGCGTGGTGCCGTTCTTGAGGACGGCGGTGACGATGCCCTTGTCATCGATGTTCACCTTCTCCACCGCGGACGGAGCATTGCCGTCGACCGTCGCCTTGAAATCGAAGGCGGCAGCGACCTGGGTCATGGCCGACATATCGATATTGAAGGCGGCGGAACCGCCCGGGATCGCGACCGAGAGCGCCGTCGGGCTCGCCGCGGCCAATCTGCCCTTGCCGGTCGCGGTGACGTCGAAGGTGAACGTGGTTGCGGGACCCGGCGTCGTCAACGCAGTGGCGCCGTTGTAGACCTGGATATCCCAGGTATTGGCGCCCGTCTTGGCAGCGTAGACGTCGAGCGTCACGGCATTGCCGATATTGTCGTAGGTCACCATCGACGTCTTGGACGTGTAGTTGGCGGGCCCTGCCGGCGCTGCGATCGCGGTTGCGCTCGGATCGAGATTGGCGGCCACGGTCGCCTTGGTCGACGGCGCGGCCTGGAGCGCCATCTGATTGACGTTGATGACCTGAAGGCCGCCGAAACCGTTGGCGGCGACGTTGGGGACGGCACCGTTCGCGATGTTGTAGCCCATCAACTGGAAGCCGGCCGTGTTGATGAGGTTGCCGGTGTCATCGGGCACGAACGCACCCGCACGCGTGAGGAAGTTGTTGCCGTTCGCGTCCTGCACGACGAAAAATCCGTTGCCCTGGACCGCAAGATCCGTCGTCGATGTCGTGAAGTGATAGTTGCCGGGATCGCTGATGGCGTAGCGGACGGTGGTCTCGACCGCGCCGGAATCGTAGTTGCCGGAGCCGCTCTTCAGGATCAGCGAGGAGAACTCCGTGGAAGCCCGCTTGTAGCCGGTCGTGTTGACGTTGGCGATGTTGTCCGAGACCGTCGACAGCTTGTTGGACTGCGCGTTCATCCCGGAAACGCCGGTGCGCATAACGCCATACAGGCTCATGAATTGGGCTCCTCAGTCAGGTTGCAGCTACAATGCGGGGTCTTGCTTGCGCGGGGCTGATGATTGGGCGCGATGCACAACTTCATGCTGTCAGGTCGTTTTCGGCTGGCAGAAGGAGCGAGCCTTGTCGGTCCATGCGCCGAAGCCGCTCGAGACGAGATGCGCAACGATATGGCAGACGTAGCGCTTCTGCGCCGGCTGGTTGTTGGGGCCGGCATTGTAGCGGGCGACGGCCATGGTCCAGCTGCCTTCGCGCTGCTTCAACTCCTTGAGGAAGCGCGCGGCGTATTCGACGTTCCTGGCGGGATCGAACATCGCCCGGACCGACGCGAACTTGTCGCCGTGGTAATAATGGTTGATCTGCATGCAGCCGAGGTCGATCAATTTGATCCCCTTGCTGCGCATGGTCTCGAAATTCGCGATTGCATCATCCATGTCCTTGGCGAACACGGTCTGACCATCGGCACCGAGAGCATAGGGATGGAGCGCGCCACGCCGACCGGTCTCGGTGAGCCCGACCGCATAGAGAATGCCGAGCGGAATCCCGTGCCGCTGCGCCGCGCGCGCCATCTCGCGCTCGCAGGGGCGCGCAGTTTCGACGGCCGCCTGGGCGGCGCTCGCACTAGAGATAAACAGGGCCGCGACGATGATGCGGCGCCACGTCCTGATCATGACGCGTCTCCTGGCTGAACTGGCGCTCCTGGCGAGCCTGCTTCGCGCCGCCGTCGGACTGCCCCGACGACGTGCCGGCACCGCCGAACGCGCCTTGCGACTGCGGCGAGGATTGTTGCTGGCCCGAGAGCTGCGGCTGCGACTGGCCGGAACCGCTCTGAAATCCATCCAGCGCGCCGTGCTGCACCGGTGCAACGTCGGCGACGTAGCCCGCCGACTGCATGAGGTCGCGGATCTGATCGCGCTGCTGGTCGAGCATCTGGCTCGTGTCCTTGCGCTCGGCCGCGAGCTGGACGGACACTTCGGTGCCGACGAGGCGCAGGCGCACCGTGACGTTGCCGAGCGCGGGCGGTTCGAGATTGACGGTCAGGATCCTGAGCGGCTGATCCGGTGCGTTGGTCAGGGGTGCCGCCAGATCTGGCGCCGCGGACGCCGCCGCTGCCGACGATTCCTTCAGCTCGGCGACGACTGCATTGGCGACCTGCTGCGGGGCGTTGAACTGCACCGGTGGCAGATGGGTTTCCTGCTGGACCACGTTTACCTTGGTCGTCTCGGGCAGCGCGGCGCGCGCCGAAGCCTTGGCGGCGCGCTCGACATCGGCCGTGACCGCCTCGAAGCCAGGTGATGCCGGCATTGCGCTCGAAGTCTCCGCACCTTGCGTCGGTGTCGGCTGCGGCGTGGCCAGCGCTTGCGGCGCCGCGGCCTGCGAGCGTGCGCCGGTCGGGGCAAGTCCGGATGGGCCGGTATCGGCGGTCGCCGCCTTCACCGCGCCCGGAGCCTCGTGCTTCGCCGAGGGGGACTGCTCGTCGCGCGCGGGCGCGTCCTTACCCGCAGGCGACAATTGCATCTGCGGCTTCACGACAGGCGCGGCAGCGATCTCCTGGCCGACCACGACAGCGATGCCGGATTGATCCTGGCGATCTGGCCCTGCGACATGATCGACCGGACGTTGTTTGTCCGCCAGCTTGTCGGACTTGGTGTCGGAGGCCTCGTCCATGGACTCTGGATGTGCAGTGACCGCGACGTGTTGATGCAGCGTCGCCTCCTTCGGCTTCTCCTGCTTGGCCGAGTGGATCACACGCGTGCGCAGCGTTCCGGTCTTCGCGGCCGTCTCGCTGCCATCTTCGCTCAGTGCCTGCTTGGCGAGGTTCGAGACGGTGTGGAGCAGATCGTTGAAGGACGAATTCGCCTGCGGTTTGGTCCCGGCGCTCTTTGCGGCGCGCGCCCCGCGCATGTTGAGACTCTCGGCGAGACCGGAGAAGAGCTGTCCGGAGGTTCCGCTGAGCTTGGTCATGGACGGCGGTCCTTGGTCAGGAGTTCGAGTTCCCCGAGCTGCTTCTGCGCGCGTGCGAGCGTCGCGATCGATGACGCCAGATCGAGCCGCGCCGGCGTTGCCGGAGGCTTGTCCGCTGCTGCGGGGGATCCGCCCGCGAAGGACTTGCGGATGTCGAGCGCGAGCTGCACCGCCGCATTGAGAAGGGGCACGTCGCGCTCAGGCAGCTTCGACCGGTCGAGCGCCTTCAGTTCGGCGAGACCGCCGTCATATTCGTCGGTGAGCACCCGCGAGGCGCCGCGGAAGAAATGGGCGCGCTCGCGTTCCGCTGATGCGTCCACGCTGAGCGTCAACGCCCGCTCGCCCGCAAGCCGGGTCACGGCCAGCCGTCCGCGCACCATCGCGGCGCGGGCGATCACGAGATACAGCTTGAGGCGGCTGGCGCGATCGATCTGCTCCAGCAAGGCTGAGATCCGCGCAAAGCGGCGCTCGTCGAGCGCCAGGCTCGATTGTGTCAGTCCCGCGGAGAAACGCTGCCAGAAATCGCCGGCATAGATCGAGTTGCGGTAATGGCGGATATAGGCCAGCGTCAGGAACTCGAACTTCTCGAAATCCTCCGCCTGCCCCACCAACAGGATCTCGCGCCGCAGCGCCGCCTCCTCGACCAGCGTGCCGGGCAGCAGCAGGCGCGCATCGTCCAGACGCTCGATCGCGAGCGACGCTTCGGCGCGCGCGAACAGCGCGCCCTGAACCAGCGCGACCTGTCCGCCCAATCCTGAGGCAATCGTCCGCGGCTTGATCTCCTTGAGCAGCTCCCGCGCTTCCTCCTGACGACCCTCGACATAGGCGAGCGCACCGTCGAACAGCCGCTCGTCGACGTTCATCTTGTCGCGCGGCAGCTTGCGGACGATTTGCGGCGCACCGCCGCTGAGCAGGTAGATGACGACCGCTTGGCTGTTCTGCGGATTGCTCCACACGGCGGGATCGGCCGCGAGGAACTTCTCGCCGATCTGCCGGATCAGAGCGATATGACTGCCATGTGCGGCGGTGTCGCCGTTGGCGATGCCGTCCTGCACTGCTTGCAGCGCGCGGACGAGCTCATAGGGTTCGCCCCCCAAGGGCGCAGGCTGGGCAAGCGCATTTGCCGCCATGAACGGCAGCAGCAGCAATGCGGCGCGGCTCAGCAGCCTGATCACGGGCGCTTCTCCCGGATCAGGATCTCGATCCGGCGGTTCTGGGCGGCCGCCGGGTCGTTCGGAAGCTTCGGCCGCCGATCGGCGTAACCTTCGACATGCTCGATCCGCCGCGCGTCGACGCCGGAGCGAACCAGCATGTAATAAGCCATCTGTGCACGAGCGGTCGACAGCCGCCAATTGTCGTAAGTCTCCGACCGATACGGCCGATTGTCGGTATGGCCGCGGACGATGATCATGCCCTGGCGCTTCATCAGCAGCGGCCCGATCTTGTCGATCACGCGGATCAGCTCGGGACGCGGCTCCGCCGAGCCGACAGCGAACATGCCGAAGCTCGCATCGTCGGTCAGGCTGATCAGGAGCCCTTCCTCGACCTGGCGCACCTCGGCGGCCGGCCCCGCTCCTGCCTTGATGTCCGACAGGGCGTCTGCGATCGCGGACTGAAGCTGCTTGAGGGTCGGCTGCTGCGCTTGCGCCACCTCGCGCGCTTCCGGCTCCTTCGCCGTATCGTTGAGACGCGCCTGCGGGGCGGCATTGGCCTGAACGCCGGCCTGGGCGCTGCCCTCGCGTGCCGACTGCGTCGGTGCGGAGCCCGGCGGCAGCAGGGGCGACAGGCTTGCGGACGAGCTCTCCGGGTTCGGAGCCACGCTGCCGCCAGCATCATCCGTCCTGCTCCGGCGCGCCTGCGGCTCGCCCGGATTCGCTCCGGCTGCGCCGTCTCGCGCGGAGGCGTTCGGCTTCGGCTCGCTCTCGATGAAGCGATCGGCATCCTTGGACGCCTGCGGCGCCAGCTTCCAATAGCCGGGATCGAAGGGATCGCGATAGGCGTCGCCCCCCTTGAGGCCATCCTCTTCGGCGGAGGTCAGAGCGCCGGCGCGACGCTGGCCCGTGGATTGGTTCGCGCTATTGGCGATCTCGGCGAGCGTCGCATAGGGATCGCGGAACAGGACCTTCTCCTCGAAAGAGGCCGGCTTCTCGGCCGTCGGAGAGTCGCCACGACGTTCTTCGTTCGAGCCAGCCGGCTGGCGCTTGCCGTCCTGACCTTCGAACGACGTCGGCTCCTTCTTGGAGAGATTCTTCAGCCCCTTCGGCGCGGGGGCATTTTCCGCGAGCTGGATCGGGTTGAAATAACTCGCGACAACCTGCTTCTGATCCTGGTTGAGCGCGTTGAGCAGCCACATCACCAGGAAGAACGCCATCATCGCGGTCATGAAGTCCGCATAGGCGATCTTCCAGACGCCGCCGTGATGCGCTTCCTCGGCGAAGGCGCTGCGCCGGCGGACGATCACGAGCTCATGCTTGACCTCCTCCATGGCGGACTACCGGCGCGCTTCCTTGAGGCGCTCGCTCCAGGCCGTGATCTGCGTCTCGATCACGGTCTGGTCGGCCATGACGCGGACCTCGAGCGTCTCGGCGGCCTCGTATGCGATGCCCGTTCGCCTGGATGCCTCGAGCTGCGTCTTCACGAGGTCGAGCAGCTCGCTCGGGCCGGTGACCTTGAAGGCCGGCACCGACGAGCTGCCGGTCAGCGCCGCGATCTGCTCGACCAGCGATCCGATCGCCTTGTCGCGCACCGCATCGGTGAGGAACGGCAGCAAGATCCGCGCGACGGAGCTTGCGATGTTGCTTTCGATCTCGCGGCACGCCGCCTCGAAGCCGCTGACGATCGCGACCGCCTGCTGGTCGGACCATTTGGCCCGCTCCTCGCCAAGCCGGATCGCACTGCGAACGCGCTCCTCGGCCAGCTTGGCGTCGCCTTCCGCGACGCCCGCCGCATGGCCGCGACGATAGGCATCGTCCAGGAGATTGACCGGCGGGGCTTCCGTCGGCGGCGCCGGATGCTGCGTCTGGGCCTGCGGCTGCGCTTGAGGCTGCGGATCGCGCCTCGCCTCCTTCGGCCTGGTCGGCACGTCCTGGATTTTCGGAGGCGGAGGCGGCGGCGACTTGATCCGGCCATTCGCATCGAACTGCGTCAGGAGTTTTCCGATTGCCGCGTTCATGCCGCCTCCTCGCGTCGCATCCAGTCTTTAAGGATCGCCGCCGCCTGCATCTGATCGAGCCGGACGATCTGCTCCAGCCGCTTCTGCGGCGTTCGCTGCATTTTGCCTTCGAGGTCTTCGACGAGGTTGAGCTCGGCCTCCTCGCCGTCGGGCAGAGCAAGGGCTGCCGAGGCCTCGAGCTGCGCGGCCTCGGCCGCCTCCGCCTGCTCTTGCTGCGCGCGATGGGTCAGAATGCCGTTGACCGCGGGCCGCAGCCCGAACCAGACCAGCATCGAAGCCACGGCCAGGATCGTGATCGCGTTGATGACGCTGCCGAGCTGCTTGTTGATCATCTCGACGAAGCTGATCGGCGGCACCGGCGCCAGCTCACGCGAACCTTCGATGAAGTCGACGGCCGTCACCTGGATCTGATCGCCGCGCGCCTTGTCCAGTCCGCCCGCCGTCGCCGCGAGCTGGCTGATCTCGGCGAGCTTGCTGTCGATGATGGCCTGGTTGCTCTTGTCGCCGAGATCGGCGACCAGCCGCGCGCGGTTCACCAGGACGGCGATGAACAGCTTCTTGACCGAATAGCCGTCGCTCACCGTCGTCGTGGTCTTGGACGAGACCTCGAAATTGGTGACGTCCTCGCGGCGGGTCTTGTCCTCGCTGGAGTTCTTGCCGCCGCCCGCATTCACCTGCTGGTCGGGGAGATTCTGCTGCACCGTGGTCGGCGACGAGCGGTCGGCGTTCTGCGAAGATTCCTTCTCGCGCACGGCCCGCACCGAGCGCTCGGCGCGACTCTCGGGATCGTAGACCGTCTCGTTGATCTGCCGCTTGTCGGTGGACAGCTGCGGAGCGACGCTCACCTCGAAATTGTCGAGGCCTAGATACGGCGTCAGCGCCTTGCGGATGTTCTCCTGCACCATGCCGCTGACCGTCTTCTGCAGGCTCGCCATCTTAGTCGGCGCGGCGCTGGCCTCGTCCTCTTCGGCGAGCAGCATCGAGCCGTCGGCATCGAGCACCGTCACCTTGTCGCGGCTCATGCCGGGAATGGCGGCGGCGACGAGATGCCGGATCGACTGCGCCGTGCGCGCCTCGATCGCGCCGTCGGTGCGCAGCACCACCGACGCCGAAGGCGGCTGCTGCGTCGCGCGGAACGATCCGCGCACCGGCAGCACGATATGCACGCGTGCCGCCTTCACGCCCTTCATCAGCTGGACGGTGCGGGCGATCTCGCCCTCGAGCGCGCGCAGCTTGGTGACCTCCTGCATGAACGAGGTCAGCCCGAGCGAGCCGATCTTGTCGAACAGCTCGTAACCGGAATTGGCGCTGGTCGGCAGCCCCTTCTCGGCGAGCAGCATCCGCGCCTGCATGGTCTGGCTCGGACGCACCGAGACCGCATCGCCGGCGGAATTGACGTCGAAGGTGATGTTCTGCTCGCGCAGCGCCGCGCCGATGCGCGTCACGTCTTCGCGGGTGAGGCCGGTGTAGAGCGTTTCGAACTCGGGGCGGCTGAGATAATAGGCGCCGCCGACGACGGTGACGAGAACCGCAAAGCCGATCAGTCCCAAGGCCATCAGGCGTCGCGGCCCAAGCTCCAGCAGATTGTTGAGCAGTTGCTGTACCTGCGCACGACTGAGCATATGACCTCGTACCAATGCGAATGGTGAGGACACTCAGCTGCCAACCTTGTCTGAAGGTTGCGCGAAGCGCGAATGTGCGGGTGCGCTGGCGAGGCGTTGCAATTTTACAAGGCTGGGCGACGCAATCGGTTTGGCAGCCGCGAGCGAGCGCTCGGGCGCACGGCAGCCCGACCGGCTGCGGCGTGTCGCAAGAAGTCTGACGTCGGGAGGTCGATTGCCGCCACATCGCGTGTCGGCGCGCCCACCATGACGGCGGGGACCGTGCTCCCTGAGGGAGCACGGTCGTTTTCGAGAGCGCCGCTTAGCCGCGGAACAGCGACAGGATGCTCTGGCTGTTCTGGTTGGCGATCGAGAGCGCCTGAACGCCGAGCTGCTGCTGGGTCTGCAGCGCCTGGAGGCGGGTCGATTCCGCGTTCATGTCGGCGTCGACGAGCTGGCCGACACCGCGATCCACGGAGTCCATCAGGGTCTTGACGAATTCCGTGTTGGTCGAGATGCGGTTCTTGACCGCACCGAGATCGGCAGCGGCCGAGGCCACCGAGTTGATCGCAGCGGTGACCTGAGCGATGTAGCCATCGAGCGTGGTCTGGTCAGCGGCCGAGTCGGTCAGCGCGCTGATGTTCATGTTGTCAACCGACGCGCCGCCGCTCACCGTGTCCAGGATGCCGCTCGCGGTCGCGGTGTAGAGCGAGTAGTTGGCGGTCGTCACCGTGATGGAGCCGATGGTCGGCGTGCCGCCGACGCGCGAGTACGACGACACCAGGTTGAAGGTCGCCGGCGTGGTGGCGGTCGTGCTCAGCCAGTTGATGCCGTTGAAGGTCGCCGAATTGGCCTTCAGTTTCATGTCCTGCTGGATCTGGGTGATGTCGGCCTGGATCTTGGTGCGGTCGATACCGGCGGTCTTGGCTTCGACCAGCAGCGCCTGCAGCTTGGTCAGGCCGGATTCCTTGTCGCCGATGACCGAGGTCAGGGCGGTGTATTCGGTGTCAACGGTCGCGGCCGACAGACCGAGCGAGTCGGAGACCGCCGAGAGCGCAGCGTTGTCCGAGCGCATCGAGGTCGCGATCGACCAGTAGGCGGCGTTGTCCGACGCGGTCGAGACGCGCTGGCCGGTCGAGATCCGGTTCTGCGTGGTGGCGAGTTGCGAGCTGACAGACCGAAGGGTCTGGAGCGCGGTCATGGCGGAGGAGTTGGTGAGGAGACTTGAACCCATTTTGATGTCCCTTTGAAGATTGGATGAGCTGGGGACATACCGGGCTTGCACCGGTACGACAGGGCGGCGTCATGCCTTTGGGCGCCCGGAAAATGCGGGGTTAAGGCCCAACCTGTCGTAGCGGCGAGGTTAGCGAGCGAAGCTTGTGCGAGGCTTGTGGCCCTGTGCTCCTACTGCAACAGGGCGACGAAATGATCGGCGTGCACGGGCGTCCGCCGAAACGAAAGAGCCGCGCTTCGCGAGAAGCGCGGCCCTCTGCAAGGACGGTTCGAAGCTTAGCGGAACAGCGACAGGATGCTCTGGCTGCTGTTGTTGGCGATCGAGAGCGCCTGAACGCCGAGCTGCTGCTGGACCTGGAGGGCCGCAAGGCGCGTGGACTCCTGGTTCATGTCGGCATCGACGAGCTGGCCGACACCGCGGTCAACCGAGTCCATCAGCGACTTCACGAATTCCGTGTTGGTCGCGATGCGGTTCTTGACCGCGCCGAGGTTGGCGGCGGCCGAAGCCACCGTGTTGATCGCGGTGGTGACCTGCGCGATGTAGCCGTCGAGCGTGGTCTGGTCGGCCGCCGAGTCGGTCAGCGCGCCGATGGTCATGTTGTCAACCGACGCGCCGCCGCTCACCGTGTCCAGGACGCCGCTCGTGGTCGCGGTGTAGAGCGAGTAGTTGGCGGTCGTCACCGTGATGGAGCCGATGGTCGGCGTGCCGGCGACGCGCGAGTACGACGACACCAGGCTGAAGGTCGCCGGCGTGGTGGCGGTCGTGCTCAGCCAGTTGATGCCGTTGAAGGTCGCCGCGTTGGCGGTGCTCTTCATCTGCTGCTGGATCTGGGTGATATCGGCCTGGATCTTGGTGCGGTCGATACCGGCGGTCTTGGCCTGGACCAGCAGGGACTGGAGCTTGGTCAGGCCGGAGTCCTTGTCACCGATGACCGTGGTCAGAGCGGTGTATTGCGTGTCGACGGTCGCGGCCGACAGACCGAGCGAGTCGGAGACTGCCGAGAGAGCGGCGTTGTCGGCGCGCATCGATGTCGCGATCGACCAATAGGCGGCGTTGTCCGAGGCGGTGGCCACGCGCTGACCGGTGGAGATCCGGGTCTGCGTGGTGGAGAGTTGCGAACCGACAGACCGCAGGGTCTGCAGCGCGGTCATGGCGGTCGAGTTCGTAAGCAGGCTTGACATTGCGAATGTCCCTTTATGTACGCGTTACATTTTCATCAGGGGACATACCGGGCTTGCACCGGTACGGAGGGGCGGCATCATGCCTTTGGACTGATGTGGTGGGGTCCAACCCGCCGTGATGCATTGCTAGCATGCCGAATCTTGCCCGCAGATTAAGGTCGGCTTGAATTCCTCAGCAATATCAGATGGTTAATATTACCTACCGCTAACCATAACGCGGTACTTCTCGCTAACCATGACGGGGCGGCAGGCGATCGCCGCCCCTTACGAGAACGACCGCACCAGTCCGGAGGCCAGCAGATTCCAGCCGTCGATCAGCACGAAGAACAGCATCTTGAACGGCAGTGCGAGGATCGTCGGCGGCATCATCATCATGCCCATGGACATGGTCAGCGTCGCCACGATCATGTCGATCACCAGGAACGGCAGGATGATGAGAAATCCGATCTCGAACGAGCGCCGGAGCTCGGAGATCATGAAGGCCGGAATGATGACGCGCAGATCGATCCGCTTGTCGTCGAACTTCCTGCGGAAGCTTTCTGCGGCGAGCGCTTCGAAGGTCTGGAGATCCTTGTCGCGGACATGGGCCAGCATGAACTCGCGGAACGGGTCCGTGATCTTCAGATAGGCTTCCTCCTCCGAGATCTCGTTCTTCATCAGCGGCTGGACGCCGCTCTCCCAGGCCCGGTCGAAGGTCGGCGCCATCACGTAGAAGGTCATGAACAGCGCGAGACTGATCAGCACCAGGTTGGCAGGTGTGGTCTGGAGGCCGAGACCGGCGCGCAGGAACGACAACGCCACCGCAAATCGCGTGAAGCTCGTCACCATGATCAGCAGCCCCGGCGCCACCGATAGCACCGTGATCAGCGCCATCAGCTGGATGATCCGGCCGCTGGTCGAGCCGTTTCCGGGCGGCAGCAGGGAATTCAGGTCGGGAATCTGGGCCAGCGCCGCTTCGGGCAGCACAACCAGAACCAACGCGAGCAGCAGGACTTTCACCCTCACTGGATCACCAGCGTCTCGATGATCAATTCGCGGACCTTGCCCGACGAGCGGATATTGGCGCGCTCGGTCAGGTCGTCACGCAGATGCTGGAGTCCGCGCGATCCCTCGAACTGGGCAACGGTCGCCGACCGCAGATAGGTCACGATGTCCTCGCTGATATGGGCGGCCAGAATGCCGGCATCCTCGTCGCTCATGCTGTCGGTCACCATCGAGGCTTCGATGCGCGCCCAATTGTTGGCCGGCGCGGCGAGATTGGTCACGATCGGGGACAATTTCCTGAGCCGCGCGCTGCCGGCGTAGCTCGACGCGATCGGCGGCGGCGTGGCGCTCTTCTTCGCGTCGGCAACGCGCTCGGCGGTGGCGATCAGATGCAGGCCTGCAACCGCGCCCGCGCCGATCGCGATCAGGGTCAGCACGACGATGGCGGCAATCAGGCGCATGGCGTCCCCTGCCATCGGAACGCGCCCCGGCCGGCGCCGGTCTCAGAACGGTGCCACGGCATCATAGATCCGGTGTCCCCATCCAGGCTGCTGCACGTCCGACAGATTTCCGCGCCCGCCATAGGACACGCGCGCCTCGGCGATCTTGTCGTAGGAGATCGTGTTGGCCCGCGAGATATCACGCGGACGCACGATGCCGCCGACGTTGAGCACGCGCATCTCCGTGTTGACGCGAAATTCCTGCGAACCGCTGATCATCATGTTGCCGTTCGGCAGCACGTCGGTGACGATGGCCGCGATCGACAGCTTGATATCCTCGGTGCGGTCGATCTGGCCGTTGCCCTTGATCTGGGTGTTGGTGCTGAGATTGGCGTTGGCCTGGCCCGTGTCGTTCCATCCGGCGACGTCCATCAGCCAGTCGAGCCCGAACTTGACCTGCGAATCGCGCGAGCGGCCGGTCTTGTTGTCGAGCTTGGCCTTGTCCTGCATCGAGATGATCACCGTCACGACATCGCCGGTGCGGCGGGCGCGGGGATCGCGGTAAAGATCGGTGCCGTCGTCCCAGGTGGAGCGGTAGCTGACCGGCGTGCGCATGCGCGGCGTCACCGGGATCGGGTCGGCCTGCATCCGCAGGCCGCTGCCGACAGGCGACATCTGCGGACCGATCAGGACTTCGGCCGGATCATGGTAGCACCCGGCCAGGAGCACCGATGCCGCAAGGAGGGAGAGGATCGGCTGGTTCATCTATTTGCTCTTTCCGTCGTCCACGCGACGCATGCCGCCGAGCAGGTCGGCGAGGTGCGCCGCGCGTGCCGTGTCCATCTCGTTGAAGATCGCGCTCGAGCTGCGTGGGCTGAGCTTGGCGAGCACGGCGGCGGCGGTCTCGTCGGCCATGCCGGCGATCTGGGTCGCCGCAGCTTCGGGCTTCATGCGCGAATAGATCTCGACGACGCTGGCTTCGGCCTTTTTCAGGAAGTCGTCGCGCAGCGCCATCCACTTCTCGTATTCGACGCGCTTGGCCTCGACTTCGGCGATGCGCTCACGCAGCAGGCTCTCGGCCTTCTCAAGCTCCTTGAGCTGCCAAGACAGCCTGGCGTCGACGGCGGGATCGGCGACGTTGCTGCAGAACAGGGCGATGTCGTTGTCGGGGGCCGGCGCAGCCTGCGGCGGTGCAGGCTTCGGCGCCGTGACGCTGCCGGGCTTGGCCGGACGGACCGGCGCGGGCGCAGTTGTCGGTGTCTCCGGAGCCGGCACAGCACCGGTGACGACGGCGCCCGAATCTTCAGCCGCCCATGCCGTCGCCCGGACCGAAGCATTGTCGCCAGGTATCGCGCTGGCGGGCGGCTGCGGCTTCTGCGGTCCGCCGGCGCGGGCGCGGGCGAAGGAGAGCAGGTTGAGCGGTTTCGACGGCTTGGCCTCGTCCAGGGCGAGCACCGGCGAGACGCTCGCGAGCATTGTTGCCGCGGCCAGCAGGAGGAGTTTGGCTTTGTGATCCAGCTTCAGCATCGGGCCGCGCGCGATTCTCGCTTCAGACCTGAGCATTGAGCGACCAAGCTTGCACGACGCTTGCGCATCATTGCACGATGACGTCGGCCTGGAGCGCGCCTGCCGTCTTGATCGCCTGGAGGATCGCGATGATTCCTGATGGCTTCAGGCCGATCTGGTTCAGCCCGCGCACCAGGCGCTGGAGATCGACCCCGCTCAGGATCGCCACCTGCGATCCCGCCTCGTTGGCTTCGACCACGGTCTGCGGGACGACCACCGTCTGTCCTCGCGAGAACGGCGCCGGCTGCGACACAACCGGCATCTCCGTGACGCGAACCGTCAGATTGCCGTGGGTCACGGCAACGGTCGAGATCCGCACGTCGCGCCCGATCACGACCGTGCCGGTGCGTTCGTTGATCACGACCCGCGCCGGCGTGTCCGGCTCGACCACCAATTCGCCGATCTCGGCGAGGAAGCGAACAGGGCCGACATGACGCGGCTTCGACAGCACGATGGTGCGGTAGTCGCGCTCGAACGCGATCTGCGCCCGGTAGCGACCGCCGGCGTAGCGGTTGACGGCGTCGAGGATGCGCGTTGCGGTGACGAAGTCGGGGTTCTTCAGCTGGAGCACCAGGAACTCCATCTCGTGGAGGCTTCCCTGCACCGCGCGTTCGACCAGCGCACCGTTCGGGATGCGTCCGGCCGTCGGCGTGCCCTGGCTGACGCTCTGCGCCTGGCCTCCGACGCTGTAGCCGGCAACCGTGATCGCGCCCTGCGCCACCGCGTAGACCGCGCCGTCCGCCGCGCGCAGCGACGTCATGACCAGCGTGCCGCCGAGCAGCGACGTCGCATCGCCGAGTGACGACACGGTGACGTCCATGCGCTCGCCGGGCCCGATCGAGGGCGGAAGGTCCGCCGTCACCATCACCGCTGCGACGTTGCGCGTACGCAGCGTGGTCGGACGCGGGGGGTTGTTCGTGCTCGTGGTCTCGTTCCTGACGTTGATGCCCATGTTCTCGAGCATCGATTGCAGGGACTGTTCGGTGAACGGCGCGTTGCGCAGCGTGTCGCCAGTGCCGTTGAGGCCGATGACGAGGCCGTAGCCGACGATCTGGTTTTCGCGCAGACCCTTGATGTCCGCGATGTCCTTGATGCGGACGGCGGCCTCGGCGCTGGCGGCCGACACCAGCAGCATGAGCGCAAGCAGGAGCCTGGTCATGATCCGTCCATAACCTTGACGCTGCCGTCCGGCTGGACGACGCCCCTGATGATCACGCCGCTGTCCGTATTGCGCACGGGGATCAGCGCGCCGGCCGCCCCCGACTGCATCGCCGAGCCGTAAGTGACGATGGACAGGCCACTGTCCTCGACCACGACCTTGACCATGGCGCCGCGCGCGACGGTCCAGGGATCCTCCACCGCATTGGTCGGAATCGGCTGGCCCGGCAACAGCGCACGCCGCGCCATGCGACCGACCAGGACCTGACGTCCCTCGATGAACATGGCGACGCCGAGCAGGCTCGGCGCGAAGGCGCGCTCGGTGATCATCTCCTCGCGGATCAGCTCGCCGGCGCGGATCGAGACGGCGGGCACGGGAAGCCGCTTCTCCTCGGCCGCGGCGACCCGCGCCGCGACGAGAACCAGCAGCACGGCGGCCAACCCGCGCACGATCAGGCCTACCCTGTTCAACATCGAGACACCGGAACTAGCGCATGCCCTTCGACACCGTCTGGGCCATTTCATCCGAGGCCTGGATGACCTTGGCATTCATTTCGTAGGCACGCTGCGCCGAGATCAATTCGGTGATTTCCTTGACCGGGTCGACGTTCGAGGCTTCGAGATATTTCTGGTTGATCTTGCCATACCCGGCATCGCCGGGCAGACCGACGACCGGCGTGCCGGATGCCGTGGTCTCCTTGTAGAGATTGCCGCCCAGCGGTTCGAGGCCCGCTTCGTTGGCGAAATTGGCGAGGTTGAGCTGGCCGATCTGCCTCGGATTCACTTCCGTGTCGAGCTTGGCAAACACCTGGCCAGTGGCGTTGACGGTGACCTCCACCGTTCCCTGCGGCACCGTGATCGCGGGGTCCAGCAGGTAGCCGTCAATGGTGACGAGCTGGCCGTTGGCATTGGTGTTGAACGAGCCGGCACGGGTGTATTGCACCTCGTTGTTGGGTCCGAGCACCTGAAACCAGCCGCGGCCGTTGATCGCGAGATCGTAGGGATTGCCGGTCTGCGTCAGCGCGCCCTGGATGTGCAGCTTGCGGATCGCAGCGGACTTGACGCCGAGGCCGAGATTGGCGCCTTCCGGAATCGGCGAGGAGCCGTTGGTGTTCGCGACGCCCTGCATGCGGTCCATCTGGTAGAACAGATCGGTGAACTCCGCACGCGCCCGTTTGTAGGAGGTGGAGTTGATGTTGGCGATGTTGTTCGCGATGACTTCGATGTTGGTCTGCTGGGCGTTCATGCCCGTGGCCGCAATGGCGAGCGATTTCACTTGTCTCACTCCTTCAGATCAAATCGACATCCGAACGACTTCCTGGTAGGCCTGGACGACCTTGTCGCGAACCGCGACCGCCGTCTGCAGGGCCTGCTCGGCCGACATCAGCGCCTCCACGACGCGGCGCGTCGATTCCTTGCCCTGCATTGCCGAGATCGATGCCGCTTCGCCCGCCTTCAGCGTCCCGATCGCGTCGGACGTCACCTGCTTCATCACCGATTCGAAGCCGACATCGTCACTGGCCTGGACCGACGTTGTCGCGGCAGGCGACACGGCCCGCGTCTCGGTCGCGCGGCTCGCCGCTTGCCCTGCGGAAATCGCGGTGGATGAAATCGCTTCAAGCATGGTCAGCTCCTCAGGAGGTCGATGCTCATGCCGAGCATGGACCTCACCTGCTTCACGACCTGGAGATTGGCTTCATAGGAGCGGTTGACTTCCCGCATGTCGGCCATCTCGATCATCATGTTCACGTTCGGCAGCTTCACGTAGCCGGCCTTGTCGGCGGCGGGATGCCCCGGATCGTACTCGACGCGATAGGGCGTGGTGTCGACCCCGATCTCCTTGACCTTCGCGAGCTGCGCGCCCGAGGCGCGGTCCATCGCCGCATCGAAGGTGATGGTCTTGCGCTGATAGGGATCGGCGCCGGCGCTGCGCCCCGTCGAGGTGGCGTTCGCGAGGTTTTCCGAGACGATGCGCATGCGCGTCGACTGCGCTTCGAGCCCGGAGCTTGCGACCGTCAGAGAGGCGCTCAGTGAATCCAGCATGTCAGTTCACCTCAGGCCTTTGCGCTCGACAGGACCATGCGGTGAAACGACCGCACGATCGCCGCGTTCATCGAATAGTCGCGATTGACGTCGTTGCCCTTGATCATTTCCTGCTCGAGGCTGACGGAGTTGCCGGAGTGAACCACTTCCCAGCTGTCCTTCTTCGCGGTCGCCCGCGTATCGGTCTCGGCCGCGGACAATTGCATGTGCGAGGGCGACGTCGTCGCAAGCCTGACCGGCATGCCGTCGAGCACCTTGCCGAACGGCTCGACGTCGCGCGCCCGAAAGCCCGGCGTGTTGGCGTTGGCGACGTTGGTGGCGATGGTCGACTGACGCAGCTCGAGATAGCGCGCCTGCGACGATGCGAGTTCGAAGAGGTAAAGCGGTCCCACGACGGCCCCATTCTGATCCATTCGGGACGAGCCTAGGGCGTTAAGCTTTCGTCAAGCTGTTGCACGAAGCAGCATCTTCGCAAATCTATCGGACGTTCTCGGGTCGCGGCGCCTGCTTGGATTGGAGGAAGTAGATGATCTCGGCGACGGGCCGGAAGAACTCCGCCGGAATCACCTGATCGACCTGAACCGCCTCGTAGAGCGCGCGCGCGAGCGCCTTGTTTTCGATGACGGGAATTCGGTTCTGCTCGGCAACCTCGCGGATCTTCAGCGCGATCACGTCCATGCCCTTGGCCACGACCAGCGGCGCGGCGCTTTCCTCGCGCTTGTAGCGCAGCGCGATCGCGAAGTGCGTCGGGTTGGCGATCACCAGCGTCGCACGCGAGGCCGAGGCGATCATGCGTTGGCGCGACCGGTCGCGCGCCAGCGAGCGCAGGCGCGCCTTGATCAGGGGGTCGCCTTCCGCCTGCTTGTGCTCGTCCTTGATCTCCTGCTTGGTCATGCGCAGCTCGCGCCGCCAATGGAAGCGCGCCCAGGCGAGATCGATCGCCACCAGGACGATGGTTGCGATGCAGATCGCCGAGACGATGCGCATCGCGATGTTGAGGATCATCTCCGGCAACGCAACCGGATCGGTGTACATCGCCTCGAACGCCTTCGCTTCGGATGCGCGCAGCACGAAGGCGACGACGGCGGTCACCGCGCCGAGCTTGAACAGCGACTTGGCGAACTCGATCAGGCCCTGCGTTCCGAACAACCGGCTCCAGCCGCTGACGGGAGAGATTCGCGACAAGTCAGGCTTGATGCGCTCGAACACCAGGCGCGGCGCGTTCTGCAGCAGCGAGGCGGCGAGCCCAAACACAACGAGGATGACGACCAGCGGCACCAGGAACCGCAGGGCCTGCAGGCCGACCACGGTGAGCAGGTTCTGCGCGTCCGCACCGGTAGAGAGCGGGAAGCCCTCGGGATCGTCGAGCAGGCTCTTCAGCGTCGGCGTCAATTGCTGCACGCCCTGCCCGATCAGGAACGCCTGGATCACCATCAGCGCGGCCATCGAGGCGAAAATGGAGGCCTCCCGAGAGACCGGAATCTTGCCCTGTTCGAGCGCATCGCGGACTTTCTTCTCGGTCGGCTCTTCTGTCTTGCTCTCCTGATCGGATGTTTCTGCCATGCCCGTTCAGCGGTCAGCGGAAGACCAGCTCATTCTCCTGCTCGGGGTTGAGCTCGATTTCCCCCTTCTCTGCCAGCTCGAGCGCAAGGTCGGTAATCACGCGTCGTGCCTCCAGCACGTCGCGCTGGTTGGACGGCTCGCCGATGGCGAGCTCGTGCTCGACGACGCGGCGGACGCGCGAGGCGACCGAGGACAGGATCAGCTCGCGGAAGTTCTTGTCGGTGCCCTTCAGCGCCACGACGATGCGATCGGTCGGCACCTGATCGAAGATCATGGTGCGCGCCTTCGGCGTCAGGTTGACCACGTCGTCGAAGGTGAACAGCAGCTCCTTCAGCACCTCCGCCGACTTCGGCCGCTTCTCCGACAGGCTCTTCAGCATGTCCTCGATGTGGCCGCGTTCCATCTTGTTGATGATGTCGGCGACGCGGGCATAGGTGTCGGCGCCGAGATTGCGGGCGAAGTTCAGCGTCAGATCCTCATGCAGGGTCTTCTCGATGATGCGCATGGCGTCGTCGACGATCGGCTTGAGGCTCAGAACGCGCCGCATCAGCTCGTTGCGCAGGCTCGAGGGCAGCTGGCTCATGACCTTGGCGGCGCAGGCCGGCTTGACCTTGGACAGGATCAGCGCCGCGGTCTGCGGATGCTCCTTGGACAGGTAGCTCGCCAGCGAGTTTTCCGACACCGACGAGACGCGGTCCCACACCGAGCGGCTCGAATTGCCGAGCAGATCCGACATGATCTGCGAGACCTGGTCGGCCGGCAGCACGTCGCCGAGCACGGCCTCCAGACCGCCGAGCGTGCCGAGGATGTTCGCGCCCATCGAGAACTGCTGAGCGAACTCCTCGACGATACCCTCGAGCTCCTGCGCCGTGATCGGCCGCAGCTCCGCCGCCGCCTTGGTGACGATGCGGATCTCCTGCGGCTCGAACTGCTGCAGCACGCTCGCCGCCGCCTGCCGGCCCATGGCCAGCAGAAGCGCGGCGACCTTTTCCGTGCCGCCCAGCGTGGTAACGCCTCGCTGCTTGACGGGAGCGATGCCGACCGGTGCCGCCATGGTCAGGTATCACCCTGCCCCAACGGCCCCACGATCTCCGTGAGCGAGACGCCGAAGCGGGAATTGTCCTCTTCGACGACGACCACCTCGCCGCGGGCGACGATGCGGCCGTTGACGACGACGTCGACGGGCTCACCGACCCGGTGATCGAGCGGAACCACCGCGCCGCGTCCGAGCTTCATCAGGTTCGCCACCGGAATGGTCGCCGATCCCAGCACCACCTGCATGGTGACGGGAATGCGCAAGATAGCGTCGACATTGGCGAACTTGCCGGTCTCCTCGGCCGTGCGCTGGGCGATCTCGGCCAGGCGTTCCAGCGGTGACGTCTCGGCCTCGGCCGATGCAGGTGCAGACTCGTAGTCGAAGGATTGCGCCATTTGGTATCGCCTCTTGGTATTTCCGTTGCCGGAGCGCCGCGGCGTTCCGCGCCGTATTCTTCTGCCGGTCCAGGCTTCAATGCTTGTTCAGATCGGCGGTCGCCGCCGTCGCGACGGGTGCGAGCCCGCTCCGCGCGTCGAGCGCCGCGATCGCTTCGTGGGCCTGATCGATCTTCGTGCTCAGCACGTTGGCGAGCCGTCCGAGATTTGCGGTGGAATCGTGCGCCGCGGTGATGACCGTGTCGAAGGCGCCCGCGGTCTCGTGCACGATGGTCGAGAATTCGCCCTGATAGCTGCGCAACCGCGCCAGCTCGCGGTGCATCCTGGTCACCCGCATGCTGGTGAAGGCGAGCGCGACCAATAGCACGATATCAACGAGATAAGATATCATCGACGAACTCCCGCTTCTGATCGACGGGATCTGCCACCTGCATGGCGTAGTAGCCATCAAGCTGGCCGATCTGACACCAGAACAACACCTGATTGTTGCTTTCGAGCCGGGCCAGCGTGCGCGGCGTGGCCTCGAGCTCGAGCACCTGCCCGACCTTGAACTTCACGACGTCGCCGAGCGTCACCATCTTCTCGTCGAGCACGGCGCTGAGCGTCACCTCGGTCCGCTGCACCTCGCTTTCCATCTGCTCGCGCCAGCGTGGATCGGCGGCGCGACCGTCGCTGACGACGACGTGAGCGAGCTTCTGGCGCAGCGGATTGAGCGCGGAGTGCGGAATGATGAGGAACATCTGGCCGCCGCGGTAGAGCGCCTGCAGCATGATATTCGCGCAGATCGACATGTTGCCGCTCCGCCCGATCGCGAGCGAGGCCATCGCCGTCTCGACGCGCTCGACGCGAAAGGTCACGTTTGAAGTGCCGGCGAAGGCGGATTGCAGCGCCTTGGCGAACCGCTCGAACAGAGCCTGGACCAGGCGGAGCTCGATGTTGGAGAACGAGCGCTCGACGTCGAGCGGCGGCTCGGCGCCGTCGGAGCCGAACATCGCCTCGACCATCGTGAACACGAAGTCACGATCGAGCATGATGATGATGCGGGAGTCCCACTGCTCGGCATAGAGCACCGCCGCGACCGCGTTGGCCTCGTAGTCCTTGATGATATCGCCGACACGGTCGTTGGTGATGCCGTTGACCGAGAAATAGCAGGGCGTTCCAGCCATCGGCTGCAGGCTGTCGGTGCACGATGCCGCCATGCGATCGAAGATCACATTGAGCATCGGCATACGCTCGATCGATATGCCGGCAGCGTCCAGCAGATAGTTCGGCAGCTGCTTGCGCTGATCGACTTCGGCGTCTTCCATCATCATGCGCGCGCCGCCTTGGGTTCAGCGTCGGCAACGACGGCCTTGGGACCCGCGATCGTCTCGTTCTCGACGACGTCGATCGAGGGACGTTCGCTACTCGAGATCATCTTGCGGCCGTGTTCGACGGCGATCTGCGGCATGGCGCCGTTCATGAACGCCAGCAGCGTCTGCTTGACGATGATGTAGGGCCGGCACTTCTTCTCGCGCGTCATCTTGATCTTGATCGCGAAGGGCGAAATGATGCCGTAAGATAGAAAGATGCCGGCGAATGTGCCGACGAGGGCGGCGCCGATGAAGCCGCCCAGCAGCTTTGGCGATTGGTCGAGCGCGCCCATCGCCTTGATGACGCCGAGCACCGCAGCGACGATGCCGAGGGCCGGCATCGCCTCCGAGACCGTCACCAGCGCATGGTAAGGAGCCAGCTTGCCCTTCACGATGGTGTGAATCTCCTCGTCCATCAGCGCCTCGATCTCGTGCGTGCGCGCATTGCCCATGATGATGAGACGGACGTAATCGCAGATGAACTGCAGCAACGAGGGGTCGCCGAGCACGCTGGGAAATGCCTTGAAGATCTCGGACGACGAGGGATCGTCGATATGCGCCTCCACCTCGTTGCGGCCCTTGCCCCGTAGCTCACGCATCAAAGCGTGCAGCGCACCGAGCAGATCGAGGTAATAGCGCTGTCCCGGCACCGCGTTGGTGATGGCCTGCATGCAGGCGACCCCGCTGTCGACGACCGTCTTCCACGGATTGGCCAGGATGAAGGTGCCGACCGCAGTGCCTATGATGATGACGAATTCCCATGGCTGCATGAGCACGGCCAGGTGCCCGCCCATGGCGGCAAAACCGCCGAGCAGCGCCGCTACCGTGATGAAAATCCCCACGAAACTGCCCAACGCGCCGCTCCATCGCCGATCCCACCGGGAATAACTAGTCGGCGACGCTTGCGCGAAGCTGGCTTCTTCGTCGCCAGCCCCGCGCAAGCAATTGGCGGCAGCTTGAAGCGGCGTCGCAACGGCGGCCAGAGGGGCGCGTGTCATGCTATCCACCATCGCGGACTATACCAGGCTGACCAAGGACATGGGCAAGTCGCTGACGCAGGTCGCGCAGCAGCCGGATGTCAGCCGCGAGACCGATTATTTCCTCAGCCATATCGGCAAGGTGAAGACCATCGACGATTTCCTGAAGGACTATCGCCTCTACTCCTATGCGATGAAGGCCTATGGCCTCAGCGACATGACCTACGCCAAGGCGTTCATGCGCAAGGTGCTGACCGAGGGGGTCGCGAGCAAGGACGCCTTTGCCAACAAGCTGACCGACGCCCGCTACCGGCAATTCGCAAGCGCCTTCAACTTCGCCGCACTCGGCGACAAGGCGACCCAGACCGCCGCGGCCACGACCGGCACGGCAACCCAGTTCGTCACGCAGACGATGGAGGAGAAGGCCGGCGACCAGAACGAAGGCCTGCGATTGGCGCTGTATTTCACGCGCAAGGCTTCCACGATCGCGACCGCCTACCAGGTCCTCGCCGACAAGGCGCTGACGCAGGTGGTGCAGACCGCGCTCGGCCTGCCGGCGACGATCAGCTCGGCCGACATCGACGCCCAGGCCAAGATGATCGCGGACAGGATCAATCTCGCCGACTTCCAGGACCCGGCCAAGGTGACCAAGTTCGTGCAGCGCTTTGCGGCGATGTGGGATGCGACCCAGGCTAAGGACGACAGCTCGGCCAATCCCGCGCTGATCCTGATCGCCGGCGCCGCGACGTCGGTCAGCATGGACACCAACGTGCTCGCGACGCTTCAGAACATCAAGTTCAACAGGTAAGTCATGCAATCGGCTCTCTATGTGGGATTGTCGGCGCAGGTCGCCCTCGAAAAGCGCCTCCAGACGATCGCCAACAACGTCGCCAACGTCAACACGGCGGCGTTCCGCACCGACGTGGTGAAGTTCGAGACCGTGCTGTCCAAGGCGGGCCCGACGCCGGTGGCGTTCTCCTCGCCCGGCGACAACATCATCTCGCGTGAGATGGGCAACATCACCGAGAGCGGCAACCCGCTCGACGTCGCCGTGGTCGGCCAGGGCTGGATCGCCTTCGCCGGTCCGAACGGCACGGTCTACACGCGCGACGGAAGGCTCCAGATCGCCCCCAACGGCGATCTTCAGACCGTGAGCGGCTTCCCGATCGTCGATTCCGGCGGCGCGCAGATCACGCTCGACCCGAACGGCGGACCGATCTCGATCGCGCGCAGCGGCGCGATCATCCAGGACAACAACGAGATCGGCACGATCGGCCTGTTCAACATTCCGGCCGACGCCAATCTCGAACGCTACGGCAATTCCGGCGTGACTCCCGACCGGCCTGCGACCGCCATCGCCGATTTCTCCCGGGACGGCTTCAAGCAGGGTTATGTCGAGGGTTCCGGCGCCAATCCGATGATGGAATTGACCAAGCTGATCGCGGCCTCGCGCGCCTTCGACGGCACCACCTCGATGATCGAGGGCACCGAGAGCTCGCTGCAGAACGCGATCCGGACGCTCGGCGAACCCGGCAAGTAGAGTGTGCCGCGCGCTTTGGGTTGTTGTTTAAGCATGATCTTTTCGGAAAACCGCTGCACACTTTTCCGGATCATGCTTCAGGATTGAGGTTGGACGGTTTCCTTGAACGCTCTTCGGCAACTCGAGTGGGCGCTGCTGGAGCTTCAGCAGAGCACTCCCCTGGCAAGCGTCAGCGGCGCGATCTCCGAGGTCGCGCCGACGCATTTCCGCGTCTCGGGCCTGTCGCGCTTCGTCAGGCTCGGCGAGCTCATCGGCGTCAATTCGGCCGGCAAGCGCCAGATCGGCGAGGTGGTGCGGATCGATAGCGACGGCATCATTGCCAAGCCGTTCGACCGGCAATTTGGCGGCGGGCTCGGCTCGGCGGCCTACCGCATGCCGCCGCTGTCCTTTGCGCCCGATCCGAGCTGGAAGGGCCGCGTCATCAACGCCCTCGGCGCGCCGCTCGACGGACTGGGGCCGCTCACCCAGGGATCCCAGGCGGTCTCGGCGGAGGCGGAGGCGCCGTCGGCCATGAAGCGCGGACGCGTGCACAAGCCGCTGCGCACCGGCGTGCGCGTCATCGATCTGTTCGCGCCGATCTGCGCCGGCCAGCGCGTCGGCATCTTTGCCGGATCGGGCGTCGGCAAATCGACGCTGCTTGCGATGCTCGCCCGCAGCCAGGGCTTCGACACCGTCGTGCTGGCCCTGGTCGGCGAGCGCGGCCGCGAGGTGCGCGAGTTCATCGAGGACGTGCTGGGCAACGACCGTCATCGCGCTGTCACAATCGTGTCGACGGGCGACGAAAGCCCGATGATGCGGCGGCTGGCGCCGAAGACGGCGATGGCGGTCGCCGAATATTTCCGCGACCGCGGCGAATCGGTCCTGCTGATGGTCGATTCGATCACCCGTTTTGCCCACGCCGCCCGCGAGGTCGCGCTCGCAGCAGGCGAGCCGGCCGTGGCGCGCGGCTACGCGCCGACGGTGTTCACCGATCTGCCGCGCCTGCTCGAGCGCGCCGGCCCGGGCGAGGAGGGATCCGGCACCATCACCGGGATCTTCTCCGTGCTGGTCGACGGCGACGATCACAACGAACCGATCGCCGACACCATCCGCAGCACGCTCGATGGACACATCGTGCTCTCCAGGCACATCGCCGACCAGGCGCGCTATCCGGCGGTCGACGTTCTGGCCTCGGTCTCCCGCCTTGCCCACAACGTCTGGGACCCGGAGGAGCGCGAATTGGTGAGCAAGCTGCGCGCAATGATCGCGAAATACGAGGACACGCGCGACCTTCGCCTGATGGGCGGCTATCAGCCGGGGCGTGATTCGAGCCTCGATCAGGCGGTCGAGATGGTTCCGCGAATCTACAGCGCGATGCGGCAGGGCGCTTCGGCCCCGCCGAGCGCCGATCCGTTCCGCGAGCTTCGGGACATGCTCAAGGGCGACTGACGGATTGAGAGGGCGAGGCGCCTGCCGTGCCCGTGGTTTTCGACAAGAGATTGCGCATGTCGCTACGCTTCCAGCGCATGCGCGTGCACACCGGTCACCGATTTTCCACGTGAGCGAATTCACCCGTTCGGGTGAGCACAAACGCTCGAGCGCGGCGCAAGCGATCGAAGGGTCGATTCTGCAAGCACGGCGGGAACAACCGCCACGTGTAATTCCAATGAGTTCCCTCGACGATTCCTCGGCAGAACGCGCAAGTTGTGGATGACATGCCGCCAAACGCCGTCGTGATGCACAAGCTTCGATCAATTTGCATCAACGCCAGACAATAACGTGCCGTGCAATCAAACTCTCACAATGCCGAGTGCATATTGCTCGCCGCGCAGTGTATTGCGTTCACTATCATGTGTCCCGAACAGCGAGAAAGTCTTGAACGTTACATTCGCCTGCAACGACATCCAGTCTGCGAGAGGGTCTGTACTTGATTTTGTTGAGAAGCTCATCCATCGTTTTGGTTGAGTAAAAGAAACGTCTGCTTGTGACTTGAACTTTTGGGGGCTTCGGTTGAGCTACTCCGGTCCACCGTTTGCCGGCGACGGCAACCCGAGCTCCCGCGCGACGACGACGCTGTTGGCATGCCATCAGCGCTACGGCATCTCGCTCCGGACGATGCGGCGCTCATCGGGTCAGGTCGAGCGCGTTGCGATCCCTGCCTTTGTGCGAGAGTTCGGCCCGACTTGGTCGTCTGACACTCAGGGCGCAAAGCGGCTTCGGGACGCTGCAGACGAAGTTCCGGGGACGAGGTAGATTCATGCCATTGGCGCGGGAAGCCGTCGAGCTGCTGGTTCAGGCGGCGCGGGCTTGGTATTTCGAGGGCAATCAGCATGGATTGCGCGATCGGGAATGGATGGCGCTGCGCTTTCTCGGGCGCGCCAACAGGTTTTCGCGCACGCCGTCGGCACTGGCCGGCTTTATCGGCGCGACACGAGCGACTGCCTCGCAGATCGTGAAGACTCTGGAGAGCAAGTCGTTCCTGGTGCGCAAGCCGTCGCACGAGGACAAGCGTTCCGTCGTCCTGCACGTCACGCCCCAGGGCGAGAAATGCCTGAGCCAGCACGACCCGATCAATCACGTGGTGAACGCGGTGACGGCGCTCGGGACCGACGAGTGCATCAGGCTGCGCGACTCTCTCCGCGAGATTCTCAATCACCTCGATGCGGCCCATCAGCGGCTCGAAGCGAGCATCTGCCGGGACTGCATGTTTCTTGCGGAGCGCGGCCCGGGGACCGGCAAGGGACGTGGAAACGCCGAATTCATGTGCCGGCTCTATCGTGCTCCGATCTCGCTCGAGGAGACCGAGCTGCTCTGCACCAGCTTCGAGCGCACGCGCGACCGCCCCAAGATCGAGCAGAATCTCGGCCGCGAGCGCATGGTGAGCCAGGGCTGAGGCCGCCAAGAAGCGCGCTCCATCAATATCGTCATTGCGGGCCACGCCGCGGCCTCTCGATTGAACAACTGCCGTCTCGGAGTACTGGATCGCCCGGTCAAGCCGGGCGATGACAGCGAGTGTGTGGTCGCAGACGAGCATATTCATCCTCGCGACTGATTTCGCCCGAGCTTTGCTTCGTCGCTCCACCCTCTTGAGGCAAGAGGGCACAGGGAAGGCCGGGTGCCGGCTGGCACCCACGGTCCGCTGTGCGCGTGTAGCGCAAAAGGAATTGCACAGCGGCATACAGGTGAAGCCGTACACACGGCCTTCCCTGCGCAGTGGTCGGACGGCTTATGCCGCGCTCTCCCGGGAGCCGAGTTCCTTCTGGCCTCCCTCACCCCTGCGAATTGACGATGCCGTCCGCCCGGTTGGGCTCGCGCGCATCTTCGAAGGGCTTGGCCGTAGCAACGACGGCCAGGACCACACGGTTTTGCCGTACGCGCGGCTCGCATGTTCGCCGCAGGGTTCTCCCGCGCTGTCGACGTCACGGGAGAAGTGCTGGCGAGACGAGCCTTACAGCGCCGCTCATCCGCACGCGGTTACGAGCTCACAGGGACTACCCGCCCTGCCCGCACCTTTCATGCCGACGCTGCCGCGTCCACCGCAACCCGGCTCGCGACACGTGACGACACAGGATCGCCCCTCAAGATCGAGCCGGGATGGGCGACACATACGATAAATCCGAATTTCGGTAAAGCGGAATATTTTTGCCTGAGGGGGTTGACGGCAGGCGAACAGGCACGATGGCGCAGCCGGGATGGAGCGCAGTCCGGGTGGGCCGCCGCTCTGGCCCGGCGTAGCCTTGTATGCATTATCCCAGTTGCCATCCTTCCGCCGTTCGCTTTACATGCCCCCAACTCGCCCCGCGGATGACGGCCGGGGCCGAAAAAATCACACAAATTGCCAAAGGGACGGAGCATGGCGCGCAACATATTGATTCTCGGGGCTTCTTACGGCTCCCTGCTGGGCACGAAGCTGCTGATGGCCGGGCACAACGTGACCCTGGTCTGCCGCGCCAAGACCGCGGAGCTGATCAACCACGATGGTACCGAGGTACGGATCAAGTTGCGCGACGAGGCGGTGCACCGGGCGATCTTCTCCCGCAACCTCCCCGGCAAGCTCGATGCGGTGACGCCGGCCAATGTCGACCTCTCCCGCTACGATCTGGTCGGCCTCGCGATGCAGGAGCCGCAATACACAAACCACACGGTGCGCGTCCTCATGGTCAAGATCGCCGCCGCGAAGCTGCCGTGCCTGTCGATCATGAACATGCCGCCCCTGCCCTATCTGAAGCGGATTCCGGCACTCGCCGACATGGACCTCGAGGAGGCCTACACCAATGCGCAGGTGTGGGAGCGGTTCGAGCCCGGGCTGGTGACGCTGTGCTCGCCCGACCCGCAGGCCTTCCGTCCGCCGGAAGAGGCCGCCAACGTGCTGCATGTCGGCCTGCCCACCAATTTCAAGGCATCGGTCTTCGCCGACGAGAAGCACAACAAGCTGCTGCGCGAGCTGGAGGCCGACATCGACGCGGTGACGCTCGACGGCCACGACGTGCCGGTGAAGCTGAAAGTGTTCGATTCCCTGTTCGTGCCGCTGGCGAAATGGTCGATGCTGCTCACCGGCAATTACCGCTGCATCACGCCGAACGAGCCGCAGTCCATCCGCGACGCCGTGCACGGCGATCTCAAGCGCTCGCAGACGATCTACGACCATGTCGATGCGATCGCCCGCCGCCTCGGCGCCGATCCGCAGGACCAGGTGCCGTTCGCGAAATACGCCAAGGCCGCGGAGAGCCTGCTCAAGCCGTCATCGGCCGCGCGCGCGGTCGCGAGCGGCGCGCCCTTCATCGAGCGCGTCGACCTCCTGGTGAAGCTGATCTCGCACCAGCTCGGCGTGCCCAACGCCGAGATCGACCGCACCGTCGACACCGTGGACCAGAAGCTGAACGAGAAGATCGTGCAGGGCGGCTCCGGCGCGCAGTAGCGCGCCGCTTCCAGCGACGTCGGCTCAGGCAACCAGGAAGGATTGCAGCCAGATCAGGCCGGTCACGGCGACCAGCGTGACCGCGCCGGTGCGCGTGACGAGGTCAGGGCGCCCGAGGCGACGGGCGCCGCGTCCGAGCGTTGCGCCCAGAATGATCCACGCGGCGCCGGCGGTGAGAATCTGAAGCGCGATCACGCCGAGCCACGGCAGCAGTTCGAGCGGCCCGGCTCCAAGCGGCAGCAGCAGGAACGCGAAGACCAGTGCTTTCGGGTTCAGCAGGGTCGTCAGCAGCACCTGACCGAACGTCACCGCAGCGCCGCCGCGCAGCTCACGCGTGTTGACGCGCCAGAGCATGACCGCGAGGCACAGGATGTAGATCGTCACGGCGACGCGGAGCACCAGCGCCGCAATCGGGATGTCGCTGATAACGGGGCCGAGCGCCAGCCGCAGCACCGCAATCGCCAGCAGATAGCCGCACAGCTCCGCTGCGAGCAGATGGAGGGAGCGCGGGATGCCGGCTCCGGCCCCCGATGTCGCGAGCAGGGTGTTGGTCGGCCCCGGCACCGCCAGCAGGAAATAGGTCGCGGTGAAGAAGGTCAGAAAAGTCATACGGCCAGATAGCAGGTCTCGGGCTCACCGATCTTGATCTGCGTCATTTCAGGCTCAGCGATCGCGATGCGGCCCTATCATCGGCGAGCCGAGGCCGTTCAGCACCGGGTTCCTGCCGCTCACGGCGGATGCTTTCCGGTTTTGGCGTGGGCAACCCCGCCTGATTCGCGCTGGAGCGCTCGACGCGCCCCGGCTGGATTGATAAGCCGCTGTCCGCGAATGACGGGGACTTGAGTCGGGGACATGACGGTTGCGATCGAGATGGGGCAGACCACGGCAGGCGCCGCGGCCGCCATGGACCTCGAGGAACTGCTGGCGACCCGTCTCCTGGTGCAGGGCAATTCGGGCTCCGGCAAGTCGCATCTCTTGCGGCGG
The DNA here is from genome assembly GCF_025200925.1 of Bradyrhizobium sp. CB1015. GTDB lineage: Bacteria > Pseudomonadota > Alphaproteobacteria > Rhizobiales > Xanthobacteraceae > Bradyrhizobium. Next base: position 2,585,458 of record NZ_CP104174.1, on the reverse strand, counting down.
CTGCTGGAACAGAGCGCGCCCTGGGTGCAGCAGGCCATCATCGATCCCGAGGGCGACTTCGTCACGCTGGCCGAGCGCTTCGGCCATCTGGTGATCGAAGCCGAGGATCACACCGAGCGCGGCCTCCAGGTCGCGGGCGAGCGCGCGCGGCTGCATCGCGTCTCCACCGTGCTCAATCTCGAAGGCCTCGATGCCGAGAACCAAATGCGGCGCGCCGCTGCGTTCCTCGGCGGGATGTTCGACGTCGACCGCGATCACTGGTACCCGATGCTCGTCGTCGTCGACGAGGCCCAGTTGTTTGCGCCGGCGGTGGCGGGCGAAGTCTCGGACGAAGCACGAAAACTCTCGCTCGGCGCCATGACCAATCTGATGTGCCGCGGCCGCAAGCGCGGGCTTGCCGGCATCATCGCGACCCAGCGCCTCGCCAAGCTCGCCAAGAACGTCGCCGCGGAAGCCTCGAACTTCCTGATGGGGCGGACCTTCCTCGACATCGACATGGCGCGCGCCGCCGACCTGCTCGGCATGGAGCGGCGGCAGGCGGAAGCCTTCCGCGATCTCGAGCGCGGCCAGTTCATGGCACTGGGACCTGCGCTGTCGCGCCGGCCGCTGCGCCTCAACATCGGCCCGACAGAGACGAGCCCGCGCAATTCGACCCCGCGGCTGATGCCGCTGCCGGAGGCCACGCTTGAAGATGCCCGAGCGGTCATCCTCGCCGCACCACCACCCGATGCCAGCCGGCCGCAGCGACGGCCGGCGCCGGATCTGCTCGAACAGCTTCGCGCGGCGAAGGCCGCCGCCGTGCCGGAGATTCGGCTAGAGGCGGTCGAGGCTCCCGTCAGCGCCGAAGAGCTCGCCGAACGGCGCGAGCGCGTGGATCGTACGCTGCGTGCCGTGCTGGCCGAGCCCGACGCCGGCTTCCGCGCCATCGGCGTGCTCTATCAGGAGTTCGTGGTCCGCTGCCGCATCGAGGGCCTCGGGGCGGCAGTCCCTGATCTCAACGAATTCCGGCGCATGCTGACGCATGCACGCGCCGGGCTCGGGACGGATCTCACCGAAGACGACGCCTGGCAGGACGTGGCGCTGCGCGCCTCGATCCTGCCCGACGACATGCAGGGCGTGTTCATGATGATCGCGCGCGCGGCGAAGGAAGGCTGGCCCTGCCCCGGCGATCCCGCGATCGCCCGCGCCTACGGCTCGCACTCGCTGCGCCGCGCGCAGCGCCTGCTCGGTTACATGGAGGAGCAGGGCCTGATCGTCGTCCAGCTCGACGGCGGCGGCCGCCGGATCGTGACGCTGGTGGAGCTCGCCTGGGCGACCGCGCCGGGCGATCCCAACGGGGATGATCAGCCGGTGGAGCAGGTCGCGACCGCGGCGTCGGCTTGATTGTTACACGAATGGGATGCGTCTCTTGCTTGCGCAGGCTATCGCATTTGAGAATTCTTTCCTGCGGCCATCCTTCGAGACGCCCGCTTGAGGCGGGCTCCTCAGGATGAGGGCGGAGTGCGCGGCAGCAGTTTCAACGGGCACTGACGTTGATGAGCCTCATCCTGAGGAGGCGCGTAAGCGCCGTCTCGAAGGACGAGGCGTGTGCGCAGGCCGCCGCCACAAGTCATATGCGATAGCCCCGCAAGCGGGAGAGGTTGAGACGCCTACGCCGCCTCGGAGCCGCCGAGATAGGCGTCGCGGATGCGGGGGTCGTCCTTCAACGCGCGCGCCGGGCCTGACAGCACGATCTTGCCGGTCTGCAGCACATAGGCCTCGTGCGCGATCTCGAGCGCGAGGCTGGCGTTCTGCTCGACCATGAAGACCGAGACGCCGTCCTGGTTGATGGTGCGGATCAGCTCCAGCACGCGGTCTACGTAAAGCGGCGACAGGCCCATGGTCGGCTCGTCCATCACGATCATGCGGGGGCGGCTCATCAGCGCGCGCGCCATCGCCACCATCTGCTGCTCGCCGCCGGAGAGCGAGCCGGCGCGCTGCGCCAGCCGCTGGCCGAGCTTCGGGAACAGCGTCAGCATCCGGTCGAGATCCTGCGCGATCGTCTCGCGGTCGTTGCGCACGAAGGCGCCCATCAGGATGTTCTCGCGCACGCTCATGTCGGCGAACAGCCGCCGCGCCTCCGGCACCGAGGCGATACCGCGGCGGACGATCTGCGGCGTGGAGAGCCCGATCAGCGAGGCGCCGTCGAACGTCACCTCGCCCGAGCGCGGCTTCACCAGGCCCAGGATAATCTTCATCGTGGTCGACTTGCCGCTCGCGTTGCCGCCGAGCAGGCAGACGATGTGGCCGCGCGCAACATTGATCGACAGGTCGAAATGCACCTGGGCCTGGCCGTAGAAGGTGTTGACGTTCGACAAGGCCAGCAGTGCTTCGGGTGCGCTCGTCATGCCGCGCTCTCCTGCTCGGTCACCCCTGACAGGCCGTGGCCGAGATAGGCCTCGATCACCTTGGGATCGGTTCGCACCTGCTCGCCCGGCCCTTCCGCGATCTTCTTGCCCTCGTCCATGACGATGACGCGGTCGGACAGGCGCATCACCATCTCCAGCTTGTGCTCGATCAGGAGGATGGTCAGCCCCTCGGCTTTCAACTCGGCGACGAGCCCCTGCATCTCCGCGGTCTCGGTCGGGTTCATGCCGGCGGTGGGCTCGTCGAGCAGAAGGAGCCGCGGCTTCAGCGCGAGCGCGCGGGCGATCTCGACGCGGCGGCGGTTGGCGTAGGACAGGCTATAGGCGGGCTGGTCGATGCGCGGCAGCAGCCGCTCGCCGAAGCGGGCGAGGATCGCTTTGACCTCCTCGCGCAGCCGCTCCTCCTCGGCCTTGACGCTCGAGGGACGCAGCAAGGCCAGACCTAACTCCAGCAGCGGACCGATCACCGGCACCGCCGGCTTCACGGCGCGCAGCCGCGTATGCGCGCCGATCAGGACATTGTCCATGACGCTGAGATTGCCGAACACGCGGCCGAGCTGGAAAGTGCGCGCGATGCCTTCGGCCGCGAGCCGCTCCGGCGACAGGCCGGTGATGTCCTGGCCTTCGAAGCTGACGGTGCCGGCATCGGGGCGGTCGAGCCCGGTCACGAGGTTGAACAGCGTCGTCTTGCCGGCGCCGTTCGGGCCGATGATGCTGATCAGCTCGCCCCTGGCGAGGTCGAGGTCGATCGTATCGACCGCGGTGAGGCCGCCGAAACGACGCGTCAGGCCGCTCAGGGACAGCATGGCGTGAAGCTGCTCGGCCATTAAACCGTCCCCAACAGGCCCTGCGGCCTGAACCGCACGAGCAGCAAGAGAACGATGCCGTAGATCAGGATGCGATACTCCGCTGCGATCCGGAACACTTCTGGCAGGCCGACCAGCGCGACCGACCCGACGATGGCACCGACCACATTGCCGAGGCCGCCGAGAATGACGACGGTCAGCGCCAGGATCGATTGCTGCGTGTTGAAGGTCTCGTGGTTGATGTAGGAATAAAGATGCGCGGCGATGCCGCCGCTGACGCCGGCGGCGAAGCCGCCGAAGATGAAGGCGAGCGACTTGTAGCGGTTCAGGCTGAGGCCGTAGGCGCGCGCGGCGATGTCGTCGTCGCGGATGGCGCGAAAGCTGCGGCCGAGATGCGAGGTGAGCAGCCGCCCCTGCAGCAGCGCCAGCACGACCATCACAGCAAGGCTGAACCAGTAGACAGAGGACGGGCTGATCAGGTCATAGCCGAACAGCGTCAGCGGCGGGATGCCGGAGATGCCGATCGGGCCGCGCGTCACGCCCTCCCAGTTCAGGATCACCAGCGACACGATCTCGCCGATCGCGAGGGTAGCGATCGACACATAATGCCCGCGCAGGCGGAAGGACGGCGAGATCAAGAGCGTGCCGAGCGCAGCGCTCATCAGGCCGCCACCGATGATGGCGAGGCCGACCGGGACGTTGAGGGTCAGCGACAGCAACGCCGACGTATAGGCGCCGATCGCCAGCAGCGCGGCATGTCCGAGCGAGACCTGGCCCATCGTGCCCGCAACCAGCGTCAGGCTGAGCGCGAGCATGCCGAGCAGCCAGGCATTGATCAGGGTCTGGAGCACGTAGAAGGACACCGGGAAGAGCGGCAGCACCGCGAAGATCGCCGCTGCGACGGCCAACGCCGAGCGCGGAATGCGCAACGGGCGGCTCGGCGCGATGAAGGTGCCGGTGAGCGGCTCCGGCGGCGCCTGCCGGGCGCTGGCGAACAGGCCGTTCGGCCGCAGCACCAGCACGACGACCAGCAGCAGGAAGGCGAACAGGTTGCGATAGCTGGTGCCGAACACGGCGACGCCGTAGCTCTCGACGAGGCCCAGCAGCAAGCTGCCGATCACCGCGCCGGGCACGTTGCCGGCGCCGCCGACCACTTCGGCAACGACGCCCTTCAGCGTCGCCTGCAGGCTCATCGCCGTGTCGATCTGGTTGTAGTACATGCCGACCAGCATGCCGGAGACGCCGCCGAGCGCCGCCGCGATGCCGAACACGGCCTGGTTGACGCGGTTGACGTCGACACCCATCTGCATCGCAGCGTCGCGGTCCTGCGAGGCGGCGCGCACGGCCCAGCCGAGCTTGCTGTAGCGCAGGAACACGAACAGCAAGAGCGCGCTGGTGATGCCGACGCCGGCGATGAGCAGATCGAGCGGCCCGATCGTGCCGCCGCCGAGCTGGAAGCGCACGTCCGGCAGCTGGCTCGGCAACGCGCGCGGATTGGGCGAGAAGGTCAGCATCACCAATTGATCGAGCACGAAGCTGATGCCGATGGTCGCGAGCAGCGGCGCGATGCGCACCGAATTCTGCAGCGGACGCAGGCCGAACCGCTCGATGATCAGGCCGACCAGTGCGGCGGCCGCCGCCACCACGATGATGGTGAGCGGCAGCGGCGTGTGCAGCTGCACCACCGCGACCCAGCCGATATAGGCGCCGACCAGATAGATCGAGCCTTGCGCGAAGTTGATCAGCCGGCTGACGCCGAAGATCAGCGCGAGCCCGACCGCGACAAGCGCGTAGACATTGCCGATGATCAGCCCGTTGATCGTGTAGTCAAGCCAGGAAGACACGCAGCGTTCCTAATGAGGGATGAAGCGGCCGGAGCGGTCGCTCCGGCCATCAGGTCAGGTCGGCTTGCCGTCCCACAGCGTGAACTGGCCCTTGCGCACGACGAGCTCGGCGTTCATCGCGCCTTTGACGCGGCGGCTCTCGATGTCGAACGTCGCCTTTCCGAAGATGACGCTGGAGACGTCCTTCACCTTGGCGAAGGCATCGCGGACGGCGCGGCGGTCGGTGCCGCCGATCTTCACCACGGCAGCGGCCATGTTCATCGCGTCATAGGAATAGGCGTTGAAGGCGTCGGGCTCCTGCCCGTTATACTTGGCCTTGAAGCCCTCAATGAACTTCCGCACTTCGGGCCGCGGATCTTGCGGGAAATAGCGCGTGCCGAGATGGACGTCCTCGACCGCCTCGCCGCCGAGCTCGAGGAATTTCGGCGAGTACACCGAGCTTGCCGCGCAGATCGTCTGCTTCAGGCCGACCTGGCGGGCCTGGCGCGCGATCAGCGCACCGTCGGAATAATAGGAGATCAGGATCAGCCCGTCCGGGCTGGCGTCGCGCACACGCACCAGGGTGGAGCGGAAGTCGCGCTCCTCCGCAATGTAGCCCTCGGTGACCGCGACCTCGGCGCCGTATTCCTTGGCCGCCTTGACGAAATGGTCGCGGCTGGTGCGGCCCCAATCGGTGTTGAGGTGCAGCACCGCAAGCTTTTTCAGGCCGAGCCGCCTGACGGCGTAGGACGCCAGCAGCGGCTGCTCGTCGGCCTGGCTCACGGACGTGCTCCACATGAAGTCGCCGCCCTTGGTGAAGTCGGGATGCGAATTGGTGAAGCCGAACTGCACGAGGCCGCCGCGCTGATAGATCGGCGAGGCCGCCATCGAGGCGGGGCTGGAGAAATCGCCGAGCTCCATGACGATGCGGGGATCGGAGACAAATTTCTGGGCGATCGCCACCGACTGGCGCGGATCGCTCTGGCTGTCCTCGAACTGGTAGGCGAGCTTGCGGCCGTTGATGCCGCCGGCGGCGTGAATCTCGTCGAGCGCGAGATCAAAGCCCTGCTTCCACTGCGCGCCATATTGCGCGTTCGGTCCGGTGAGAGGACCGCTGACGCCGAGCAGGATCGGCTCGGCGGATTGCGCCAGCGCGACGCGCGAGAAGGCCGTGCCCGCCATCATGGCGGCGAGCGAGCCTTTGACCAGGGTACGACGATCGATGTTGCTCATTTACGGCTCCATCCATTTCGGTTGATACAAGCAGCAATTCTCGTGCCGGTGAGATTGCCTATTTCGAGGGCTCGCCGAGCGACAGCATCAGCCGGTTCGCCCAGTTGAAGAACGCGGCGCCGTTGATGACGTCGACGATCTCGGCGTCGTCGAGACCGGCGCGGCGCAGCTCCGCGATATTGTCGGGCCCGAATGCGATCGGCGTTGCCGCCAGCGCCACCGAGGCCTTGACCACCGCATTCCAGCGCTCGCCGAGATCGGCGTGGATGCCTTCGTCGAGCAGGCGTTGCACGTCGTCGCGGCGCTTGGAATAGGTGCTGGCGAAGCGCGCATGCACGGAGGCGCAATAGATGCAGCCGTTGTAGCGCGAGGTGGCGGCGGCGGCGAGCTCGCGCTCGGCGCGCGGCAGGCCATCGGCGACGTTGTAGAAGATGTCCTTGTCGGTCTTGGTGCGGGCTTCCAGCACCTCGGGGTCGCGCACCAGCAGGCGGAAATATTCCGACTTGGCACGGGCGCGGTCGACGAGGCCGGCGTAGTGTCGCTCGGTCAGCTCGGCCTCAGGCAGCGGGTCGATCCACGAGACCCAGCCGAGTTCGTCCTGGGTGAAGACGACGGGCGGATTGACGGTGCTGCTCATGATTGGGCCTCCACCACGCTTGCCGCGGCGAGCGTACGCAAGCCGCTGACCACGCGCACCTGGAACGACAGGAACGCAACGAGCTGGGACAACGTGACGATGCCGCTGGTCGACCAGCCGGCGGCCAGCAGCGCCTTCATGTCGGCGGATGCGGCATCGCGCGGGTGGAAGACGAGGAGATGTGCGTGCTCAAGCGCCGCAACGAGCCGGGGACCGAGGACCGGCTTGCGCTCAGCGCTGACGCGATAGATCAAGCCGGCCTTGTTCTCGATCGACAACGGACCGGCGGGATAGGCGCCATACGGTCCGGATGTCTTGCCGCGTTCGATCTCGGCCTTGATCGCATCGAGCAGCGGTGCGCCATCCGCAGTCGCGGCAAGCTTGTCGCGATAGAAGGCAGCGACGGGGGACTCGCCGTGGAGCCCGGTCACGAAGGCGGCGACCGCGGCGCGTTCGGCATGCGAAAAATCGCCGGCGTCGATCGGCTCGAACAGGGAGAGATAGCTCTTCTGCGCATTCTCGCGCGCCTGCAGGCGGCGCGCGCGGATGGCGTCCAGGGTGGAGCCGGGCTCGATGCCGGCGAGCGTGTCGATGATATCCTTCGGTGCCATCATTCAGCCTTGTGCAACGCGATTCTCTTCATTCCGGCTAGCCTGCGAGGGCAACGTCCTTGGCGGCCGTCCGGGTCCAGCCCAGCGCCGGCGCGACCTTGTCGGCGACGAGCTCGATCGAGCGCAGAACGTCAGGATGCGGCGCATCGACCGAATGCACCTGGAAGACGAGATCGGTCACCCGTTCCAGGGTGGCGTCGGTGCGAAGCGAGGCGATGACATGGTCGGCATCGCCGACATGGGTGTCGAACGCGCTGATCATCTCCTCCAGCGTCTCGCCCGGGGGAAGGTGACCGCCCTTCATGAACTGGGGCAGCGCGCGGCGCAGCCCGATATCGGCGAGGCGCAGCGCCTCGCGATGGTCGTCGGCGACGAAGACGCTGCGCGAGGCCATGATGCGCGGCTCGCAGCCCGGCGGCAGCGCGGCGAGATAGGCGTCGATGATCGGGTTCTGGATCTCGGCAAGCGTCGCGTTCGGCGCGTCCTTGGCCCGTGGCTGGGTGCGCGAAAGCAGGAGGCCGTCGCCGGCCTTGCCGGCCCGGGCGCCGCCGGCGACGGAGAATGTCGCCTGCCAGATGCGCTTGTCCAGTTGCGGCCGCTGCGGATAGAGCGTGTCGCCGCCATCGAGCGGCTTGCCGGTCAGTGCCTTGCGGACGATCTCCAGATTGCGGCTAAAAATCTCGTTGCGCTGGGCGCTGTCGAGGCCGAAGGCGGCGAAGGCCGACGGATTGCCGCCGGTGCCGACGCCGAGCTCGAAGCGGCCGTTGCAAAGGAGATCGAGCACCGCGGCATCCTCCGCCACCCGCACGGCGTTCTCCAGCGGCAGCGTCACGATGCCGGTGCCGAGGCGGATGCGCGAGGTCTGGGCTGCGACATAACCCAGGAAGGTGAAGGGCGACGGCAGGCCGCCCTCGCGCTCATGGAAATGATGCTGCGCGATCCACGCGCAATCGAGCCCGGCCTTCTCGGCGCGCACGATCTGCTCGGCGGCGAAGCGATAGCGGTCCGCCGCCGGCGCCTCGTCGAGCAGCCGCGTGAAGAAGCCCAGGCGTTTCAGGTTGGCAAAGCGTTTCATACGATCCCTGTCGGGCGAGGATGGGCCCCGATGATGTCGGTTGCCGCAGCTCCAGACAAGCGGGCATTGCGCAGGGCACATACGCAAGGCTCATGCGCAAGGCTCATACGCAAGGCTGCCCGCCGGATCGCCCTTACGTGGACTCTGAGCGGGCAGATTGCCTACCAGCTCGGCAGCACCGCGCCCTTGAACTTGGTCAGGACGAACTCCTTGACCTCGGGCGTGTGGTAGCTGTCCACGAGGATCTTGACCCAAGGCTTGTCCTTGTCGGCGCTGCGCACCGCGATCAGGTTGACATAGGGCCCCTTCGGGTCCTCGCGCAGGACCGGATCCTTGACCGGATCGAGGCCCGCCTGGGTTGCATAGTTGGTGTTGATCGCGGCGGCGTCGACGTCGTCGAGCGCGCGCGGCGCCTGCGCGGCATCGACCTCGATGAACTTCAGCTTCTTGGGGTTGTCGGTGATGTCGAGCACCGTCGGCTTGAAGCCCGTGCCGTCCTTCAGCTTGATCACGCCCTTGTCGCGCAGCAGCAGCAGCACGCGGCCGCCGTTGGTCGGATCGTTCGGGATCGAGACCTTGCCGCCCTCGGGGATGTCGGCGAACGCCTTGTGCTTCTTCGAATAGACGCCGATCGGGAAGTTCACGGTCAGGCCGACGGCTTCGATCTTATAGCCGCGGTCGGCCTTCTGATTGTCCAGGTAAGGTTGGTTCTGAAACGAATTGGCCTGGATCTCGCCGGCATCGAGCGCGGCGTTCGGCACCACGTAGTCGGAGAACTCGAGCAATTGGATGTCGAGCCCCTGCTTGGCGGCGATCGGCTTCACGGCTTCGAGGATCTGCGCGTGCGGCCCCGGCGTCACGCCGATCTTGATGGTCTCGGCCGCGGCTGCGGCGGACCATGCGGCCAGCACGGCGGAGAGAATCAGGGGAAGGCGAAACGACATCTTGGTCTCCATGGGTCTTGCGACAACGGAACCGTATTCCCTTTTCTGCGCTGCGAAATCAATGAAATGGAAATCCATATTGGCCGCGGGTTAAGGGCCAGCCTTTCTCCATTCGGCTGCAAACGGAAAACGAATACAGAGTGCGACAAAGTGCGCGCGCGTAACCCGGATGATGCGCCGGCAAGCAGGGCCGCTGCCGCTTGTGGCAAGAGTCCCGGATTACACTTTCGTTCCATCCGCACCTGGACCTGCGCCCTTCTCTTTGACTCCACCACGCCCGACGTGCTGAGTTAGCGCGCACTGAGCCGGTGGCGACGAGGTGGGGATCATCCGATGAACGAGAACGAAATCCGCAATCTGGTCGCGGAAGTGAAGCAAGGCACGCTGTCGCGGCGGTCGTTCATCAAGACAATGGCCGCGGTCGGAATCGCGGCGCCGATCGCGAGCCAGATCCTGGTCTGGCACGACGTGGCGATGGCTGACGCCACGCTGCCCTACAAGCCGGCCAAGGCCGGCGGCGGCGGCACGCTCAAGATGCTGCTCTGGCAGGCGCCCACCCTGCTCAATCCGCATTTCGCGCTCGGCACCAAGGACCAGATCGCCTCGCGCGTCTTCTTCGAGCCGCTCGCCGGCTGGGACAAGGAAGGCAATCTCATCCCCTGCCTCGCCGCGGAGGCCCCGACCAAGGCCAATGGCGGCCTTGCGGCCGACGGCATGAGCGTGATCTGGAAGCTGAAGCGGGGCGTGACATGGCATGACGGCAAGCCCTTCACCGCCGACGACGTCGTCTTCACCTGGCAGTATGCCGCCGACCTCGCCACCGCGGCCTACACCACGGGCTCCTACAAGGACATCAAGGTCGAGAAGATCGACGACTACGCCGTCAAGGTGATCTTCAAGGCGCCGACGCCGTTTTGGGCCGATCCGTTCGTCGGCTCGGTCGGCCAGATCCTGCCGAAACATCATTTCGGCGACTATGTCGGCGCCAAATCGCGCGAAGCGCCGGGCAATCTGAAGCCGGTCGGCACCGGTCCGTACAAATTCCTCGAGTTCAAGCCGGGCGACCTGATCCGCGCCGAGCGCAATCCTGACTATCACATCAAGAACCAGCCGCATTTCGACACGCTCGAGATCAAGGGCGGCGGCGACGCCGTATCTGCTGCGCGCGCGGTGCTGCAGACCGGCGAATACGACTTTGCCTGGAACATGCAGGTGGAGGAGGACGTTCTCAAGCGCATGGAGGCGGGCGGCAAAGGCAAGTTCGACATCACGCCGTCCGGCAATGTCGAGTTCATCATCCTCAACACGACGGACCCCTGGACCGAGGTCGACGGCGAACGCTCCAGCGTCAAGACCAAGCATCCGACGCTGTCCGACCCCGCCGTTCGCCGCGCGATCAATCTCCTGATCGACCGCGATTCGATTCAGAAGTTCATCTACGGACGCGGCGCCGTCGCCACCGCGAGCTTCGTCAACGCGCCCAAGCAGTTCAAGTCGCCGAAGCTGAAATACGAGTTCGACATCGACAAAGCCAACAAGATCCTCGACGAGGCCGGCTGGACCAGGGGCGCGGACGGCATCCGCGAGAAGGACGGCAAGAAGCTCAAATACGTATTCCAGACCTCGACCAATGCCCCGCGCCAGAAGACCCAGGCCATCATCAAGCAGGCGTGCCAGAAGGCCGGCATCGATATCGAGATCAAGGCGGTCACCGCCTCGGTGTTCTTCTCCTCCGACGTCGGCAACCCCGACACCTATTCGAAATTCTACGCCGACATGGAGATGTACAACACGACGCAGCCGCAACCCGACCCGGAGCGCCTGCTGAACCAGTGCGTGTCCTGGGAAATCGCCACCAAGGACAACAAATGGCTCGGCCGCAACAATTCGCGCTATTCCGATCCCGAAGCCGACAAGGCCTACAAGGCCGCGCAGAACGAGCTCGATCCGGTCAAGCGCGCCGCGCTGCTGATGAAGGTCGACGAGATCTTCTGCGGGGCCAACGTGTTCCTGCCGCTGCTCTCGCGCCACATCGTCAACGCCGGCGCCAACAATTTGATGATCGACATTTCGGGCTGGGACACCATCACGTGGAACCTGGCGGCGTGGTATCGGATCTGATGGGGCTCGTGAGCGCGCTTATGGTTGCAGCGCAGCGCGGGCTTCAGAACGTGACACCGAATCCCTTCCACTGTGTGCCCCAGATCACAGCGGAATCCCGCGCCATCGCCTACAAGGATCGGGCATGGCCGCAAACAAGGTAACGGCGGTACGCACGAGGCTGGGGAGACGATCAACAGCTACGGACTTTGCGAAGCCGTCAGGGTGAAGAACCCGGCGGCTTTTTCCTTGCTTGCGCGACCTGCGACGCGGCGTGCAGCGGGCGCGGATGGCGCCTGGCTATGAACCACCCCCGCCCTTTCGCTCCTCGCGTTCATCCTCGATCTGCCGCTCGGCTTCGAGCCAGAAGTCCAGCTCCCGATCGCTGGGACGGCCGGCCTGCTCCCAGAGCTCATATGCGCGTGTGCGCACCCTGCCACGGCGGATCATGCGAAGCAGCTTTCGTTTTAGTTCCTCCGCGAAGGTCCTGAAGCGTTGTCCGGTCGTTTCGTCCTTGACGAGCGAGGCCGCTCGCGTTGCGAGTTCGATCTGGTGCTCTAGCTTCTTCTGCTCGTCCACCGCCGAAACTGCCGTGGGAAAGGAACGTTGTCGGACCCGTGCGGACACTAAATTCGCTTCCCGGATGGTCCGTTCCCTGAGGTGCAGCGCTTTCGGAAGTGACCAGCTTCGCAGCATCACTTGAACCGAAGCAGCCGGCGCCGCTAGTGCCACGTCGTATCGGCTTCGACGATCACCACTCTGATTTCGGGGTCCTCAGTCGTGTTGCAGGTGCAGGGCATGCCCTCGCCGCAGCGGCAGCCGCCGAGCTTCTCGCTCCAGACCCGGAGCGGATGGTTTTCGCAGACCCATCCGAGACCCTGGCAGAATGGGCAGGTCTTGTTGGTCACAGCGTATCCGGCGTCCGCAGCGTGTTCGACTTGTCCTCGTTGCGCAGTTCCTGTTCCGCCGCGTGCCAAAATTCCTGCTCGCGCCCTTCGGGCTTGCCCGCCTGCTCCCACAATTGGTGTGCGCGTTCTCTGATCTCTTGCTCGGTCGGCTCGGACAATTGCACCTCCTGCTTGGAAGCACGGCCCCACCCTGGGGGGTATGGGGGGCTTGGAGGCGGGGCCGTGCAGGCCAGCGATCGGCGGCGAGGCTGGCCCGCGGAGTCAAGCTTCGACCACGTGCAAGAGTTCCTACGCGTCTGACCGTGCCGGACGGCCGGGCTTGTCCCGGGCATGCATGCCTTTCCACCCAGCATTGCGCCGATGTCGGATACACGTGGGCAGTCACGTCATCCGAACCCAGACGCCGTTGCCCGCTGATGACTTCACCGCAGCATCGATGAACTGCACTCCTGCAAGGCCATCCTCGACCGTCGGGAAGACGACCTCAGGATCCGGCTTTTCACCGGCCGCTGCTGCGCGAATGGCGCGCGCTGCTTCGGCATAGATCGTCGCGAAACCTTCGAGGTAGCCCTCAGGGTGGCCTGAGGGGATGCGGCTAACGCGGGCGGCGTCGGCCAATGTGCCGGTCCCGCCGCGCGTCAGGAGCTGTTTCGGCCGGCCGTACGGCGTGAACCAGAGATGGTTCGGATTCTCCTGCGCCCATTCGAGCCCGCCTTTGCTGCCGTAAACGCGCAGCGTGAGTCCGTTCTCATTGCCGACGGCGACCTGGCTCGCCCACAGCATGCCCTTGGCGCCGCCCTTCCACTTGAGGAGGATCTGGACATCATCATCGAGCCGCCGCCCCTCGACGAAGGTCGACAATTGCGCGAGCAATTCGTCGAGTTCGAGCCCGGTGACGAAGCACGCCAGATTGTAGGCGTGGGTGCCGATGTCGCCGATACATCCGCCGGCTCCGGACCGGGCCGGGTCCGTGCGCCATGCCGCCTGCTTCTGGCCGGTGGTTTCCAATGGCTCGGTCAGCCAATCCTGCAGATACTCGACCTTGACCAGACGGATCTCGCCGAGATCGCCATTCGCGATCATGGCGCGCGCTTGCCGGACCATGGGATAGCCGGTGTAATTGTGCGTGACGACGAAGATCCTGCCCGTCTTCCTGACCAGCGCCACCAGTTCCTCGGCCTCGGCAAGTGTCGTCGTCAGCGGCTTGTCGCAGATGACGTGGATGCCGGCTTCGAGGAAAGCTTTCGCGACCGGGCTGTGCATGTGATTGGGTGTCACGATCGAGACCGCCTCGATGCCATCCGCTCTCGCCGCTTCAGCCCGCGCCATTTCCTCGAAAGAGCCATAGGCGCGGCCGTCAGCGATGCCGAGCTCCTTTGCAGAGGCTTTGGCTCGAACCGGATCCGACGCGAGCGCGCCGGCCACCAGTTCGAACTGGTCGTCGATGCGAGCGGCAACGCGGTGGACGGCACCGATGAAGGCACCTTGGCCACCGCCGACCATCCCCAGACGGATACGACGATGGCCGCCGGTTTCATTGCTTGCTTCGATAGCCATGTTGCACCCTCTCTTCAGGAGATGCCGAGCATCTTGCGGTTGGCAGCCGCGTCAGTGCCGCTGCCCGCGAAATCGTCGAAGGCCTTCTCTGTCACCCGGATGATGTGGCTTCGGATGAACTCGGCGCCCTCGGCCGCGCCTTGCTCGGGATGTTTCAGGGCACACTCCCACTCGAGCACCGCCCAGCTGTCGTAGTCGTATTGCGTGAGCTTGGAGAAGATGGCGCCGAAATCGACCTGGCCATCGCCGGGCGAACGGAAGCGGCCAGCACGCTCGACCCAGCTCTGGAACCCGCCATAGACGCCCTGGCGGCCGGTCGGATTGAACTCGGCGTCCTTGACGTGAAACGCCTTGATGCGCTGATGGTAGATGTCGATGTAGTCGAGATAGTCGAGCTGTTGCAGCACGAAGTGCGAGGGGTCGTAGAGCAGGTTCGCGCGCGGATGGTTGTTCACCCGCTCGAGGAACATTTCGTAGGAGACACCGTCGTGGAGGTCCTCACCGGGATGGATCTCATAGGCGAGATCGACACCGTGCTCGTCGGCATAGTCGAGAATGGGCCGCCAGCGCCTGGCGAGTTCGTCGAAGGCGGTCTCGATCAGACCGGCGGGACGCTGCGGCCAGGGATAGACATAGGGCCAGGCAAGTGCGCCGGAGAACGTCGCCTGGGCAGTCAACCCGAGCCGCCTGGACGCCAGGATGGCGCGCTTGACCTGATCGACAGCCCATTCCGTGCGGGCCTTGGCGTTGCCACGCACGTCCGGCACGGCGAAGCCGTCGAATGCCGCGTCATAGGCCGGGTGAACCGCGACGAGCTGGCCTTGCAGATGGGTCGAAAGCTCGGTGATGGAAAGGCCGTGACGAGCCGCAATGCCCTTCATCTCGTCGGCATAGGCCTGAGACTCCGAAGCCTTCTGTAGATCGAAGAGCCGCCCATCCCAACTCGGAATCTGAATCCCCTTGTAGCCCAGGGATGCGGCCCATCCGCACATCGCATCGAGCGAGTTGAACGGCGCCGCGTCGGCAGCGAACTGAGCGAGGAATATCGCAGGCCCTTTGATCATCTTCATCGAATGCTTCCTTCTGCCTTGGACGTTTTGGGGCGAATGCCTCGATCGTGCGAGCGACGATCAATTCGGGCGCGCACGGCTGAGCGATGGTCGGCAATTTGAACATGTTGCCCACACCTCCCAACGCTCCGGACCACTTTTCCGCATAATTGGTCCGAGGATGCCGGCCATCAAGAGAGAGAACAATACCGGACTACGCAACGAGAGAAAGCTTCAACCGGGCCGCAGGACAGATCCAGGCCGAAACCTCATGGCTTCTGCAACACGGTGGAGAGCGCCGGACCGTCGTTCAAGATCGAGAAGATCTCCCGCGAGGACAGATGCTCTGCGGCCTCCTCGAAAGTCTCGCTGGCATCGACCTTGGCACGTCCGACCGCCAGGTTGGCGTCGACCGTGTCGGGCCTGGTGGGGCGAGGAGGCGGCAGCTGCGCGAGGTGGAAGGCCAGGAGCGCGGGGTCTTGGCGCAGCTCCAGCAACGCACCGTTGCCCGCTACGTCCGCCGACGCGCTGAGTTCGTTCGCTCGCCGCAGGACGGGAGGCGGCTCTCGTTCTTCGGGAGTGACGAACAATCTTCCGGAGACGGGCATGGCGGTCAGCGCGCCTATGGGAACGGCGAACAGCAGCCCAACGATGACCGGCGACATCCAAAGCAGAAGGGGCAACGAGACGGCGTAGGCGCTTGCGGCCATTGCAACGCCGCACAGGGTTGGAATGCCGTACTTCCGATAGAGCTCGCGGCGCTCCACCGTGCCGTCGTCGCGCCTCTGCGTCTGCCAGCCGGCATCGCGGCCGGCCAGAATTTCGACCACCGCGATCGACTGAAAGATCATCATCATCGGCGCCATCAGCGCGGATACGATGATCTCTGCCAAAACTCCGGCCGAAGCACGCAACGCACCGCCGAACTGGCGTCTCACCGAGACCCGCGTCCAAACGAGGACGAGGCTGAGCAGCTTCGGCAACAGCAGCAACCCCATCGTGGCGACGAACACCCAGATGGCGAGCACGGGATCCTGGGCCGGCCACGTCGGAAACAACGAGAAACCCTTCGGAAAATACTCCGGACGCACGAAGCGGGCCTGCAACGAGATCAGCATCCCCAGCAAGAGGAACAGCAGCCAGAGGGGTGCCGTCAGATATGCCCCTATCCCCACTATCAAATGCAGACGCGACACCCAGTGGAGACCACGCGCCGGCACGACAGCCAGATGCTGAAGATTGCCCTGGCACCAGCGCCGGTCGCGCGCCGCAAAATCGAGCAGCGAAGGCGGCACCTCTTCGTAGCTTCCGCCGAGCGTCGGCAGCATGTAGATGCCCCACCCGGCGCGCCGCATCAGCGCAGCCTCGACGAAATCGTGGCTCAGGATGTGCCCGCCGAATGGCTTGCGCCCGCGCAGCTGCGGCAGCGCGGCCGATTCCGCGAACGCCTTCACCCGGATGATCGCGTTGTGGCCCCAGTAATTGCCTTCGGAGCCGTGCCACCAGGCGACGCCGGCGGCGATCACCGGTCCGTAGAGGCGGCTTGCGAATTGCTGGACCCGGCTGAACAGGCTTCGCGCGTTGACGACCATGGGGAGCGTCTGGACGAGCCCGGCGCTCGGATTGCTTTCCATGGCATGGACCAGTCGGACGATAGTCTGCCCGCTCATGAGACTGTCGGCATCGAGCACGATCATGAAGTCGTGCGCGCTGCCGAACCGCGTGATCCACTCGGAGATGTTCCCGGCTTTGCGCGCCGTATTCTCGGCTCGGTGGCGATAGTACAGCCGTGGCGTCCCCACCGCCTGTCGCAGCGCGAGGAGCGCTTTTTCCTCGGCGACCCAGATGTCCGGATCGGTGCTGTCGCTCAGAACGTACCAGTCGAACAGCTTTCCTTGCGAGGTCGTCTCCAAGGATTCGATGATCGCGCGAAGCCGCGCCGTCAATCGATGAGGGTCTTCGTTGTAGGTGGGAAGCAGCATGGCGGTGCGGCTTGCGATCGCAGGCAGCTCCGCCTCCGGCGCGAAGGCACCCGGACGATGGGCGAGCAGCACGAAGAAGCCGGCCAGCGCGGAGGCGAACGAAAAGGCGACCCAGGCGAGCAGGACCAGGAAGAGCGCCAGCACCATGGCTTCAAGAACGGTGACGCCGCCGACCTGCAGCACGCGATACATCTCATATCCACCGCCCGCCGTGAGCGCCGCCGTCGAGAGGAGGATGAGGCCGCGCCGCCAGGCCATTGCGGAGGCAACCGGCGCAGGAATGCGGTCGGGTACACGGTTTTTTCCGAGGTCGCCGGGAGCCATCGGAAGGGGGGCCTCCGGCGGCAGCAGGCGCTGGGTCGCGATATCGCCGGCAATCGGCCGCGGTGCCGTGCTCAGGGTGCCCATCGGTAGACCCAGATTTCCGACAAGGGCTTGTCGCCTTCTGCCAGAAACGCCCGCAGCTCGATCGGCTCGCTTTTCACCCGGCACTGGAAGCTCAACCGCCACCCACCGGTGTGGGGATTGGGCTGCGTGACGATGTTCTTCACTTCGGACTTTTCCGCCGTCACGACGCCTTTGACAGCGGCAGGATCGATGCCCTTGAGGTTGTCGCCGAGCAGATCGAGCACGAACAGGCGCACATCCTCGCCCCTCGCCCCGATCCCGCTTCGCGTGAATCTGGCCAGCGAATGCGGCTTCGGGCTATCCGGTCCCCAATGCAGCCGATAGGTGTAGTTGTGTTCGCCCTTGGCCTGCAGCGGGTTTTTCGGCCGCCAGAATGCGGCGATGTTGTCGTGGACCTCCTCCTTGGTCGGGATCTCGAACAGCGTGACGCCGCCCTCGCCCCAATCCCCGATCGGCTCCATCCAGAGACTTGGGCGTCTTTCAAAGCTGGATTCGATGTCCTGGTAGGCGAAGAAATTTCTCTCCCGCTGCATCAGCCCGAAGCCACGCGGATTGAGATCCTGAAAAGTGCTGATCTGGAGATCGCGGGGATTGCTGAGCGGCCGCCACAGGCTTTCGCTCTTCCCGTTGAAGATCGCAAGGCCATCGGAATCGTGGACCGACGGACGAAAATCGTCGATGTCGTTGCGGTCGTTCGGACCGTAGAAGAACATGCTGGTCATGGGCGCGAGCCCGGCCCGCGGCATCTCGACGCGGGGGTAGACCGACATTTCGACGTCGAAGACCGTCGTGTCCCCTGGCCGCACCGTGAACCGGTAGCTCGCGGCGCAACTCTTGCTGTCGAGCAGAGCATGAATCACCAGCGATGTCGCACCCGGCGCCGGCCGCTCGAGCCAGAAGGTCTTGAAGAGCGGAAATTCCTCGCCCTTGGCTTCGCCCGTATCGATCGAGAGCCCCCGGGCGGAGAGCCCGTACGTCTGCCCCTTGGCCACGGCGCGGAAATAGCTCGCCCCTAAGAAGACGCAGACCTCGTCGTAATAATCGGGGCGGTTCATCGGCGCATGGATGCGGAAGCCCGCGAACCCGAGATCGATGTCCTCGAACGGCGGGACCTTCTCGCCGAAGGAGAAGTCCGCCTTGCGGTACTTGAGCTCGGACGCCCTTCCGTCCACGACCTCGAAGACGTTCACCCTGTTCTTGTAGAAGAAGCCGCGGTGGAAGAACTGCGCCTCGAACGGAAGATTCTTGCCGCGCCAGAGCGCCCGCTCGGGCAAAAAGCGGATCGAACGATACTGATCGTAGTCCAGGTCCTTCAATCCGCTCGGGAGCTTCTCGTCCGGCGCCTCGTACGATTTGCCCGCCAGCATCCGCGCCAAGTCCCTCACCGTGGACGGCCCGAACGCATCCGATGGGGTGGCCAGGCTGTGTCGGGAAGCAAGCAGCAAAGCCGGCAGCACTGCCGACCCTTGAACAAGCTGGCGTCGGTTCACGTGCTCTCCTACTCGCTTGCTAAATGCCGCGGCCAAGCAACGACCGACGCGCCCACGAGTTCCAGCCCGTCCGGCCCCCAGTCCGGGAAGCGGCCAATAGAGGAAGGCTAAATGACCCACAACGGATGAAATTCGGCGTCCGGGAGACAGCCAAAGCCTTGCGTCTCATTTCCCGGCAACGAAGTAAAAATCCTGCCGGCCCGAGACCGATCCGTAGCTGAACGGCTTTTGTGCACGATTGGTCGCCTCCATGACGTCGTCACGCACGACGTCGAACAGCCGACGCACCTCGAGACCGGGCTTGCGCATATTGTTGACGAACGCCGTGGCGAACGGGCTGTTCCTGCCCTCTCCGTCGAGCGCCATCTCACCGTCCTTGGCGGCATACACCACCAGCGTGCCCGCCTCGGGCTCGATCGCCGCAAGGCCGCGCGCCACCGAACGCGACGCCAGCGTCATGGTGCGCTTCATCTGGTTCGCGAAGGGATTGTCGCGGCAGGCATCGAGGACGATGAGGCGCAGCCGCTTGGCGCGTTCCGCCGCGTTCAACACCTGGTCCAGCGCCACGGCTTCGAAGCTGACGTCGCGGTCGGAGGCGATCTTCGCGTCGATCGGGATCAGATAGTTGACGCCGCCGACCTCCATGCCGTGACCGGCGTAATATACCATCGCCCAGTCGGCGATTTCCGCCTGCCTTGCAAAGTCGCGCAGCGCCGCGGTCAACGCATCCTTGCGCAGATCGGTCAGCAGCGTGACGGAATCGAATCCGGTAAGCTTGAGCGTTTCGGCGACGAGCGCCGCATCGCGCGCCGGATTGGCGAGCGCTGCGACATTCTCATAAGCGGAGTTTCCGACCACGAGCGCGATGCGCCTGTCATTTCTACTTGACGGTCCCGGCAGCGCGATGACCGACGTGGTGGTGGCGGGAACGGTCTTGATGGACGTATCGTCCAGCGCGGCGAGGCGTTCGCGCGCCTTGTCCATCGACCATTTCGCGCTGTCGTACTTCTGCGGGGCAGCCAGAGCTGCGTTGAAGTCGGCGCGGGCCTTTGCGACCTCGCCAAGCTTCTCGAACACCATTCCGCGGTTGACCAGCGCGCTCTGATGTTGCGGATCATTGCGCAACGACTCATTGAAATCGGCGAGGGCTTGATCGTACCTGCCTTGAAGGAGATGGATGTCGCCGCGGTTGTTGTAGGCCAGCGTCGTCCTCGGCAAAAGCCGGATCGCCTCGCTGAAATCGGCCAGGGCACGCTCGGACTGGCCGGTGTCCCGATAGGACAGTCCGCGATTGTTGAACGCATAACCGTAGGTCGGGTCAATGCGAATGACCTCGGAGTATTCGGCGATCGCCCTTGTGTGGTCGCCCTTGCCGGCATAGAGCCGCCCTCGATTGAAGTAGGCGAATTTGAACCTCGGATTGATGCGGATCGCTGCGTTGTAATCCGAAAGCGCGCGCTCGGAATCACCTGCAGCGGCATAGGCCATGCCGCGGTCGTTCAAGGCGTTCAGATTGTTTGCATCGAGCCGGATCGCCTGGGTCAGGTCGGCGATGGCCCGATCCACCTCGTTCCGGCGAAGCAGGGCGGCGCCGCGATGCTGCCAGGCCAGCGCGTATTTCGGATCGATGCGGATGGCCTCGCTGAAATCGGAGATGGCGCGATCGTAGTCGCCCTTGTCGCCATATTCGGCACCGCGATGGTCGAACGCCATGGCGTCGCGCCCGCCGCTCTTTGCGATCAGTCGCGAGCACGCGGCGATGCGGTCTTCCTGGCCGCGCTGCGCGCAGATTGTCCGGTCATCTGCGGCCGCACGATCAGCGGCTGCCAGAGACGTGAAAAAAATAAAACTGAAAACCAGTGCAATCCGATTCCGCATGGTCGCCACCCTGCTTCCGAACCGGCAGTATACACACAGGAAGGCGGCCACACCTGTGATGGTGATCACAGAACCGGTCGGCTGCTTCCCGAGTGCGGCCGCGGAGCTCGCGGTCGCTTCGCTGGCTTGTCATGGGCTGGGCTTGTCAGGGGCTAGGCTTGGGCGAAGGCGTCGGTGAAGGGCTGGCCTCCGGCTTCACGACGGCGCCGTCGCCATGAGGCACGCACGTCCCGATATTGCTCAACAAGCGCTTGGCTTGCGCATCGCGGGCTTTCGAATAGTCGCGACGCCGCTCGATGTTCATCGCCGCCCACTTGTCCCAGGCATCGAAAGCATCAGCATAGTGCTTGCGCATCTGCTCTTCCGCCGCAAGGCAATCGGCGAACTTGTCAAACACCAGGTCGGTGTTGACGGGCGTCACGCCACCGACCAGAACCACCAGCATCCATTTCATCGCGGCTCACCCATGCTTCGGGATGCAAACGGCGAACAAAGCTCGGCGGTTCCCCGGTGGGGCAGGGCTTCAACATCAGGCAGATGCGGCGGCGCGCCGCGGTCGGCCCAAACACACTTGCCATTCGCCGCTCAGCCTTGATCCCAAATGCCGGACGCAGCGCCGCATTCTCGCGGCGCATGTCGCCCGAGCTTTGCCTGGTCACTCCAACCCTCTCAAAGCCAAGAGCAACTGGGGTCGGAGTAGACCGGCGATCAGACGGGCTCAAGGCTGGTGCTGGCGCACCCCCGCCTTCGGCGGCTGACGGCCTTGACCCCGTCTGCACGCCGGTCTTTGGGCTGGGCATGCGCTCGGCCGAAGTCCGAGCGCGAGATAGACGCGCTCGTCAAGCCACCCTGTATCTTTTCGGATCCCACGTCTCGCCGCGAGCGATCATGGTGTTGAGGATGATGATCAGCTTGCGTATGCAGGCGACGATCGCGATCTTTGGCGGCTTGCCCTTGGCAATCAGGCGTTCATAGAAGGCCTTGAACACCGGATTGTTCAGCGTCGCGGCGCCGACGCAGGGCATGTAAAGGGCATTTCGCACCCAGCGGCGGCCACCCTTGATGCAGCGTTCACCTCGACGTTTGCCGCTATCGTCGTCATAAGGAGCAACGCCCACCAACGCGGCGGCAACTTCATCGCTCACCTGCCCCAGCTCCGGTAGTCCTCCAAGCAGCGCCATTGCGGTCCCCTCAGCAAAGCCTGGTACGCTCTGGATGATCTCGGCGCGTTTGGCAAAGTCCGGCGTTGTCTTGATCGTCGCCGCGATCGCGGTATCGAGCGCGGCGATTTCGTCAGCTAGCTTCTTAAGAAGACGCGCGCGAGCCTTCCGAACAAGGGCCGGCGCTTCATGCTCCTTCTGCATTTCCAGGCGAGCCCTGACGTCAATCAGGCCTTGGCGTCCCCTCACCAGTGCCTTCATCTCCTCGTGAGCGGGATTGTCGACTTGGCTGGGAGCCTCGCTGAATGTCTCGGCGAACCAGGAGATCATCTCCGCGTCGATCTTGTCGTTTTTCGCAAGGCGTCCCGCCGATTCCGCAAAATGGCGAACCCGTTTGGGATCGACGATCCGTACTTCCAGCCCTGCTTGGCGCAACGCCTTGGCCCATACCCGCTCGTAGCCGCCGCTTGCCTCCATCACTGCCTTGCCGACCCGATGCTTGCGAAGCCATGCAATCAAGCTCCGTCGCCCCGCCGCGGTTGTTGGGCAAGTCTTCCGCTCCGTTACGGCCCGAATGCACGCATCAATCTTGTCTTTGGCGACATCGATGCCGACGACAACCAGATCGTCTTGTGTCATCATCCACTCCCTTCCTTGCCTGGTACGGGCTCGCAGCCCTTGCAACTGTTCGGGTTGAGGAAGACACCGGAGCTGTCCCTTGCTCTTTAGCAGGCTCTGTCGCCTTTGGGCGCAACGGGCTCAGTTCCGGCAACGGGCGGTTCTGATCCAACCGCCCGTTGCCACATCCTGCCAGATTTCGGGGGCACAAGGGCGCAGGGAAGGCCGGGTGCTGACCTCGCACCCGCGGTCTGCTGCGCAAAATGCACGCGCAGAAGAAGCCGCACAGCAGCATACAGGTGGTGCCGATCACTCGGCCTTCCCTGCGCGATGGTCGGACGGCTTATGCCGCGCTCTCCCGGGAGCCGAGTTCCTTCTGGCCTCCCTCGCCCCCGCGGAATTCACCGGCGCCCGCGCCGGTTGACGCGACTGCCGCCTCCGCAAGAGCTTGACCGTAGCAACGACGGCCAGGACCACACGTCTATATTTTGGCACTTGGTGAAACACGCCGAAACTAAGAAAACCCTTTAAAACAAGCGGCTTTTGATTAGCCTGATGCGGGCTGTTTCAGCGGGCTTCACCAAAATAAGGGCCCGGCCCTAAGCCTTTCAGCGTCCGCACGACAAACTGAAAGCCTTAAGAGCCGAGCCCTTTGGTCCCAAGCCTTAGGAGCCGAAACCACATGGATACTACCATTGTCCCCTCCCCCGCCGGCAAGCGGGGCCGCAACAGCAGCGTCATTCTGACCGACCGGCTGTGTGAGAAGCGGGTCGCCAAGCGGACCAAATTCTATGACCGCAAATGCCCTGGCCTCTACGTCAGCATCACCACGGCCGGCGTCGCGACCTTCTCCTTCAAGTTCACCGACCGGCGGACCGGCAAGCAGCGCACCGGCTGGCTCGGCGTCTACAATCCCGAGAGCTTCACGGTCGAGGACGCCCGCAGCAAGGTCTACGGCCTGAAGGCCATGGGGGGCGACGCCCTCGCCGAGACCTTCCGCGACCAGAAAGCCGCGAAGGCCAAGCGCGGCAAGACCGTCGCCGAGATCATCGACGAGCGCATCGCGTGGATGAAGACGCCCGTCAAAAAGCCGGATGGCGAGATGCGGCCCCGGCTGGAAAGCTGGGAGAACACGGCCAGCCACCTCAACCGCTTTATTCGTCCCCGCCTCGGCAAGAAGCTGGCCATGGAGGTCACCAAGCACGACATCGCGACGCTCTCGAACGATATCGTCGCGGGCAAGTTCGGCAAGCCCTCGGTCAGCAACGCGCGCCATATGCGCAAGGCGGGCTCCGGCCTGTTCAACTGGGCATCGGAGGCCGGCCGCGACTATGTGACGGCCAGCCCCTGCGTCAACCTACCGAAACTCGACCCTGAGCATCCCCGCACCCGCGTCCTCTCCGAGGACGAGATCCGAATCTTCTGGCATGGGCTGGACCGTGATGACCTCCCTTATGACCGCCGAACCCGGCTCGCGCTCAAATTCGAGCTGGTCACCATGCTGCGGTCTCGTGAACTGCTCGGCGCGCATCGGGATGAGCTGTTCGACCTCGACGGCGAGCATCCGCGCTTCGACGTGCCCCTCAAGCGGGTCAAGAAGAGGCGGGTGATCCAGCAGCCGCTATCTGATCTGGCCGTTGAGATCATCAAGGAGGCGCTCACCTCGGATGATCAGCAGTTCGTGTTCGAGAGCCCGATGTACAAGGACCAGCCGATCCACCGCAAGGCGATGGCGGACGCGCTGCGCGGCACCCTAAACGAAAAGAACAAAGACAAGACCAAAACCGCCGGGCTGTGCGAGCTGCTCGGCCTCAAGCCGTTCACGCCCCACGACCTGCGCCGGACGGCAGCGACGCTGGCCGGTGACCTCGGGTTCGATGACGCGTGGATCGCGAAGTGCCTCGACCACGCCGCAGGTAAGAAGTCCGAGCAGATTGTGCCGACGGTCACGGGCAGGGTCTACAATCACTCCAAGCGGATGAAGGAAAAGCGCGCGGTGCTGAATGGCTTGGCAGCCGAGTTGCGACGCATCGTCGCCGCGCCTGCACCTGCCGGCATAGATCCAGAAAAGCACCAGCCGAGGCTGGCGGCCTGAGGCGTCGTCTTTTGGGATCTCAATCAGATCCCTTCCGGTCTTTGCTTGCATTCTCTGCGCGGGAGAGTAGCTGAAAAGAAGTCTTAATAATTTCAATGTATTAGGTGACTTGTGTACCTATTTGCGTCGCGATTCGCGGTCGAAAAAGAAGCCCACAGGCTTGATCGTACAGGAGGGATAGGTAGCCAGCTTCCTTACAGCCAATGGTTGCGCTACAAGCAATTATTTGAAGCGCATTGGGGGGAATCGTTTGAGCGCAAAGTTCAATTCCAACGGTTATCTCGACGCCGGAATTCATACTCTCGCTAACGACGAACTGGAGGGGCATTTCGTAGCCAGCTTCCCTCATTCGACGACCCGAAAGCCGATCTTCGCGGGATACAATCAACATGCGCAGGAGATCACTGACCTGGTCGGCGGATGCGAGCAGCTGCTGGATGGCAGCTTTGTCACCAGCAAAAACGATCCGGGTGACGTAGATTTGGTGATGCTTATCGACGCCACGATAATTGACGCCTTGCCCGACGCGAAGAAGGCAGCATTGAAGGCGCTGGTCTCTGGTCCGACGACTAAAGCCAAGTATCTATGCGATGCTTACTTTTGCCCGGTGTACCCACCGGGACATCCCATGAGCGATGCCGCACGGGCCCAACGCAAGTACTGGATCGGCGAATTCGGGTATGACAGGAATGATATTCCGAAAGGCATCGTTCACGTAAAGCTCACGCGTCCCAGTCCTCCATCGAATGCCGCGCCATGATCCTCTGGGAGGGCATCGACCCCCGTGAAGCCGAGTCACGCATGCGTGGCTTGTTGAGGCGTCTGTCTGAACTCGACGAAGCCTTGAAAGCTGCGCAGCACATTCGCGCGTTCGATCCCGATAGTTTCTCGGCAGAACTAAGCCTTGCGAGCTTGTCGCATCTCCAAGAGCGCTTAGAACAGGAGCGGCTGGAGTTGGTGAAATACCGCACCCGCGAGGCGTTGACAGTCTCCCTGTCCGGTCACTCGTATGCGGATCATACCGCCGGCGTCGGAGAACTCGGCGTTTTTCTGATCCGGTTGCAAAAGCTCTATTCGAGCATCGCCCAAGCAATAACCACCGGACCGCGACGTCGAGGTCCTCTGTCAAACGAAATCGTGAACGCAACGGCGATGCGGTTTGCGGACGTCTTCCCATCGTCTTTTGGGATGGAAATCTTTATCCGGCCGCGCTTCGATGTGTTCGGCGAAAGCACTGCCGTATCGACACTGGAGACGCTTTTTGCGCTACTGAATGCCACGAAGCAGGAAAAAGAAATATCCCGCTTATCCGGTGAACTAGGTCAGCGAGCTGTCGCGCACTTGCGCCACGTGCTCGATGACCTCTCCCGGTCGCACGCTGGCTTTTCTTTGCAATGGGTTGATATGACGGGGACCAAATTCACGTGGGCCGCTGACACAGACCAGATACCAGCACTGCAAAGCAATGTCTCGAAATACCGGACGAAACGTAGCGTCGAAATTTCTTTACGAGCGGTCTTGTTAGGAGCGAGTTTGTTACGCGACCGCTTTGAACTGATTGACGAACGGCGCGAGATTATCGAGGGCAAGCTTGCCCGAGAGGTGAAAGCGAGACTTCGGGACTATTTCGGACGTCAATGCGTTGCTACGCTGGAGAAGGTCGAGATCGACGAAGCTGTCACTGGCGAGGTGCGCACGTTTTATACACTCGTAGGAATAGACCCCCTTCCGAGCAAACCCGAATAGCCGTCCGTCTTAACCTACCTTGGAAACGGCGAAACAATCGTAGCTTCACAAGTACGGAGGGAGGATGCTCCTCACATTAAAGGCCTCATCCGTCTCGATGCATTCTTACGCTGATCTTCCCGACGAAAAAGGCATCGGGCGCGGCAGGCAAGTCGTCTCCTTTCAAGTCCAACTCGACGGTCACGATCACGTCAATCTCGAAACGGGCGAGGTTTTTCAAAAACCAAGTCGCTGGAATAAGGAGAAGCTAATTTCAGCAGTGCTCACGGTGGAGATTGCGAAGACCGACGAATATTACGCATACAACAGGATGAGCTACTCCGAGGAACTCGTTTCAGATGACCCCATCGCGTGTCATCCTTCGGAGATCTACATCAGTGTGTTCGTACCGTCGGCTGACCTGCAAGAACTCGTGGCGAACATCCGAAGCGGCTTTTTACCCTCCACTATCACGGTGGAATTGCCTTTTGACCTAAGCAAGTCATCGCCGATCCAGTACGGCTGGGAGCCGGATGGAAGTGGAAAGAAGTGGCTCAACCGCGATGAAAATAATAGACATGTCAAGATTCAAGGCGTTTCATTTCACTATGATCTTCTCCAACCGGTGGAGGATTCCTCCGCGGACGATCTCCCGGCGGAGCCGAAGGGATCATTCGATGTAGAGCGCGCCAACGCTGCGGCGATGCACCAGATGGGCGCAGCAATCACCTCGTTGCGCACGGAAATCAAAACAATGGGTTGGGCCGCGCTGATCTTCGCGTTCGCCATTGCCTACTATATCAAACACTAGCGCCTCGCCGCAGAGCTGACGACCGCTGGGGTGCCTCATCCCCGCCATCACGTCACGCCACGATAGGTGCCCCAGCTCGCCAGCCGCTCGGCCGCTTCAGCGGCTCCCTTGCGCCGAGCTTGTTGAGCAGCCGGGCTCGCTGTTCGGCGACGCGCTTAACGCCACCGCCAAACCGCTCAGCGATTTGAGCGTCTGTCTTTCCGGCGGCTATTCGGCGGAGTAATTGCTTCTCGCGTGGACTTAGCGGGGCGCCTTGCAGATGACAGTCATACACCCATCCTGTCTATAACGATGAGGGCCAGCGCTTGTGTATATTTTTGGACAGAGTGCGCTCGCGAAAGCACGGCAAAGGCTCGCGAGCTATTGATTTAAATCAAACGCCGACTGGAAGGGAAGCAAAGGCTCGTGCCGGGTATCGACTATTTTGAGCGGGCACCACGTCGCTCCTGCACGGCACCCTACCTTGGAGGACAGCCATGCTTCGATGCCTTCTTGCTGCTTTGGCGGCTCTTGTCCTAATCACTGTCAGTCTCATTCCTGATGATGCATTTGCCCGCCGAGGTGGAGGTGGTGGGTTCCGCGGCGGCGGTGGGTTTCATGGAGGTGGCATGCGCGCTGGAGGATTTCACGGCGGCGGCGCACGCGTCGCTCATGTTCGAGGCGGCCGATATGGCGTCGCTGGTCGCGGCTATGGCTCCCCATACCCGGCCGCCCCGTTGCGCGCACGGCAGTTCGCCGCGGAGTCTACCGCAATGCAGCTTATCGCGGCGCTTACAGGGGTGCGGCGTACGGGCTAGGTGCAGCAGCAGTGGGAGCAGCTGCGGCCGGCGCCTATGGCTATTACGGCAATTACAATAATTGCTTCTATGACACCTACGGGAACTGGGTCTGCCCGGGTCAATACCCCTACGGTTACCGTTACTGATCCGTAAGCCGCGCTTTGAGGCAGAGCATGTGCGCGCTGCCGCAACGCTCATTCACTGCAATCACAGGACAGATCTCGATGAACCATCGGGCTGGGTTACTTGCGGTTTTGCTGCTGTTCACGTGCGCGAGAAGCAGTGAGGCTTCTGTTCGCATTACGCATGATCAAGGCGGCTCAATTGGCTATTACATTGACCGATACGAAAAGTTGCGGGCCTCGGATCAGTCGGTGATGATCGACGGCCTTTGCGCCTCAGCCTGCACGATAGTGCTCGCAACAATTGCGCCGGGAAAAATCTGCGTTACTCCGAGAGCAAAACTCGGCTTCCATGCGGCGTGGGATTTCGACCGAACAGGGCGTACATTCACTCACCGAAGTGCGACCCGCATGCTGTATTCAATGTATCCTTCTACGATTCAGCGCTGGCTCGATAAGCAAGGCGGTTTAAGGCCTCGTGCGGTTTTCCTCGAAGGTAGACCGCTTATGGACATGTACCAGGCGTGCGAGCGATCTGCATCGAGTCCCGCTCCAAACCAGATGCCTAAGAGCTGTCGGCGCAGTGCCGCTAAAGCCCGCCGTCAATCAGCGGGGCGGCCCGCGTTTAGCCGCCGCATCAGGGACGGCTAAAACGAAAAGATGGCCATCGCTGCGAGCGCCGCATTTAAGATCGCGAGCGCGATGTAGGCAGCGGTGAAAATATGCTGATGGTCAGCCATCATACTCTCCCCCACAAAGATCCGCGGTATCTAAGCACAGCTACCTAAGCGGGAAAAGTCGGGAAGACTGACGTTTCAAAGCCCTCTGACGCGAGTTCATCCGAGGAGCGCGATCTTGGCCTCAACCTACCGCGATCGACAGTGCGGAAAATTGACGTCCGTTGTGTGTTCAGCAGCGGACACAACAGCGAGAATCGCCGAATGGCCATTTGAGCCAATTTACGACCTGACGAACCGAAGGGTCGGCCGGCCCAAATTTGGACTTCAATGCAGCTTGCGGCGCAGTTGCTTGGCGCTCTCCCGCAGGCTTTCGGCATACTCCTCAATAACGCGGCGCGTTTCCTCCTCCAGCGGAGAGAGCTGGGGCTTCTTCACCTCGCTCTGTTTCTCGGGCTCGGCCGTGATGGCCGCGTCGCCGGGGAAGCAGGCACGCCGTTGAGCCAGATTCCTCGATGGGAATGCGGCCCGACTCACTTCCGTCGGGAAGGACTCTTGCGTCTTGCGGCCTAGGAAGGTGTCCGGCATCGGGCACTCCAGCAGCTTGAGCGAGCGGTCGACCAGCTGGCGCGTCCTCAGGATGATCTCTGCGTCCGAAGTCGATATGAGACGAAAAACGGCGCGCTTGTCGGCCATGGCCGCGCTCCCCTAGCTATGCAGGCGGGAGCGCTATCGGTCTCTCAGTCACCGACGCCTACGGGCAGAGCCTGGCCGATGATGGTTAGACGATACATCCGTAAACGAGTGAATGCTAGGGAGTTCGGGCTAGTATCTTCTGCTCAATGACCGCGGAATGTTCCAAGATAGCGCCGTGCTCGTCGCGCACCACGACCGCCAGCCTCCCGCTTTTGCCTCGGCTCAAAAACGTCCGTGCCTCTTCGCCAAGTGAAAGGCGCGCTTCCATGCTCGCTTCGGCAATGCCGGGAAATTCAGAGCCATCTTGGTCGGTGAGTACGTTGCCGTTCTCGATGTGATCGAAATAGAACTTCTGCATTGGGCGGCAACAGTATCTGCTGATTGGCGTTCCAATTTGCTCTAATCGACAGCGCCGTTCCTTAACATAGGTTGCCGATATTCGCTCCCTTTGGGGGCATGCACCGACAGCAACGAATGTCTGCAACGGGTCTTGGCTGTGTGAAAACACCAGGACGCTACGCGGCGATAGAACAAGTTATTCGCTCACGACGGTCTTCGCGGTCAAACGCCACAAGACCGCGTCTCGCTTCTTCCAGTCAGGCCTTGCCAAAGCGCTGCGCGGCTGCATCGACCTCTAGATTGTGGGCTGGCTACGGCCAGAAACGCCTATAGTCCGAGAGAATACGGCGGTCGAACCGACCGATGCCTCGCGCGATGCGCTTGCGCTCAGCAGCAGAAACAGCGCGCGCTCCGCCTTGTACCTTGCGGCCGTACGACTGCACTCCGAGCCGGACATCACGGCTTGACCAGCAGCGTTGCTGACTGCCCACTTCCAACGGCCGCGTCCTCGCGGCTTCAGCAAGATGTCGTACTCGGCGTAGCAATCCTTATCGGTCTCGAAGCTCATGCTGCGATCCCCCCTGGCCGAAAGGTAAGGTGAGAGCAATCGGAAAGGTCTCGGATGTCAACGCTTCTAAAGCTGATCGCTCCTCCGATATGCGCCGCTCGATGAATTGCCGCTCCAGTTCTGACAGATGGGTCTCCAGCAGACTGCGGTAACGGCGTATATTGTTACGATGTACACGGATGCGGGCGAGGTTCTCATCGAGCATCTTCGTTACCGTACCGCGATGCATGAGGGCGTTTAGGTCGACAGCATTGTCGTGAAGAGCGGTCGTCAGCCGCATGGCTTCCTCCGTTTCCAAGACGAGTTGAGGGAATAGCCGCGCGGGAGGACCCGCGCGGTTCAACCATTCTGCGGGATGGCCTTAAGCGGCTCTAGATTCGATCTGCGTCACGTTGTTCGGCCCGGAGCCGTTGATTGCAATCTGACGCGGCTTCATCGCTTCAGGGATCTCACGCTGTAGGCTGATGACAAGCATGCCGTTCTCGAAGTTGGCGCCTTTGACCTCGACGTGGTCGGCAAGCGTGAACTGGCGCTTGAAATTGCGGGTCGAGATGCCGCGATGCAAGAAAGTCTTCCCCTCTTTCTCGCTCTTGTGCCCTTCCAGCGTCAGTACGTTTTGCTCGACCGTCAGAGCGAGCTCCTGGGGGCTAAAACCGGCGAGAGCGACCGAGATTTGGAAGCGGTGTTCGTCGAGGCGCTCGATGTTGTAGGGGGGATAGGTCTCCTCGCCGGCACGCTGGGCTGCTTCGGCGAGATCGAAGACACGGTCAAAGCCGATGGCCGACCGGAAGAGGGGCGAAAAATCAACAGTGCGCATAGCCAGATCCTCCTGGGAGCAAAATGGTTACGAGCGGCACCGGACACGACCGGTGCCCGTCTCAGTCGCGGGACCCAAACGGCATCCCGATCGTCTTGCGACGACGCCGGAAAAAATTGGAAGCTAGGGAGCAGTTTCAAGACGTGTGGACAGAATTTTTTTCGCGAGAAGCGCAACGGTTAATCGGCTCCTCCAGCCTGCCGGGAAATTTTCAACGGACTCCTTTGGTCCGACTCGACATTTGTTCTCTTTATGTTCTAATTACCGCCATGACCGATCGACCTGCGAGTTGGCGCATGCCCACCCCGAAACAGATGGAAAAGTTAGCAGCATCAATGGGTAGAGCGCCCGCGAGGGAGCGTCCGCTTGGGCCCGGCGATGACATCCCGGAAGAATATTGGCGCGCCCTCCTCGACGATGCCCATGTCCACACTACTGATGCCGGACGTTCAAGCCCGAGCCTCCGCCTCAGCGAGATCCCGCAGCACGTTCTGCGAGTTTCTTGCCGCAGGTGCGAGCGCATTGTTGAAATCCAGAAGGTCGACGCGATCCGCCTGTACGGCCAGCAGGCCGGATGGAAGGAGGTTGCGAAGCGATTGCTGGACAACACCTGTCAGAACCGAACTGGCCGACACGAGGAGGACGGCTGCTGGCCGGCCTTCGAGCCTGTCTGATTGATGGCTTGCGCCCCGGATGGCTCCGAAGCATCACCCGACACCGCTCTCCGGTGGCGACCGAAAGGCGTTGGGCAAGGAGCTCGGAAAAGCACGCGCGATGACCACCATACTAGCAGCGCAGTCCGCAGCGGCTCGCGCCGAAGGCGAGGCGCTAATCAAGCAGGCCGATCGTCTCCTGTGCGAGAGCTGGAACGAACGCATGTGGGCGAACGGTGAGCCCATTGATCCCTCCCCTGCGGTCGATCAGGCAATCAACGGCGGCTACCCATGGCTCGAGATCCAGTGCTCCCGCTGCAAGACCAAACGTGATGTTGATCTGGCGGCATTGCCGCACGTCGCGACAACGTTTGTGCACGATCTGGCCGGCAGGCTTCGCTGTAACAAATGTGCTAAGGCGGGTCGTCGACCTTCTGCAACGCTGCTGCAGCTCTCGCACCACCCCCGGACCTCTCCCTCAGAGACCTGACGATGTGCAATCTCTACTCGATCACCACGAACCAGGCCGCCATTAGCGCACTGTTCCGCGTGGTCAACCAATACGTCGGCAACCTCGCGCCGATGCCGGGCGTGTTTCCAGACTACAAGGCGCCGATCATCCGCACCGGTGCCAGCGGACGCGAACTCGCGATCGCCCGCTGGGGCATGCCGTCGTCTTCCAGAGCACTCATGGACGCGACCAAGAAGCGAGCCGAGAAGCTACAGGCGAAGGGCAAGAGCGTCGATTTCAAGGAGTTGCTCCGAATGGAGCCCGACAGCGGCACGACGAACATCCGCAACGTGAAGAGCAAGCACTGGACGCGCTGGCTGGGCGTGGAGAACCGCTGCGTCGTGCCATTCAACTCATTCAGCGAGTTCAACAAGGCCGAGGGCGGCGACATCTGGTTTGCGCTTGACGAGAGCCGTCCCCTCGCCTGCTTCGCGGGCATCTGGGCCAACTGGACCTCGGTCAGGAAGGTCAAGGAAGGCGAGACCACCAACGATCTCTATGCGTTCCTGACGACGGAGGCGAATGCCGAAGTCTTCGCCATCCATCCGAAGGCCATGCCAGCGATCCTGACCACGCCCGAAGAGGTCGAGATTTGGATGACGGCTCCGGCGGATGAAGCCTTGAAACTGCAGCGGCCACTTCCTGACGGCACACTGCAGATCGTCGCGCGCGGCGTGAAAGAAGACGCTGTGCCAGCGACAGCAGATCTCGCCGGCTCTGGTCAGTAGCCAGTCGAGGCACTTGACTCCGAGGACGACGTTAGAACAGAAATAGAACAAACGATTCTGCCGCGAAGGTCCGCTTGGCCAAACTGCCCCAACTGCCCGTCTATTATTATCTCGACCACTTCGCCGAAATGCTGGGGTTCGTGCAGCGGACGTACGCGCCCGTGCTTGGTCCGGAGCATCACGCCTTCATCGCGCGGTTCGAGGGCCTTTCGAGAGATGCACGATGCCTGCTGGTCCGCATGATCAACAGGCGTGGTGCCATATTCAACAGATCCCTGTTCAACTACCCCGAGATCGGTGACGTCGAGCGGGCGGCATCCGACCTGACTGCGGCCGGCCACGCACGCGAGCTCGGCGAGGCCGACTATACAGCCTTTGTCTCATGCCTGCCAAAGGACATCCTTGTGACTGGCGCGCAGGCGGCCGGGCGAGGAGATGTCCGCAAATCATGGTCGAAGCCGAAGTTCATCGATTACTATCTACAGAGCATCCGTTTCTCGGTCGCCGCGCAGCACTGCGGCGCCCGCAACTTCATCGCGCTCGACGGGACGCGGCCGATCGAGTTCTTGCTCTACCTTTATTTCGGCAAGACCGAGGTGGATCTGAAGAATTTCGCGCTGCGCGATTTAGGAATCCTTCGTACCAACCGCGAAACCTCGTTCAGCGCGCGCTTCACCGATGCCGAGGAGGCGCTGGCCTCGTTCCATTACAGCCAGGTGCTGGCCAGCCTGGAGGATGGATCGGAGGTTGCCCACAGACGGGCCGCCATCGACGTGCTCGGCGGTCCTGCTTGCACGACAGAGTTCGCGGCCGATCTCCGCAGCCGAGCTGCGCATCAGACCGGGCTTTTCTTCGAGAAGGCGGGCGAGAACGATCTCGCCCGGCAGCTCTACCGTGCCGGGCCTTCTCCCGACTGCAGCGAGCGCTTGGTTCGCCTGCTCTACAACACCGGCGACAAGGCCGAGGCCGAAGCGCTGTTGCAGCGGATGATCGATGATCCTGCCAGCGATGGCGAACATCTCTTCGCCACCGACTTCTACGCCCGTAAGTTCGGCGGCAGGCGTACAGGACTCTACACCGAACTTTTGCGGTCTGGCCGCACGATCACCGTCGACGATACCCATCGCGGCAATCCCGAAGCGGGCGTCGCCGGCGTGCTGCGGCGCGAGGGCACGAAGGTTTTCTTCGCCGAGAATGTGTTGTGGCACACCCTGTTCGGCCTGCTCTTCTGGGACGAGTTGTTCGAGAGTACCCGCATGCCCAGCGGGTTTGATTGGCTACCGCACTGCCTGAAGGACCGCAGCTTCAGTCGGCTTTTCGGCGCGACAATCGACGAGAAATTAGCAGCCATAGCCTCCGGATCAGCCCTCCCGTTGATCCTCCGCACCGTCGCAGCGAGATGGGGCCGCCCGAACGGGATCTTCAACTGGGATCACGTGCAAGTGGAGGCGCTGCGCGCGCTGCTCGAAGGGTCCGATCCTACCGGCATCGCCAGCATCGTCCGTAGCATGTGCGACGATTTCCGTGGCATGCGCGACGGCTTTCCCGACCTGATGTTGGTCCAGGACGGCAAGGCCTCCTTTATGGAGGTCAAGGCGGAAGGGGATGTGATCCGCCGCAACCAACTGACCCGCCTTGGTCAACTCGGCGCCGCCGGCATCATGGCTGAGATCGGCCGGGTCGATTATCGTTTTGACCCCGAGCAGGATTACGTGGTGGTCGACATCGAGACTACCGGCTCATGGTCGAACGGCGACCGCATCACCGAGATCGGCGCTGTGAAGATCCGCAACCACCGTGTCGTGGACGAGTGGCACTCACTCCTAAACCCGCAACGTTCCATCCCGGCAAAGATCGTTCAACTGACCGGCATCACGAACGAAATGGTTCGGGACGCACCTCTGTTCGCCGAGGTCGCGGACCGCTTCATGGAGTTCATGGGGGACGGCATCTTCGTCGCCCACAACGTCAGCTTCGATTACGGTTTCATCTCCTACGAATTCGAGCGGATCGGGCAACGCTTTCGGTTTCCGAAGCTCTGCACGTGCGCCGGAATGAGGCGCCGCTATCCGGGGCATAAATCTTACGGGCTGGGCAAGCTCTGCGAAATCTACGGAATCGAGCTCGAGAATCATCATCGAGCCCTCTGCGACGCGCGAGCCTCGGCGCATCTGTTGAATCTGATCAATCAAAAGCGTAGCCAAGAGAGGCTTGAGGCTGAAGCGGCTTAGTTGCGCTCTGGTCGGAGGGTTCACTCCTCTCCGGGTGCCTTCTCGGCTCGTTCACGCACATCCTCCGCAATCTGTGCCAGTCTGCTTTCCAAGGAATCCGTCCGCTTAAATTGCCTGTGCTTTAATCCCATCGGGCCTTCCTTCTGCTGTGTGAACGATTGTACGTCCGGAACCGGAAGGGCTCAGGAACATAAGTTATTTTCGAGACAATCCCTTGAAGGAACTCGCGCGTAGCAATCCCTCCGACGTGATGTCTCTGTATTCGATGTCCGCGTAGAACTTCGGCTCGACCCAGGTGGCTTTCGGCTTCTTGATGGGCTTGGTGAGCTTCTGCCTCGGGCTCACCACAGTATTGAGGACATCTCTGATCTTGCGCGATGTCGTCCGGCTCCAGCCCGTGCCGACCTTGCCCATATAGACAAGCTCTTTGCCTTCCTTCTTACCGAGATAGAGAGCGGCGACGCCGGTTGGATCCTTGATGAACCCGACGACAGGGAATTTTCCCTTCTGAACGACTTTGACCTTCTGCCAAGCTTCCACACGCTCCGACCGATGTGGGGCGTCAACTCGCTTGGAGACGATACCTTCGTAATTAAGTTTCCTTGCGGCTTCGAACAGTGCCTGCCCGTCACCCCCATGGTGCTCGCTGTAGAGGATGGGCTCCTCGAGCTGATTGCTTTCGATCAGATCCTTCAGCAGCTCCTTGCGGGCAAGCTGCGAAAGCTTCCGCAAGTCCTGTCCGTCGAGCCACAGAAGGTCGAACGCGAAGAACAGCAAGCGGTCCTGTTCGCCTCTGGCGAGGTCTGCCTGTAGCTCGGAGAAGTTGGTGCGGTCCTCGTGGATGACGACCACCTCACCGTCAACGATGGCCTGCCCTTCGATCTCGAAGGCACCGGCAATGACGGAGAACTTATGTGTCCAGTCGAGACCGTTGCGGGTGAAGACCTTCCGGTTATCTCCGTCGATGTGGAGCTGGATACGGTAACCGTCGTATTTGACTTCGTGAATCCATTGAGCCCCCGAAGGCGCTTTCATCTTCAGGGTCGCAAGCTGGGGGCTAATAAAGCCCGGAATAGCGGCACGCGGCCTTTTTGCCGGTGCGGTCCTGGTACGCTTCGCCACTTACGCAACTCACAAAAACCCCGCCGTTAAGTTGGGGCCCACGGCGGGCAGTTTACCTACCTTACTCACGACTTTCCAACCGCGGGGCTGAAGCGGCGTTCCGAGCATGTTCTCACATACAACCGAGATCTCGATTCCCGGTTGTATTTTCAACGTCAACGAGAACGGCCGCTGAACGGCCCGAGAACACCAGGCTAGGAGCGTTCCGCATGGCGAACACCCCCTCTGCCACACGGGAGGTCTCGTTAGGCAGAATGGCGAGCACTGACATCCCTTCCTCCAACGAGGGCACTGAGTGAGTGAGCGAAGGATCAAGGCCTGACGCATACCTTTTGGACCTACGCAAAGGGCTGCTCACGCCTACCAGATTGCGCTTAGCCTTGTTTCCGAGCGCATCGTATCTATCTGGCGTTACATGAACTTAACTGACATTCAAGACTTCGCCATTCAGGCCCGCGTAGCTGCGATCCTTGGAGCAGACGAGTTTGACCGCGCTTTTACCGGTGTTCGTTTTGCGGAAGTGGAAGGCCCTCTTCTGTACGTCTACGCCAATGACGAAGCTACAGCCGCTACGATTGAGGATGACTTCTCTCTGCTCATAGCAGACATAGCCGGCCGCATCCTCAAGCAGGAAATCGAGATCGTGCTCGTGTTGCCGAAGGTCTTGCAGTAGCTCAATTCGTTTCCAAGGATTTCGGCTGCGAGTTCAGCGACCGCCCGCCTGCCCGCCTCGGTCAAACCGCCGAGCGTCTGCGTGTGCTTGTTGGCGCACTCCACGATTTTTTCCGCGACGAACTTCCGCGCTGGATGACCTTCGAATGCCAGCGGCATCGGTCCAATGCGACATCCATGTTGGAAATGGTTCGCTCACTGAATTTTTCTGAGAGCAACATGACTGAATCCACGAACAAGACTGTTCGCGGAGGCGACCACTTTCCCGCCATAGAGGGTCAGCAGCACTCCCGAACCAATTCAAATACCCCCGCCATTCCAAAAATATAGTCGTCACTGAGCGGCTTGGGATTTACAAGAGTTAATGACCCAGCGGCAAAGTCACAATGTCGGATTGTACCTCATAACCGGACATGCGCGTCCCTTCGGAAGGTGACCGGCAAGGGCCAACAGCAGACTCATGCGCCGCGGCAAATCGCGCCTATAGATCGACCCGCTGATGCGGGCGAGCACGGTCTATTCGGGCAACCCCGCTTTCCGAAGGCCCTCAACCAGCAGCTTCGCGTTTGAGTACCCGCCTCGGGCGATCAACGCAGATATTGTAAATGTGGGATCGGTCTCAAGCAGACGCGCCGCCGCCTCACGCGCCTCAGCGTCGCGTCCGAGATGGGCGAAAGCCGACGCGAGACAGCGGTAAGTTCCCACATAGGAGGGGCTTTGACGTTGAGCTTTCTTCCCTGCGGCGATGGCCTCGTCAAAGCGACGAAGCTCAATAAAGGCTAGCCCCATTCCTGCAAACAACCGTTGTAGTCGCGGGTCTACCGGGCTGATGCGAATGGCAGGTTCAAAGCTCCGGATCGCTTCCTCCGGCAGCCCCGCAACTCTATAGACCGTGCCTCTGTAGTGCCATGCGTTAAATGAATTTGAGTTGAGCGCGACCGCGCGGTCAGCCAGTTCGATCGCACTTTCACAATCGCCGACCATGTACGCCGAGATGAGGGACGCACGTGCTAACGTGTCTGGATCATTATCGTCGAAGCTCAGGGCCATGCGGGCAAACCGAATT
Organism: Bradyrhizobium sp. CB1015; assembly: GCF_025200925.1. Taxonomy (GTDB): domain Bacteria; phylum Pseudomonadota; class Alphaproteobacteria; order Rhizobiales; family Xanthobacteraceae; genus Bradyrhizobium. Next base: position 2,547,162 of record NZ_CP104174.1, on the reverse strand, counting down.
GCTTCCTTGCGCTCGAATTGCGGATCGACAGCATAGCCCAAAACGACGTTTTGCAGATGACAGAGACCTCCCAGGGCCGCGACAAGGCCGAACCGAGGTTCCAGCTCCAAGGCTCGATGAGCCAGCGTGATCGCCTCGGCCAGCCCTTCGCGGGTAAACGAATAGTACTGTTGCATGGCTCGGAGATGAAAATCATACGCCGTGAGGTTCTCCGCTCGCCGCCGCGTCGCCATTGCAATTTCTGTTTGCAACAATTTTGGCTCAATGGCCGAGACAACAGCGACCGTCACTTCGTCCTGGAGAGTGAAAACGTCTGTCAGAGCACGCTCGAACCTGTCCGCCCAGATGTGCACCCCCGTAGTCGCATCAATCAATTGCCCGGTGATGCGGACTTTACCCGCCGCCTTGCGCACAGACCCCTCAAGGATATAGCGCACGCCAAGCCTGCGGCCGACTTCCTTGATATCGACGGCTCGGCCTTTGAAGGTGAAGCTCGAATTGTGCGCGATCACGAAGAGCCATTTGAACCGCGACAGCGCCGTCGTGATTTCCTCGACCATCCCATCGGCAAAATACCCCTGCTCGGGGTCGCCGCTCATGTTCTCAAACGGCAGCACGACGATGGACGGCTTGTCGGGAAGCGCAGGAGCACTCTCGGGCGCATCGCCGGGATTTAGGCCCGCAACGTCTTGCGCCTCCCGCACCTGTCCGACGAAACGGAATCCCTTGCGTGGCAACGTCTTGATCAGGCGCTGCTCCTCCCCGGAGTCGCCGATAGCGCTTCGGGCGACATTCAGCCGGGTCGTCAGTGCTGCATCCGAAACGCTGCGCCCATCCCAAACGGCGTTGATGAGGTCGTCTTTGCTGACGACCCGCTCCCGGTTGCGGATCAGGTAATCAAGCAGATCGAACACCTGCGGTGCGACGGAAACGACGTGTGCCCCGCGATGCAACTCGCGCCGGTCGGTGTCGAATGCGTATTCCTCGAAAAGATAGCGCAAGCTGCCATTCCTTCTCGGGGCCACTTCTGTATGAGCCCATGAAGAATAAGCCGCCGGTAAGAGAAATGTAAGCCGCCAGTTAAGCGCGCCGGCACCTCTTGCGGCAACTTCCGCCTAGTGAACAGTCCAGGCAGGACACCCTCAATGAGCACGATCCACGGGACCGCCGAGCTGGGACCGGCAGCGGAAAGGCGGCAGGTCTACAGTCCTCTCGAAGCATACTGGAATGCATTTCAGGAGTGGCACAAGCGCCGGAGATTACTGGCCAACTTGTGCGACTTAAGTGACAGGGAGCTTATGGATATCGGTATTTCGCGAGGCGAAATCGACTACGTCGCCTCGCACCGGGGTAGCGATCCGCGAGGCATCCTATCGGGTGAATGAACGCCGATATCTGATAGCGATGGAAGGTCGAATGATTAGTCACAACCAGAAGGCGCAACCGCAGATGCTGACTTCGGGTCGATCGGCTATGTCCGTGGTCGTGTCCGGTGTACCACAGAGAGCTCAGGTCAACGCGAATATGGACGTTCGGCGCTAAGGGCCACTTGCGGCCGTGGCAGACGCGACCGCTGAGGCTTAGCACAAAGACGAAAACAAAATGGTGGGATGTGAACCAATTCACATCTGACGAGGGCGAAGTATGAAGTGGTAACTTACTAGAACCAAGGCTCGGGGAATGATTGCCAACCCTCCTGCTACGGAGTGCTCCATGAGCGGCGAACGGTGGCCTTACCTTGCCGGCGTTGCATCAATCATCTTAGCGATCTCCTTTGCGTACTTACTTGAACGGAAGTGCCAAAGAGACCTTGCAGTTCAACGCTCCTTGCCACCCGCTCTGTCCGAGCTCATTGTAGGAGACGAGCCGATTAGGTGTTGGTTTTGATAATTGATCTATGTGGAGGCCGGCGACTGCTCTGGGTCACAAGCGGCGCCCCCTCGGCGAAGGAACCCGTCTACGGGCAGAAACGGCTTTGTGCATCGCAGGACGAAGCCCCCCGGAGCCCTGCCCGGCCTGAGCGTTGACACGATACCGGCCACACGCTCGTGATCGCTAAAAACAACCGCGCCGGGTAATACTGAACGTGGATCGATACCGCTCGTGCTGTCCGACTTCGACTGTCACGTGTCCGCGAGCTCCTGCAAAACCGAATGTTTGCATAGGGGTGATCTGATGAATTCCAATGCAGATTTTTCGAGAATTCTAGACCGCATCCTTGATACAGCGGCCGACAATTTCAGGATCGCAAAGATCCTCATTCAAATGGGACTTGATCCCGACAACATCACCTACGACGCACTGTTCAATCGGCTGTTTGAGATTGTGTTGGTGAACATCACGCTCGCCAACATGTTCGCCTTAGTTGGCGCCATATTCTTTGTCGCTACCTTGCTGATGCAGAGAATGGTGCCGCTGCGGGTCGCGAATATGGTCGGCTGTACATTCTTCGCAATTTCTTGCGCGCTTTCTGGAAGCGTCGCCACCTTTCTGCTTTATCTGCTGCTGTTGCCAGTCAATGCCGTTCGCCTCCGCCAACTGCTCAAGCTCGTTAAGAAAGCACGTAACGCGACGCGGGGTGACAGGTCGATGGAATGGCTCAAACCATTCATGACCGAACGTAGATATCGCCGAGGCGACATACTCTTCAGGAAGGGTGATGCCGCTTCGGAGATGTTCCTCATCGTCACCGGGACGTTTCTCGTCAAAGAAATCGGCGTCGAGCTTCCGCCAGGGCGCTTCATGGGAGAGCTTGGCTTTCTCACACCCGATAACCGGCGAACCGCGACTGTCGAGTGCATAGAAGAGGGCCAAGTCCTGACCATAACTTATGAAAGGCTACTTGAAATCTATTTTCAGAGTGATCAGCAATTCGGCTACCATATCCTCCTTCTGACCAGCCAGCGTCTTTTGGAAAACAACCAACGACTCCAGGAAAGCATCTCGCGGCTGGAAGCAGCTCTCGCACAAGAGAAGGCCGCGCGACAGATGGCAGCTGCGCGGGGCGCGGCTTGAAGGGCATCAATTACCGTTGAGGGCTTACTGTCGCCGCGCAGTGCGGCTCTCGCGACGCAACGATGTCCGCTTGGGGGTCAAACTCGGACATCAACGCGCTATTCGGTCACTCCGTCAGCGAGAGCCAACATGGTCGGAGGCACGGCGATGCCAAGCGTCTTTGCGGTTCTGATTGATCACCAGAGTGAATTTGCTTGCCTGATCGGTTGGAAGATTGCCGGGCTTCTCGCCGTTACGTGGCTAATACCTCACGGAATCTGATAGCCCTTCCACAGCCATTCCAGCGCCGAAGGCAGCGTCTGCGCCACTGTCGGGCGGTCGACATGCTTGGCGTTGCGCGCAAACAGGTACTGATAGTGATAGCCTTTCTCCGCCAGCACTTTTGCCATCAGCGCGGCGGACAGCGTCCAGTCGTGCATGCCGTCAGGGATTGTCGGATTGGGATAGAACAGGTCCTGATCCCCCATCTCGAACCAGTAGCGGATCGGTTTTGTCGGGGAACCCGGGATGAGCGGCGCGCCTGCCGGCTGATCCGACGGCGTCAGCTGGCCTGCCTTCACGATCAGGTTGGGACCAGCCGGCCCCGCCCACGCGCTGTGATATTCCCAGGCACCGCCGCGCAATGCCGGATTCCACGGCCATTGCTGGTTCACCATGGTGGGCGAATAGGCCAGCACCCGGCGATACAGCTCGGGACTAAACCACGCCATGGTGAAAGCCGCAGTGCCGCTCGAGCTCAACCCCATTGTGGCGCGCCCATCGGGATTTTTCGTCAGCTTCACGCCGGCCTTCTCTTCGACCAGCGGCAATACCTCACGCTCGATAAATTGCGCGTAGGTGCCCGACACAGTGTCGTATTCGCGCCCACGCTGCGCGCCTTGTGCGTCCTGTCCACCATTGCCGACCTGGATCGACACCATCGGCGGCACGCGACGCTGCGCGATCAGATTATCCAGCGTCGTGTTCATGTCCCTCCAGGCGGTGGAGCCGCCGTCGCCGAGCACGATGAACGGGATTTCTGTGCCCCGGACATAAGTCGCCGGCACATAGACCTCGATATTGCGGGTCCATGTGCCGGGATGGCTGGTGGTAACGATCATGTTGGATTTGTCGCCCGACACCGTCGTCGTGCTCATGATCGAAGAGTTGCGGCAGCCGGGTATGTCGTCACGGATTAGGCCGGGGTTGTAGATCACGCTGTCCTTGGACGACAGCGTGAACGTCGTGATGGTGCCTTTCGGCACACCCTCCTTTGCGATCGTCTCGGGCGCCGGATTGTGTGTCGGGCCTATGATGAAATTTCCCTCCGCGCCGGCCGGCGGCAGCGTGCCGTCCGCAAGCTCGGTCGCGGGCGGATAGTTCGCGCTCTTGGGATCGCGGGTCGGCGGCTTGGTCTGGAAGTCGAGGCCGGTCGTGTCGATGAAGAACGGCGCCCCTTTGTCCGACGTGTTGGCGTTGGGCGGCACACCCATGTTCTGGGTGACACAGTTGGACGGAGGCGGAGTTTGGGCCCAGGTGGCGGTCGAGAACGTTGCAGCTGAGATCATCGTCCCCGCAAGGACGGCCCATGTGTTGTTCATGTCTTCCTCCGAAGCCGACGAGTCTTATGGCTCGTCTTTCGCGGAAAAATATGACGAAGGGCCCTTGACCGGTCAAGTGACGGGCACCTCGTGGCAGTGCTTGCTCGCTGAAATTGTGTCGATAATATCGCTGATCACGATCATGAACTGTTGCGTGCACGACCACATCAAAGAAGGATCGACGACAAATCTTCATTGACTGGCTGGCTTCGTAAGAGGGGCAAGGAGCCATCGCCGACTACAACGTCAACGGCTAGCAACTATTCTTCCCTAACACCGAAGATCCGAACGTAGATGTTCGCTTCGGTCAAAACGCGAAGAACTCAGGTCGAGTAAATCTGGTCCGCTCTGGCCCAACGAGCGGACTTCCGGCCCTCAAGACACAACTTCGCAAGTGGGGCCGTTGGCAGACATGGCGCCGGTGGATTGGGCATGGTATAGGTCAAACCAGACTACCGCTCCAGACGCTCGTCGATTTTTCCGCGTAAGAGGCTGAAGTCGATTGGTTTGGGAAGTAATCCCGCGGCCCCAAGCTCGGTCGCTTTTCTTCTTGTTGCTTCGTCCCCATAGGCGGTAATCATGATAACGGGAACGTTCGGACGTTCCGCCTTCACCTTGGGCAGCATTTCAAGACCGGTCATCCCTGGCATGTTGATGTCTGAAAGTATCAAGATCAGCGACGGATCAGGAATAGTTTTCACCTTCTCCAGCGCGGCTGGCGCAGAGAGCGCAAATTCCATCACAAAGCGTCCGGATCGCAGATCTCGCCGGAAGTGCTGCTTGAACATTTCTTCCACATCGGGTTCGTCATCGACGACAACAATATAGGTGCTCAATTTGGGCTCCGTTAGCGGCTTTTGACGGACATGGCACGCGGCAGCGTGACGATGAATTCTGTAAATAAGCCGGGCTCAGTGTTAACCCGGATCGTGCCGCCATGTTGTTTCACGATGATGTCGTGAGTCATAGACAAGCCGAGTCCCGTTCCTTCACCGGCGGGCTTTGTAGTGAAAAAGGGGTTGAATATCTTCTCCTTCACGTCAGCCGGTATGCCGGTGCCGTTGTCCCGAATGCGTATCTCAACTGAAGCGCCCAGATTTTTGGTGCTAACCAACAATGTCGGCTCAGTTGCCTCTGGGCCATTCTCGGCCGTTCGTTTGGTCGCCGCATAGAAACCATTCGAGATGAGGTTCAACAACGCGCGGGTGATCTCCTGCGGGAATAGCTCAGCCTCACCGGCCGCAGCGTCAAATTGACGCTGCAGCGTAATGTTGAAGCCGGGCTTTTCGGCACGCGCGCCGTGGTACGCAAGGTTCAGGCTTTCATCCACCAGCCCATTGATATCGACCGCTCGCAACTCGCTTGACCCTTCGCGCGAGTGCAGCAGCATGTTCTTGACGATCGAATCCGCGCGCTTGCCGTGCTGAACGACTTTTGCGAGGTTTGACTTCAGCGTCCCGGTTAGCTCTTCAACATCGCCACGAACCCTCTCGTCGAACGGAACGGGACGCAATGTATCGCTGAGTTCATCAGTCAACTCTGCCGAGAGAGCCGCGAAGTTGTTGATAAAGTTGAGCGGATTTTTTATTTCGTGCGCGATGCCGGCGGTGAGCTGGCCAAGCGAAGCGAGCTTCTCAGTCTGAACCAGGCGGTCTTGTGCCGTTTGCAAGTCCCGCAACGCGTTTTGGGCGGCGTCGCGCGCGAGGCGGATTGCCTCTTCGGCTCGCTTGCGCTCCGTGATATCCGCGTAAATCAGTACAAAGCCCCCCTCAGGCACTGGATTTCGCCGTACCTCGATGATGCGGCCATCGGGCCGTATGCGCTCGTAGCGCATCTCCCGGCTCGCATCGTCGACGCTGCGACCCAGTTCCGCCTCAAGATCAGCGGAACCAAACTCGCCTCGTGCAGCGAGGTAACGGAAGAGTTCGGCAAACCTCGGGCGGCTGACGAGCACTGCGTCAGGCAAATCGAGCATCTCCTGAAAATTACGATTCCAGGCTACCAGCCGCCTGTCCGGACCAAACATCGCAACGCCATCGCCCATATTATCGAAGGTTACGCGTAGCTCTGCCTGCCGCTCGCGCAACTCATCGAATAGGCGAGCATTCTCGATTGCGATCACCGCCTGGTCGGCGAAGCTGGTGGCGAGTTCGATCTCCTTGCTCGCGAAGGGGTCAACGCGCGTACGTACAATGCTGAAAACGCCTATGAGGGTATTCTCCCGAAGCAACGGAACGCCAAGCGTCGACCGATAACCCGCGATGGCTTGCCCTTCGCTGAGAGCGTATTCCGGATCTTGCAAGACGTCAGTGATGGAAACAGCACGAAGCTCCATTGCTGCTCGACCAGACGTCGAGCCCCGGCCAGGCGTGAATGGGTTCGTCTTGAAGAATTCTCTTGCCTCAGTCGATAAGCCGTAATCGGCGATCAAGTGCCAAAGATCATGGCGAAGATGAAACATGTACACCTGGTCAGCCCGGCAGAGGCGAGCCACCGTCTCAACAAGCGTTTCGAGTACCTTCTCTAGGTCGACGGATGACCGGCTTATGATCTTGAGCACGTCTCCGGTTGCGGTCTGCCGCTCCAGCGCCTCCCTCGTGTCGTCGAAGAGCCGGGTGTTCTCGATCGCAATGGCGGCTTGGTCAGCGAACGTCTCGACAAGAGCTATTTGCTTCTCGGTAAACGGCTTTACCTCCAAGCGGAAGATCATAATGACGCCGAGTAAATTTCTCCCCTTGATAATGGGCACCCCCAGAATTGTCCGAATCGCCTCGACGTTCTTCGCTCCGTAAACGTATTCAGAATCGTTCTGCACGTCTGGAATGTGGACGGTCCTTCGTTCCAGTGCGGCACGTGCTGCCCCGCTATGTCGGCCTGGGGGAATCGGATTTTGCGCTATCCACTCAATGAAACCGGGGGCAGTATTGAAGGCGGTCGCGATGTGCAGCAACTTACCATCATAGCGGAAGATGATCGCTCTATCCGCATCGCATAGTTTGACCGAGTGCTCCGCCACCGTATCAAACACCGCCTTCAGGTCAAACGCGGAACGACTGATAACTTCTAGGACTTCGGCGGTGGCGGTCTGCTGCTGCAGCGATTCTTCGAGATCGCGAGTCTTCGCCCGCACTTCCTCGAACAGCTCAACGTTCTTGATCGCGATAACAGCCTGGTCAGCGAAGGTCGTGACGAGTTCAATCTGCTTCTGGGTGAAAGGTCTAACCTCGGAACGCGTAAGGAAAAATACCCCTAGGATCTCGCCATCTCTTGACAAGGGAACGCCGAGGCAGCTTCGCCAGTTGCCGCGCGATTGATAGTCATGCGAAGTGTACTCGGGATCGGTAAGCACATCCGGTACGTGAATAGTCTTACCTTCGAGGACGGCGCGGCCAACGATCGTTCCTCTTCCGGAGGTCAGCGGATATTGTTTGAGGTATTCCTCCAGCTCCCTGGAAAACCCATAATTGACCAATAGTCTGTATAGCTCGCCGTCGCGTTGGAAGATGTTTGCCCTCTCCGCGTCGCACAGCCTTGCTGCCGACTCCACAAGAGTTTCCAGCACCTTCTGCAAATTGAAAGTCGAACGGCTGATCACCTTGAGCACGTCGGCAGTGGCCGTCTGCTGCTGCAGTGACTCGGAAAGGTCGCGCGTGCGCGCCTGCAACTCGTTGAACAGCCGCGCGTTCTGAATGGCGATCACCGCCTGATCAGCGAAAGTGCGCAGCAGCGCCAATTCCTTTTCGCTGAAGACCGCGTTCGGCGCCCGGGAGAGGTTGATCACACCGATGCCCCGGCCCTCCCAAAGCATCGGGGTTAACACAACCGAAAAATCTCCCGCCGTCTCAGCGACCCGGCGCATGACCGGCGATGCCAGCGGGCTCAGCGCACTGGGAACGTAGGTCTGTTGCTTCCTCTCAAGAACGTTGCCAGCCATCGTCTGCGCAAGCGGTAACGGGTAGAAGCGGTCCATGGCGTCAGCGCCGATGCCGCGGCGCGCGGCCAGGTGCATCATACCGTCTGCGGCGCCGAGCATGACCGCGCACTGCCTGCTTTCAAAAAGCCGCTCGACGCTGTCGAGAATCTTCTCGAATACCGGCTGCGTGTCGGCCATCGAGCTGCCGATCGCCTGTAGAACGTCCGACGTGGCGGTCTGATGCGCCAGCGACTCCTTCGTCTCGTTGAGCAGCCGCACGTTTTCAATCGCGATCACCGCCTGATCGGCAAAGGTCCGCATTAGGTCGACGTGACGATCGGCGAAAGAGCCGACCTGCGTGCGCGACACCACCACCAAGCCGATCGTCGTTCGGTTGTGTACAAGTGGCGTCAGGAGGACACTGCGAAAACCGCGCAGGCGGGCGATCCTAGTCTGGATTTCGGGCGCGTCTTTCTCGGTGTCAGCAAACTGGAACGACTCACCCTTCTCGACCAATGCAAGCTGAGGGTATTCCGAGGCTGGTACGGGAAACGAGCGCTTCAGTGCTTCGTCGGACTCGGGATCCAGGGATGTAAAAGCCTCGAGCTGAAGCATGCCGTTGACGATGCGGTACAGTGCGCTTGCACGGCCGCCAAGCAACCGTTTCGCACTGCTAACGATTGCCTCAAACACGGGCTGGACATCGTCCGGCGAGCTGGCGATCACCTTAAGGATTTCCGCAGTCGCGGTTTGCCGCTCCAGTGCTGCCTGCGTATCGTTGAACAGGCGCGTATTCTCGATCGCGATCACGGCCTGGTCGGCGAACGTCTGCAGCAGCGCGATCTGCTTGTCGCTGAACGGACGCATCTCGGTGCGGCGCAGCAGAATGACCCCGACAGGTTCGCTTTCGCGTAACATGGGCACCGATAGCACACTGCGAACACGGGAGTTGGTGTATGGGAATGCCGACAGCGCCGCGCTGTCCGGGAACTCCTTGCCTTCGTCCGACAGCGTATCGCGTAAATGCACCGGCTTACCGTCGACAAAGGCGCGACCCGCGGTCCAGCCGCGAGTTATCGGCCATTTCTCGAGATTTATATCGATTGGGCCATGATGCGCTCGAAAGCGTAGGTCATTACCGTCCTTCAGAAGCACGGCGGCATCGTTGGCCTCACAAACCTCGCACGCGCTCTCGACGATGGCATTCAGCACCGGCTGCACGTCGGTCGGCGAGGACGCGATGACATTGAGGATGTTGGCTCCCCCGGACTGGTATCGAAGCGCTTCCTCCAGGTCGCGCGTCTTGACCTGGACCTCCTGGAACATGCGGACATTCTCGATAGCGATCACCGCCTGATCGGCGAATGTTTGCAAAAGCTGAACTTGCCGATCCGAAAATGGCTTTGGTTCGACCTTGCCGACTGACACGACACCGACGGATTTTCCCTCGTGAAGCAGGGGAACTGCAAGCACGGCGCGCCATCCGCCGGCCAACGCGAACTCTCGCGAATAGTCCGGATCCTCCAACACGTCATGGACGTGCACGATCGTGCGGTCGAGCACGGCTCGTCCGCCGGCGTAGGAACGATTGAGCTGCCTGAGCTCGGGGCGTTCCTTGATTTGATTTGTGGCGAGTGGCGAGAAGTTCTTCGTGGCGGCGACGTGAAGACGATCACTCTCCCTCAGATAAACAATACTGAAGAGCGTGCCACAAAGACGTGCGGCGCTCTGAACGATCGCCTCGAAGACAGGTTGCGCGTCCGCAGGCGATTTACGAATGATGCTCAGCACTTCGCTGGTCGCGGTCTGCTGCTGAAGCGCCTCTTCGAGCTCTCTGGTCAGTTCGCCAAGTCGACGGTCCCGCGCATCCAGAGACTTCTGCCGAGCCTTCGCAGGTCTGCTCGTTCGCGTTCTGCGAGCCTGAGCTGGGCGATTCTCTTCATCAGGTCGGTCCATAGTCGCCCCCGATACCTCGCGAATACCCGATATTAGGAAAAAACAAGCTCTCGCGCCATGGGCAGGATGGCCGCATCGGTCTCGGATGAAGTTACTCAGATGACCAGCTTTATTCGGGCAAGCCCGCAATTCGGAATGCTTGCGATAATCGTTGAATATCTTGCACCCTTCGCAGCGGGACTATTTCCTTGATTCGGGACACACGCAGAGAGGGATCAAATTGTAGGGCGAGCATGCAGGACTGCTGCGCTTCCTCGGTGCGCCCGGACATCGCATGGCATGCCATCATGATGCGATGTCCTGCGAGAAAATTAGGTTGTCGCCGGATGGTAGCCGCCGCCCAAGCTGTGGCTTCCTCATACCGGCCAGCCAAGAAATGAGCCCAAGCCAAACCGGAATGCGCGGTGAATATCGATGGGTCCAGCGGGCTCAAACGGAGCGCGAATTGGAATTGCTCGATACCTGCGTCAATTTCCCCAAGCCAAAGGTGGATCCATCCCATCCAATATCGTGCAGTAACTTGATTGGGATCCAGGCTTATAGCCCGCGATACCAGGTCTGCGCCCTCCTCGACCTCGCCAACCACGAAGGCAAGAGCGTGGCCGGCCCGAGCAAGTACTGACGGATCGTCTGGATCGAGCTCGATCGCCCGGCTTGCGAGACGCTGGGCTTCAGCAATCTCGTCCGCAGTACCAGCCAACCAACCGAACGACTTCCTCTGAATATAGCAGCGGGCGCCGAGTGCGTAAGCTGACGCGAACTCCGGATCGAGACGAGTTGCAATCTCAGTTAGATTGAGCGCCTCGGTCGTCTGTTCACGGGTGCGTTGATAGAAAGCTGCCAACGCCCGAAGGTAATAGTCATAAGCTTGAAGGCTTTCCGTCGGCTTGCGTCTTGCACGCTCAATCTCGGCGCGCTGCAACAGTGGAGTTATTGCGCCTATTACCTTGCTGGTCACCCGATCCTGAAGCTCAAAGATATTTTCGAGAGGACTATCGAACTTATCCGCCCATAGATTTAACCCTGTCGTGGCATCAATGAGTTGACCAGCAATGCGAATGCGGCTTCCGCTCTTTCGGACGCTGCCTTCGAGCACGTAGCGGACTCCGAGTTCACGTCCGACTTGCTTGATATCGACGACCTTGCCTTTGTATGTGCCTGTAGATTGGCGGGCGATCACGAACACGGATTTTGAGCGCGACAGCCCGATGATGATTTCCTCTACCATGCCGTCAGCAAAATATTCCTGCTCGAGATCGCCGCTCATGTTTTCGAATGGAAGCACCGCGATCGAGGGTTTATCCGGGAGCGGGAATTGGAGATTATCTGGCTCGACAGGGTCGATGGACGTTGTCGTATTTTTGCTGACGTCTTCCCGTACTGCTCCAACAAAGCGGAAGCCCTTGCGCGGAAAAGTCTTGATGAGGCGATGCTGCTCTTCGCCGGTATCGCCGATGGCCGCGCGGACAGCATTCAGACGCGTCGTAAGCGCAGCATCGGACACAATGCGACCTTTCCAAACGGCGTTGATAAGGTCGTCCTTGCTGACGACGCGCTCCCTGTTTCGGATCAGGTAGAGGAGAAGATCGAAAACTTGTGGCGTGGCGGAGACGTGGTCCACCCCGCGATTGAGTTCGCGCCGCTCAACGTCGAGTGCATAGTCCTCAAAGAGATAACGCAAGCTGCGACTCCTTCAGACGGCCTCCTGTCATCTAGGTACTGACCCGACTTCGGCTCCTTACTTGTACTCTCGTCAGTGCAATTTAAGCCCCGACATCTCGCCAGACTCGCGCCACGTCTTGATAAGAGCGAAGAAGGCGTCCGATCCCGGTCCGTAAAGACCATCAAATAGGCCTTGGCCTTGCCCGGCACGTCCTTCGCCATTGTAATATCCGGGGGTGCAATCCTGCCGAAACGCCAAATTATCGATCGCCGTATCACGAATGGTTTGCAACCAGCCCGACTCGGCCTCCGCCGTGGGCTCCACCATGTTGGCCTGCCTCTCAGAAGCAGTTTTTACGACATGGGCAACGTGACAAGCCTGTTCGTCCAACATGTGGGGAAAGTTCGGCGTAAGCGTATTTTGGGTAACGCCTAAATAGAAGCAGTTCGGGAAGCCGTGACTGTAAAAACCGTGCAGCGTACGCAGCCCTGAGGACCAGTGCTCGCTGAGTCTGCGCCCGTCCCGTCCGTAGATGTCGAAGCCGGATCGCCGCGTATAGGATGTGCCGACTTCGAAGCCCGTAGCGAAGATGATGCAATCAACTTCGTACTCGACGCCGTCAAACACTAGGCCCTTATCTGTCACCCGTTCGACGCCGCGACCCAGGGTATCGACCAAGGTCACGTTCGTTCGATTGAAGGTCGGTAGGTAGTCATCATTGAAGGTCGGCCGCTTGCAGAACTGGCGGTACCAGGGCTTCAAAGCCTCCGCGGTTTTAGGATTCTTCACTGTGGCATCGACACGGGCACGGATCCGGTTCATCTTCTTGAAATCCGCGATTTCTATCATCCGCGCTAGTTCCTTCAGTGCGACGCCGCCCCGGACAGCGTGGGCTGCCGCGCCGGGCCCGAGATTGCGAAAGATTTCGGTCCAGCCATCGCTGACGAGGTCCTCGTCTTGTGAGAGGCCTGTGAACATGCTGTTGAAGTTTTCCATGCGGCGCCGTTGCCAGCCAGGCTTCAGGGTCTTCACCCAGTTGGGATCGGTAGGCTTGTTGCCACGTTCATCAACAGACGACGGCGTTCGCTGAAAAACATAAAGGTGCTTGGCGTCGCGGCCGAGGTGCGGGACGCACTGGATCGCAGTAGCTCCAGTGCCAATGATTGCCACCCGTTTGTCGGCAAGCTTTGTCAGGCCGCCTTCGCCCGAACCGCCCGTGTAATCGTAGTCCCAGCGACTCGTGTGAAAGCTGTGGCCTCTAAAATTTCCGATGCCGGGGATGCCGGGTAACTTCGGTCGGTTCAATGGACCGCTCGAGATGACGACGAAGCGCGCATGCATGGCGTCGCCGCGGTTGGTGCTGATCAGCCAACGGTTCTCATCAGCCAGCCATCGCATCTCCCTGATCTCGGTCTGGAAGCATGCAAGCCGATAAAGGTCGAAGTGCTCGCCAATGCGGCGTGCATGCGCACGGATCTCATCGCCGAAACTGTATTTCTCCTTCGGCATGTAGCCGGTTTCTTCCAACAGCGGCAGATAAATGTAGCTCTCAATGTCGCACTGGGCGCCCGGATATCGATTCCAGTACCAAGTGCCGCCCAAATCGCCGCCCTTCTCTATAATTCGAACGTCCCTCACACCGGCCTCGCGCAAGCGCGCTGCACTCAAGAGGCCTCCGAAGCCGCCGCCCACGACAAGCACGTCGACCGCGTCGGTCAGCGGCTCGCGGGTGAAGCCAGGTTCAACATGCGGATCATCGACGTAGTGACGAAAATCAGCCGTGACCTCGACGTATTGGTCGTTGGCATCGGGGCGCAGTCGGCGGTCGCGCTCCTGGCGGTACTTTTCCCGCAGAGCATTGGGATCGAAGTCAAGGGCCTCGCTCATGGTCGCTCCCCCCAATCCTTGGCACGCGCAAGCCCGTGCAGAATTTCACGAACGTACCGCAGTTTGAGCAAGATTGGCAGATGCCGGGCAATACATGCCCCCGGACGTCAGGCGGTGACAAGCAATGCCGGTAACCTGTACCAACACCCTGACTGCTTTCCATCCTGACTTACCAGGGCTCGTTACGGCTCTACTCCTCGCGGGGAGTACGCGGCTGACAAAGGCAGTAAAGAGATACCGCTACTGCCAGGCTTACCGGCGCAGGGCTCCCCCGCCTCAGTTGGTGGCGCCAGACGCGCAGTGTTTGAACATTGTCGCCGCCGAATTCTGCTCGCGCAGTGGTCCGTTGCAGTCGCCTCCGTTGAACAGGTAAACTCAGATCAATTAGGAGCGATCGATGCCCTCTCAGGTGTTTTCGCCCGACATCCCCAAGACCGCCGAAGAGATCGAGCTGGAAGACGTCATCCGGCGGCTCGTCTATCGGCTGGACGAGGTCCGCGAGGACAGCGCCGAGGCTCGGATGATCCTGCGTCAGCTAGAGGGCATCCGGCGTGGCAGCGAACTCTTCGGCCTGCTTATGCAAGAGTACGACATGGGCGGGATGTCCGCTGTCAATCACTGGTAGTCGTCCTGCCCTCGGGCAGAAGTCGATTGCGCGCTTCTTGCAATCCCGACGTCGGATGGGATCGCCAAGAAGCCATTCGCTGTGTCCTGAACCAGGCCCCGACTGCGCGCAGGAACCAGCGTCGACGAGCGGCCTCAACATTTGCTGAAGCATGACCGGCGTTAACCCTGTCGGCAATTGATCCGCGCGCGGCACGTCCGCTGCCGGCAGATTGCCTCATTGAAGCGGAGACTTTTTCAACAGCACTAACCTTGGTTAGAGGCGCATCATGCTGAGACCGAGCTTCTTGGGTCTCCTCATCGTCTTGGGTGTAGGAGTCCTGTCAGTCATGGAGCTGCGAACTCCCCCGCGCGGCACGGTCGCGATCGTCCAGTCGCCTGCCGCACCAGACGCTGGCTCGTCTGCCGCGCCCGACACACTGGCGAAAGGCGATCGCCTTGATGTCGCCGCGGTGAGCAGCGTGACACCGACCGAGGTCGCTTTGGCCGAAGCGCCTGTTGCTCCCCCAAACGATGCCCGTATCACTTCGCCCGAGCCTTCAAGGCCGATCGCCCGCCAACGTCACAATCCGAAGACAGCCGCGGGCGCCGCACGTCCCAAACCAAAGAAGGTCGCCGTTATCAAGCAAGCTGCCATTGCCGAGCGTTCAAAGCTCGCCAGCGAGACCGTGTCCTGCAGGCTCGCGGCGTTTGGCGGCTTGCGCAAGGCGCTGAATTTATCCGGCTGCGAAATCTGAGAGCGGGGTTACGCTTTGCGGTGCCCGACGGCTTTAGTAAAAAGACACACAGGACTGAGCTTCAGAACCCAACGTGTACAGCCATCCGTACTACGTTCATGGCTGACAATCCAGAGCGCGGCTGCGTTGACGAAGTGAGCCGACCAGATCAGTCGCGCAGCCGTGCCCGGCTTAGTTGCAGACGGACTTGTGCGCCAGAAGGCTTCCAAACGATATCGACCTTTCCGCCGAGTTGCCCTTCGACTGCAGACTTAATGAGCCTGCTGCCGAAGCCGCTCGAGGTCGGCTTGGCAATGGCAGCAGACAAATTGTGCTCGCTCCAAGTCAGAACCAGAACGTCTCCAGCAAATTCCCAGCCGATCATCACCTTCCCGTCTGCATGACCTAGTGCGCCATACTTGATAGCGTTCGTGGCAAGCTCATGCAGGATGAGTGCCATTGCGGTGGCTGATTTCTCCCCGAGCACAATTTCCGGTCCGGTCAAGCTCACTTTGCCATGCTGCGAGGCACTCAAATGCGGTGCCAGTATCTGTTCAACAAGATGGATGAGCAACACCGAATGCGCTGGCATCGAATCCGCTCCGCCGATTCGGACGAGGTCATGTGCCCGAGATAGTGCTTGCAAACGCTGGTTAAGAGCGGCGCTCATTTCAGCCGTCGTATTGGTCGATCGGCCCGTCATGGACACCATGGCGCTGAAGAGCGAGAAGAGGTTCTTCACCCGATGATTCAGCTCTTGCATCAGCAGTTGGCGAGCCTCCTCGGCCATTTTCAAATCATGCAGGTCGGTGCACGTGCCGTACCAGCGGATGATCTCGCCCGCCTCGTTGCGGATGCATTGTGCACGTCCGATCACCCAGCGGTATTCGCCCGAGCGGTGCCGCAGCCGATACTCGATGTGATAAGGGACACCCGTAGCCAAACTGTGGCGCCATACTTTCCAGGCCCGCTCCTGGTCGTCGGGGTGAAACATTCCATTCCAGGCCTCACCGTCGGTCGAACCTTTGGGCACGCCTGTGTATTCGTACCAACGGTCGTTGTAATAATCGTGATAACCGTCGGGCAGCGTCGACCAGATCATCTGGTCGATGGAGTTCACGATGGCCTGGTAACGTTCCTCGCTCTCGCGAAGGCCAGCCACCGCCCGGATCGTCTCCGTCACGTCGGTCGCCTGCACGAAGATGCCGTACCGATCGCCCGCGCCGTCGCTGATCGGCTGAAAGACGAAGTCGAGATGCCGTTGCTCGGAAATCCCGTTTCGATCCAGGACGACCGGAATGGCGCGCCCGGCGTAAGGCTCTCCGCTCTGGTAGACGGTGTCGAGTAGCTCGATGAAACCTTGCGGCGCCACCTCGGGCAGGGCCTGGTCAACCGACTTGCCGAGGATGTCGTTACGGCCCACCAACTGCAGGTAAGCGGGGTTGGCGATTTCAAAGATATGGTGGGGCCCGCGCAAAATGGCCGTGGCGCCTGGCGCCTGTTCGAACATCAGGGACAAACGCGCAATCTCCTGCTGGGCGTTGCGCCGGGCCAGGACGATCTGGGTCGTTTCGTTCCCTTGATTGAAGATGCCGGCAACCTTGCCATCTTCGCCCCGGATCGGGCTGATGCTGTAGTTCCAGTAGGTCTCCTGCTGGCCGCCGCCACGCACCATTGGCAGCATTTCGTCGTAGGTGGAAAAGCCTTCACCCGTGGCCACCACGTTCTCGAACTGCGGGCCGACGACGTGCCAGATGTCGGACCAGACTTCCTTGGCGGGGCGGCCAAGAGCCCAGGGATGGCGCTCGCCCGGGATGACAGACCACGCGTCATTATAAAGGAGCCTGAAGTCCGGCCCCCAGTAGATCGCCGTTGGAAAGCTGGAATACAGGCAAATGGACAGTGCCGAACGAAGCGATTGCGGCCACGACTCCGGAGGCCCGAGTGGATTTGTCGTCCAGTCAAACAGGCGGATGCGCTCGCCCATCCGTCCTCCGCCGCTTAGGAATCTTGTCGTCTCATCACGCATCGACTGCGCCCTCAGCCATCCGACGAAAGCTTATCCAGCATTTCACCGGACGGATAGCTGACGCGTCGGTTGAGAAGATGGGCGTGCAGTCGCGCCAACGCTCCGGCTTGCCGCTCTAGCTAGGCTGAAGCTGGAGTTTGGCTAAACACAACCGTAGACGATTTTTCTCCGCCGCCACAAATTGTTCGTGGTCCACCCCGCAAAATCCAGCGTCGGTCGGGAGAAGGATTTTCTAAAGGCGAACGAGGCAAGAACCCGCAAAACTACGTAAGGTCTATAGGTTGCCTGCGGCTTAGGAAGTCTGAGAGCGGAAAATATTGTTCGCGGGCTTGCCGAAGTTGCACTGAGCAGGACTGTACGACGCATTTAGAGGCTGTGATCAGACGTTGATTACCGTGAGCCTTCGCATCGCACGCCGTCTAGACTGCCACGCTTCTGAGTCAGACTTGTGGTGCATGTGAAGTTGGCGCTCGGGCGTAAGCACGAAGACATCGTCGCCACAATCTTCACCGACCGCACAAAGACCGATAGCGGCCTGACGCACAAGTTGCGGCGTCAGCAATCGGGGCAAGGCTATCCGATAGCAAGCACCATCGTGAATAAAGAAGCCGAGCCGAACCATAAGCCCGAACTCCCGGCTGAACATGCCATAGCCATCTGCGTAGAGCTCAAACGCGGCGGCGCAATCTTGTCCCTTCAACTCATCGAGGGTTTCACGAGCGAAGGCCTCCAGATCAGGAATGCCGTCTGCATCGAGCAGATCCACGCGATCACGGAACTCCCGGTCTTCCTGCGCCGCCGACCATAAGGCTTCGGCCTCACTCGCCCTAGCGAGCCAAGCCGCCTCGAACTCGGGTCTTCCCCTCGGCATCTCTAAGAGAACGTGCGTGGCTGAAAGCGACATTTTCGGCTCTCCTATCGGATCCCGTCGCGGGTAGGAAAACTGTGATTTTGCGCACCACACGTTGGCACAGTATCAGCAGCACGATGCTGAGTGAAATGCCCCGCCTAGTCCGAGGCCGAAAAATTTTGGCGCGCGGTGTTGCGAACGTTTGAGATGCGACTGTTGGGGGACGCCAGGGGGGGCGGTCGCCAGAGTACCAGCCGCTGCCCACACCGTCACGGCTTCGGGCGTTGAGCTCTATTCAAATGCTTCCGTCCTCTTCCACGCGCGGCTCTTGCGCAGATTCGCGTCTTGTAACATACTGACGTTCGTCGATGTGTTACGAGATGAATGATGTCGCAGCCTGTTGTTGCCTACTATCGTGTCTCTCGAGAGAAGCAGGGCCGCTCTGGACTTGGTCTTGACGGGCAACGGCGGCTTGTCGCCACCTTCGCCGCCAATGAAGCGATGGAGATCGCCGGTGAGTTTACTGAGGTGGAGACCGGCAAGGGAGCGGACGCATTAGAGCGGCGTCCCGAGCTTGCTGCCGCCCTGCGGAAAGCGAAGAAGCTTAAATGCCCGGTCGTCGTGGCCAAATTGGACCGCCTGTCTCGCGACGTGGCTTTCATTGCGGGCCTCATGGCGAAGCGGGTGCCATTCATCGTCACCGAGCTGGGCAGGGATGTCGATCCCTTCATGCTGCACATCTATGCTGCCGTGGCGCAAAAGGAACGCAGCGTCATTGCTGAACGGACCCGCCTCGCCCTTGCGGAGGCCAAGCATCGCGGCAAGCGGCTCGGCAACCAAAGACAGGCCGAAATCAACAAAGCTGCTGCGGCGGCTCGGGACGCCCGCCTGGAGCCCCTCCTGAAGGAGTTGTGGGAACTTCCTTACCGCGAGATTGCTCAGGAGTTGACGGACCGAGGCATACCCGCGCCGCGCGGCGGCGGATGGAATCCGATGACAGTAATGAGGGCAATGAGGCGCTTAGGCATTCCTGGCGAATGACAGCCACGAGACTTTCAGTCCACGATGCCAGCCGCGATAAGCCGCCGATAAAGCTCATTGTAGGCCTCGCCTCGTTCTCGCTGCGGCGCCTCTCGGTCTGCCAGTACCTGCAAGACGCTCTTCACGAACCTTCGCGCAGGGCCGGCCTCCTGTGGGTCTAGGGCGTCAAGCCACGCTTCAATCGCGAACCATTCAAGGCCGCAAGTCTCCAGCTCATAAATTCCTCGGCGATCGAGCTCAGTGATCCACTGGGTTGTTGCGAGCTTTGCTTTAAGCTGCTTCCGGGCGCGGCCAATCCGATCCGTCCGGTCTCGGCTCCGCCTCACCGTGGACGCCTGCCAGAGCTTTGGCCGCACGACCGGCACGAAACGCCCACGCTCATCCCTGGTAATCGGCGGCACGGGTTGCCTCCATGATGCGATTACGCAATCGAGTGAGTTTCGCGGCAAAGTCCTCCTCGCTGACAAGACCGCGCGACCTGCGAGCCCATAACCATCGGAGGCCGTCGGACAATGCCGGGAATTCCTGATCCAGGAGAGCGAGCTGCAGATCGTGCTGCGATGCCCATGCTCGACAGACCTCCTCATCCTCGGGCGTCAAAATGATCGTCCTCCCCGGCGCGCGCGGGTTACGGCGCCAGAGCAGCGCTAACCGATTGCGCTCTGAGCGCATCTCGGCGCGTTGGATGCGGTCTGCATCGCCGGACAGGTAGGCAGCCGCCAGCCGCTTCTGTTTAGCTTTCGGACTTCCGCCGTGACGGAAGCATGTTGACCGGCCGCGCATCCTTGCAGCCTTGCAAGGTTCACCAGCTCGAGTGATGGCCGTGCACCTAGGCATCAGGCGATTTGGGCCATCGCAGTACCGCGAACGACCAGTCATGAAGTTCTGGCGCTGCGCTTCGGATTGAAATCCGAAGACGCGTCCCGTCCTTGGATCTCGCCGGCCTCGAAGTGAATTCATGTTCAACTTCCACCGTGGCACGCGGGCCAATTGTAGCATGAAGTAGTGAAACTTCCTTCGCAATCTTCCGGCCCGACAGCTTCAATTTGGTCCGCTGTCGAAGTCGACGTGATAGTCCCTGTGGCAAGACAAATAGACCCTATAGTGAGACTATCTGGTCCCTGTGGTGAGACTGTAAATCTCCTACAGTCCCTGTGATGAGACAGGCGACGGTCCTTCTGGTGAGACAGTCTATAGCTATCCATCTTTACTACTCTTCCGTACTCTCTCTGCCAGGTCTGACTGGGAATGGATCGCAGCCGTCCAGTGCTCAAAGGCTCGGCTTTCCGGCTGACCGCTGACGTCGCACCTGAACTCTGTGAGCCGCCACCGTGTGGCCTGACGTTTCTGGGCAAACTGACCTTTGCTGGTCGCAACGATGAAGCCGCGGTCCTGCAGCTGACGCATTGCCTTTGCCGCAGTGTCCTTCGACACATGGATGGCTTCTGCTGCCTGCCGCACCGAAAAGCCGATCCGGCCGTTGTTGGTCCCAGGACCATGGTAGAGCCTGGCGAGCTCGATGTAGATTGCGCGCGCGTTGGCATCCAGGCTACCCCAAGCCTCCGTCAGCATCATGCGTTCCGTGAGCCGCACAAACCGCTCAGACGAGGCGCGCCCGTTTTTCACGCGGACTTCCTCCTCCGCGCATAGGCGATTAACCGCGACTTGACCCAGCGCCTCACCTCCACCGAGGGCTCGCGCGGCCTTGGCTGCTCTCCATATGGCGGCCACTCACCAAAGCGCGTATGGTACAGGTGAGCTACCCACCCCGGCTTGGCGCCGCGCTCGGCGGCGATGGTTGCGAACATGCCGTGCCATTCAGCACGGATGCGTGGATCATCGAGACTGGGCCGCGCCTTACGGCCGGCATCGACGAGACCGAGATTTCCGTCGGCCACCGCAACCTCGCGCGGCAACCTTGCCGGCAAGTAGCCGCAGCTGAGACAGGCCATCCCGCCGACCCGAGCGGCACCGCATTGTGGACACTCCGCGATCTTAGGTCCGCCCGGATAGTCTCCACCCCGAGCGGCATGGGTCGGGTTTTCTGCATGGAGATCAGGATCAAGCGTCCACTCGATAAAATCTTCGGCCAACCCGAGCTGGTAGGTAAGTCCAGCGTGATCGAGAACGATGCAATTGGCTTTGTCCGGCGCTGGCCGCAGTCCCCGCCCTATCATCTGCCGATAGAGACCCAACTGCTTCGTTGGGCGCGCCAGGATCAGACAGCCGAGCGCCGGCATATCCCACCCCTCGGTCAACACCATGCAGTTTGTAACGAGGTCGATTTCACCAGAGGCGAGCCGAGCCAATGTTGCATCGCGCTCAGCCATCGGTGTTTCGCCATCAATGTGTTCGGCGCGGACCCCAGCAGCGCCGAATTCATCGCGAATATGGATCGAATGGCGGACGTCGGTAGCGAAGCAGACCGTTCTGCGTCGTTCTCCGAATTTGAACCAGTGGGTGACGATGTCGCCAACGAGCTGCGGCTGATCCATGCGGCGGGCGAGCTCGCTTTCGACATAGTCTCCGTGGCGGACGTGAACACCGCGGAGGTCAGGGTCGACGGGTGCATAGACGCGGGTCGGAACCAGAAAGCCCAAGCCGACCAGCTCGCCGACCTGGGGGCACTGGATCATCTTCTGGAAGACGGCGCCGAGGCCACGGCCGTCGCCGCGGCAAGGAGTGGCCGTGAGGCCGAGCAGAATGGCTTGCGGATAGCGGTCGAGGATTGATTGGTAGCTCTCCGCGACGACATGGTGGCATTCATCCACGATGACCAGGCCGGCTTCGGGCAGCTCCATCACGCCAGCTTTGATGGCGCGACGATGCAAGGTCTGAACGCTCGCCACCTGCACCATCTCAAGCGGGCGTGGGTGGATGCCGGGCCGGATAACACCGTGAGGGATCCCGTGTAGCTTGTTGCTGGTCTGCGCCAGGATTTCACGACGGTGGGCGAGAAAGAGAGAGCCTAGATCTTTCCGCTGTGCTTGCGCGATGATCGCCCGCGCGATCACGGTCTTGCCCGAAGCTGTCGGCGCCACGAGAATGATCCTGTGCTGCCCCGCGTCGATAGCGCGCCAGAACTCGGCGATTACCTCAACCTGGTACGGGCGCAGGACCTCGGTCATGGTGCCCTCCGCGATTTCGGATAGCGCAATCCGGCGGAACGGGCGCTTCGGATGGTGGCCTTTACGCTTTGCCACCCGTCATCGGCGACGAGGCCATTCGTAACGCACGCGTGGTGCAGCTCGGCGACCACCTCGTCCTCTGCGAGCTCGCCGCCCGCGACCAAGCGGAACAGATTGAATGTCGCTCGGTTGAGAGCATCGTTGCGCCGCCCCGGCGCAGTGGCAGCCAGCGCGGCGGTTTCGGTCCTCAATGCGGCGTGACCGTAGGCGCCAGGCGCCTGGTTCGGGCCCGCTGCTGTGACGGGCTCCAAGGGCGGGGCGAGCCGCACAGACGGCTTCCTGCGGGCCGCATGGATCAACCACGCTGGTGCGCTTGCGACCGGCCCCCAGGGGTCACCGAGGAAGGCATACCGGTGGCCCGTTTGGTGGACTGAGGGAGGCACGACCACGTATCCGCCGTCGCCTCGGGTATCGACGCCTGGACCGATCCTGCCCGCCGTGGTTGGCAACGAGCCCGGATATGCAAACCAAGCATGTCGCCCCCTGGCCGTCAGTGCGGTGCGCGTTTTCGGAATGGCTCCGTGTCTCTCTTCCAGCGCGCACAATGTGGCCTCGCCCTCGTCGCCATCAACGTCGAGCACCCAAATCCCGGAAGGCGGTCCAGTCGGAATTCCGATGTTGCGTTCGGGATCGGTCCAATAGCGACGGATTGTTGCAGGGTTGGTGGTGGCTGCATGGAAACCGCGCGCTACTGCGGGCGTCTTGCCGTATGGCAGGCACGGGAACACCGGCAGCCCGCGGGCCGCAAAGTCCAGCGCCGCGGCGAGCAGATCACTCATGGCGACCTCGGCCGGATCGGCATCAGTCCTGCAAGGAAGCTCTCATCCTCAGGATCTGTGATGAGGACCATGCGACCGGGCTCACTCGCATGGATCCTGATGCGGTCGCCTCGCAGGGCGTTGACCGTTTCAGCAAGAAGTTGGATCTGCACCGCCGTCTCTGCTTGGCCCTCGGAATCCGCCGAGAGGCGATCCTCACTCCCCTCGGACAACAGGTACAAACCAGGTCCGTCCCAGCGCAGACTGAGGATGTGCGGGCGGTCCTGAGGATCGGCCACGGCAGCGAAACGTGCGAGCGCATCGCGCATTTCAGCACGGCTCGTAGTGACTACGTTTGTGCCCGCCGACGGGATCGACTTCTCGTAAGCCGGATAGGTCGCATCAATCCTTCGACTGACGACAATAAATCCCGCCCCCTCGATCGCGAGCAGCCGTTCAGATCGGCGCAGCGTCACCTTCCCGGACACGGCCCCGAGCAGGCAGGCGATGACCTTTGCCATCGCGTTCGGGATGATAAGCGACCGATCCGTCGAGAGCGTCCCTGCCGCGGGCGCGGTGACCCGGCAGATGCGGACGCCATCAGCGGCGACCGCAGAAAGGCTCAGACCCGCACTGTGCAAGAGAATGCCGCTGAGATATGCGCGAGACACATCGCCGGCAGCCGCGAAAGCCGGCCTGGCAAAAAGGTCCCGAGCGATCTTCGCATCGAGCTCGACGCGACCTGTTTCGGCACCCAGGATCGCTGGCTCCCGAAGATCGGGCATCGGAACGGCAGGAAGCCTGAATTTCGCGCTGCCCACAGCGATCACCGCAGCGCCGTCATCGCCGGCAATGGCCACCTCCGCGTCGGGAGGAAGGTGCCGCATCAAAGCCACGAGCGCCCCCGATGGCACCGCCAACTCGCCCTCCGCCTCCGCATCAATCCGAATTGTGAGCTCACCTTCAGGATTGGTTGAGATGATGAAGAGACCGTCAGCACCGGCAACGAGACGGACAACTTCAAGCGCCGGGATACGCTGGTTCTGCCGCTTGCCGACCCGGAGGGTAGCGAGCCCGAGCGCCTTGCTCATCGTGGCGCTATGGACCTTGATGCGGCACGCCATTAACAGTTCTCAATCTCGAACAAGATGAAATGGCAGCGAACACAAACGCCACGAGCATCTCCGTGCTCGAGCGTCTCAATGTCCTCCGCCCGCACCTCGTTGCCACAACGCGGGCAGTGCACCCCAGCGGCGAGGCGCACGGTTGCATTACGAAAGAAAGCGGTCCGAACACGAGGGTTGGTGGCCATAGTGATGTCCTCCTTGAGGAAGAGGGCGCCACCTCTCGATGCCGCCCGGGCCGATCTTCTACGAGGTGAACTTGTTGACGAGACGGACAACCCCATCGAGATCATGCGCAGCGATCTCAAATTCGAGAGCCACGTCCGAGAAGTAATCGACCTGGTCGGACGCATCACCGACACCGCGACCGAGCCGCTCGAGCGCGAGCTCCATGCCAGTACAGAGGAAGCCAAGACGCTCATTGATGTTTCCGATGCGCTGGAGGATGTCCTTCACGCGCTCAGCCGTGACACGAGCGCGCGGCGTGACCACAAGATTGACGTTGCTCATTTTCCTCGCTTCCTTTCACTGTGCTGGGCGCATATGAGGCCTTCATGCGCCCATCGTGGTCTCCGCTCATTTCACGCAACAAGTCGCCGCGCCTGAGCGGCTTATGCCGCAGCGACATTTCGATCGAATTTTCAGTTGTCGCGGCGCCGATTACTCGGCGGCAGCCGTCCCGGTCTCACGCTCGCGCCGCCACGCGGCGGCGGCCTCGACGCTGATCAGGGTCCGACCGCCCACCTTCATCGTCACCGGTCCCGACGCCGCGCGCTGCATGCGAAAGTACGTGTCGACGCTGATGTTATGTGCTTCGCAGAACTGCTTGATCGAGTACGCCATCGGCTCGATCGGCGGCGATTTGGTCACTCGAATGTTGCGGCCGGCCTTCCCAAACATGGCCATCGCTCTGCTCCGTAATGCTTGGAATAGCTGGAGCATGCGCGCGGTTGTCGCTCTATGCAAAGCGAGTGAACATTCACCTTAAGTTCGCAAATCAAGGGGATGGAGGCAAAAACGCGAGTATGTTCTGTGCTGCCCCCTGTGAACTAAAACTTAGCTCAAACGGACACTGCAACAAAACTTGATTGGCGACATTCAACGCACTACCCACACGCACACTGTACACCGCGGATGGCCCCTCACTTTCCACCAACTCGGATGCACGATTTTGCGCTCATCGTGTTGTACAGCCGCGCTGCCTTGAAGCTTTGCTTCAATCTGGCAGCCGCCACCGGACGTCTGCTACAACACAAGAGCTATCGCGACATCGAGCGCGATCGTGTTGTTTCATGAGGAAGGACGAAAGGCGCCACAATGTCCGAGAACACAGCGCAGCGCCGTGGACGCATCATCAACGAGAAGGAGGTTTTGGAGATCATCCGCCTCAGCCGCACTACCCTGTACCGGCTCGTCAAGGCAGGAAAGTTTCCGCAACCTACTTACGTCAGTGAGAACCGGAAGACCTGGCGGGATGACGAAGTCTATTCGTGGTACGAAACGGTCGACGCGCGCAATCCGAATCGTCGACGCGGCAAGGGACGCCGTCCGCGCGGCACCATGTAATGCAGTACTGTCGGCCTTCGCTCCATAATCAAGCCGCCCTCCTCGACGATCCCGCATTACTTCCAGCACATCAGGGCTGCATCTCTCCGTGTCGGTGTTGCGGATCACAGCGTCGGACTCTTGGAGCAGCTTGGATCAGCATGAGGTGCCGCCATAGTGGTTGAGACGCGGAACAATGCGGCGATCAGGGCTTGGTTCGCCACGATGCTGTGCAAGTTACTGTGGACTGCTCACTATCATTTTTCGTTTGGATAGCAGCTCCACACCGTATGTACCCTGTTCTCCTGGCTGGTGAAACGACGCTCCTTGTCTCAGCGCGCCGATCAGACCGAGGTGGGAGCGGTTGGGTGCGGCTTCCAGCGGAATAAGTTTTTTGGCCGTTCCTCGTGGCCGCGTTGCGGCTCAACAAGCTCGAAGTGCGAGCGTGCCTCGGCGACAATCCACAGCCCGACGCTCCCGGTGAGATTGATCCTTGCCTGCTTGATCGGTGGTCTCGACATTGCCCTCGTCTGCAGGGGATGACGAGCCTGAAAAGACAGATTGGAATGGACCTTATCGCGTGGCTTTCTTTGTCTGTTTGGCCTGCCATTTTACCAGCCGTTTCTTCCACTTGCTGCTTAGGCTGCGCAGCTCCCAATATGCGGCGGCGCCCCCTTCAGTAGATACCTCATGCTCGATAATTGCTTTTGTTCGCTCCGTATGTCTTACTAAAGCGTCAGACCAGAAGTTGTAGCAGACGGCGTGGTCGAACACTCTGTTCCTGATACCAACCGCCACCAGCTCATGAATGTTGAGATAGGTGTTTATGTTTCTGTAGTCATCACTCAGCTTCCCATCCGGGCCCTTTATGAAATCCTCGATGGGTTTGTTGGCGGCAGCATGATCTTCCCACAGGGCCAAAGAATCCCGGAAGGCCTTATAGATATCGGCCATGCCCTTATCCATGTCGGTCTTGAGAAAGAAATCTATCGCGGCGCGCCGACGAGCCGTTACTCGCGCGACATGTATCGAATAGAGAGCAATAGCGCCCGCCAACATCGCCACTAACGGCGTGATAAGGGGCGCGAACGGAATGACATGAATTTTCAGCCACTGGGACACAATGTGAATCCACCCGCACACGGGTCCCCAACAGGTCTCAGGCATCCCCCACCTCCAGCTTTGCAATCCCAAGCTGTATTAGATGGAGGCGGATGATTCGAGCAATTATCAATTGCAGCTTCAGCTTCGCCCCAATGGTAAAGTGCCTTCCGCGTCTCGCAATTCGCTTGCCCTCAACTCCAAAAGCTTGATTTCGAGAACGCGACGCTGGCTACCATGGTGAACCTCTCGATGATGAGAAGGACACAGGCACGCAACATTCTCGATGCGATCTTCCCCGCCTTCGGCAAGCGGAATCACATGATGAACCTCGCAGTAAGGCAGTCCATCAACCGCTGTAAATTGCGGGTGCTTGCAGTCCGGCACCTCGCACCGATGCGCGGCTCGTTTGCGGGCAATAGCGATGACCATAGGGTCACGCTCGTACACTCGCGTGGTCGATGATAAGGCGCGCGGTCGCGCTGGCCGAACGCCAAGGGCCGCATGATACCTCGCGAGAAGGTGTTCCAATCCCTGCTCCTCAAGTCTGTCGGCTGCGCCCTCCGCACGCTCCTGCGCCGCTTCTGCGTCGAGCGCGGGCTCAGAAATCCCAGCGGTGGACATCCAGAGACGGTTGAACTCTTGCTCAAGGTCAGCCTCGCGAAGCTGGCTCGCGTGGGGATCAAAGAATTCATTCCACACCCGCTCGTCGGTTGCCCCAGATGCCGAGAGACCCGCCCTGTCATCTCTCGGATCGATAGACCGAAAGTTCATGACTTTGTTGTAGACACCCGTAACGGGCCTCCCGATCAGCTGGGAGACCACTGCTACAGGCGAGCCAGGCAAGCGAGATACCGCCGTGCCGAACGTCTTGGCATACGCCCAGAGCCCTGCAACGCTCTCGTCTCGTGACCAGTTTTGTCCAGTGCGGCTCCAGAGGGCATAGAGGCGAGCAGCCTGTTGCCGCGTCACAGGATAATTCGTTGCCGCTGCCATCTTTAGGTTTGGCAGGTCGGCTAGAACGGGGTCTTGGGTGAGCCAGTCACGTTGAAGGACTTCTTTCGCTGCGGCGACTCTATTCAGACCAAGCAGAACGCGGGGAAGCACCTGTGCCGCTTGCTCGATGTTGGCAAGCCAGAACGGGATGGCATCAGCACTCTCTGGTCGTGGCATAGTCGGAGCCACAACGGTGGCTTCCGCGATAACGCCCGCGTCCTTCCTTGCACTCCCCTGCGTTCTCCAGATGAAAACCCGATCTCCCACCGCTATCTGCTCTGAGTAGCGCGTCACCAGCCAAGGCAGTTGAATTGGAAAGGTGCCAAGATACGCAGAGAGGTCGAACTGATCGGGATTACCCTGAAAAATCCAGGTCTGCATAACGGCCCCTCTGGTTGCTACGGAATGCTACCCAGCGCGACGGCCGGGCATCAGGCGGCCCACCCAGGCCGCAGGAAGGCCTTTCGGCGCACCGCCACCGGTAGGGCTATCGGACGCGGACGGCCCGCGCCACGGCCTTCGTTGTGAAACTAGGGCCTATTAGGGCCCAGCCGTTTCGGCCAGGGCTTTGAGCGCCTCAGCGAAGGGCTGAATAATGAAGTTTTTTCAGCAATTTAATCTGTTTTCAACAGCCCACAAAAAGCGCTGGCAGAAAAGACCACACGGTTTTGCCGTACGCACGGCCCGCCATTTCGCCGCAGTATTCCCTGGCACCGTCGACAGCGCCGGAAACTTGCAAGACGAGACGAGACCTAGCAGCGCCGTTCGTCCGCGCGCGGCCGCGAGCTCACCGGGGACTACCCTCCCTGCCCGCCACCCTTCGCGCCCGACGCTGCCGCGTCCGCGGCGTCGACATCGACCGACGTTGACCGAGGTCGACCGAGAACGTCATACAAGTCTTTGATCTATCATACTTTTTCTGTTTTCTTCGGACCGAGGATGGCCGAAGATAGCCGCCGTTGGCCGTCAATTTCGACGGCCCATCCGGGGGTCGGGCCGGAGCGAAACCGATCCCGGCGGACGGAGCGGGAAAAGCGAAAAATGGCACTCACTATTAAGCGGGTCGAACGGCTCAGTAAGGCCGGGCGCTATGGCGACGGCCACGGTCTCTATCTCCAGATCAATTCGAACGGCGCGAAGTCATGGCTCTTTCGGTATCAGCGCGGCTCGAAAGAGACAGCGATGGGCTTAGGCGCGGCGCACACCGTCACGCTGGAGGAGGCCCGAGAGGCTGCGCGGCAAAATCGATTGCTATTGAAGAAGGGCATTGATCCGCTGGTCGCGAGCCGCGCCGAGCGCAGTGCTAACGCGGCTGCCCAAGCCGGCCAAAAGACGTTCGATCAGGTCCTCACTGAATACTTCAAGGATCAGAAAGCCGCGTGGAAGAGCGACAGGGACCGGAAGTACTTTCTAAAAACGATGGAGCGATACGTCACGCCGACCATCGGCAAGCTCATGGTCTCCGATATCCGGAACACCCACATCGAAGCCGTCCTAAAGCAGGACGTTCCGGAATTCCGCTCCTACCCAGCTGGTCAATTCTGGAAAGCTCGCGCGAAGACGGCCCGCGCGCTGCGCTACCAACTCGAAGCGGTCTTTGCTTGGGCAAAGGCAAAGCGCAAGGAGTACGGGATTGGCGACAACCCGGCAAAATGGGACGACCTCAAATCGCTGTTCCCGAAAGAAAAAAAGAAAGAGGTCCAGCATCATCCCGCGATGTCTTACGCGGAAGTGCCTGCGTTCCTCGCCGAGCTGCGCGAGACCTTTACGGTTCAACGCGCCGCGTTGGAGTTCACGATCTTGACGGCTGCGCGCACCGGCGAAACTCTTGGTGCGCGGTGGAGCGAAATCGATCTATCCGGACGGATTTGGACAATTCCGCCTGAGCGCATGAAGACCGGCGTTCAGCACGACGTTCCGCTATCGGATGCGGCGGTCGCGATATTGAAACAGCAACAAAGGCTTTCGCTTCGCGGCAACCCTCATGTCTTTCCGGGCAACGGTCGCGAAGGCCGATTGTCGGCGCGCGCGCTCGCGGAAGTGCTCTCGCAATCGCGCCCCGACTGCACCGTCCACGGCTTCCGCAGCAGCTTTCGCGATTGGGCCGCCGAACGGACCAACTTTCCGCGCGACCTACTCGAAATGTCGCTCGCCCACACGGTTGGGCGCCGTGGTCACGCGCGTTTACGTGGACACCGACACATTCCGAACCCCGTTATCGGAAATCGAAGCCGCCGCAAGACGTGCAGATTTCGATGTGCTGATCGTCGAGAACACGGATCGCCTCACACGAAAGTTGGGAAGGCTTGTCCTTCTGACGGAGTTCGTTCACGTCCATTCCGTCGAAGGCGGCGATCTCTCGAGTGCGCGCGGAGCATGTGCTCAAAGACTTCGACGCCTCCTTCCGAGCGGCACAGATCGAGATGGTACGCTATGCCGACGATCTGTTGCTTTTCTTCCATTCGAAAGCGGCGGCGCAAGATGGTTTCGACTACGTCAGATCACAACTGGGCAACCAAGGGCTAACTATTCCCGATCTGGGTGGCGAGGGCTCCAAATCGCAGATCGTCGCTCCGAGGCAAGTCGTTTCATTTTTGGGCCTCGAATTGGTCTACGCAGATTCAGTTGGCGGGTTCGTCAAACGCGTGGGGCGAAAGCAAATCGCGAAGATCGAACAAAGGCTGGAGGAGGAGTTTAGTTTCGACAATCTTCGCAAGGAGCGCATCGGCTTTCAACAAGCGGCAACCGACCTATGGCGCACAATCTCGTCCTACTCGAACATCTACCGCGGCACCTATGATTTTCCGCTCCTCGATAGCGAACTGAGACGCATAGGCCGCAGAGTACTTGCGAACATGTTTGAGGATGTGTTCGGAGCCGGAGTTTTAGACCGCGTAACGGCAGAAGGGAGAGAGTTCTTAGGCCTCGGCTCCCTCGACATCCCAGAGGACAACGGCCTGGACGTCTAAGGGCGGTCGTTTAGGTCGTCCCACAGTAGTTCCCCGCACGTACATTTGTAGACGCGAACACTGCGGGCCGCCTTTGGGTCCGAAACCTTCTGAATAAGCCGGACGGGGTTGCCGCATCTGGAGCAGCGGAGCGGTGTCTCGATGTAATCTTGTGTCATGGTTGCGGCCTTATCGCAGCATGACGCTTAGCGCACTCTCCCGTTCTCGGAAATAACCTAGGACAACACTCGGGCGAATGGATCGCGCCTGCGTTGAGAGAGAACAAGTCGTAACTGCTTTCCCGCCCAATCCGGGGGCGCAGCCGGGGGTCTACGGCCAGACAGGCGAAAAACTTCAAAGATTTCAATGAGGGTAGCGGACGCGCGTCCACCGCAAGCCCGGCTCGCGATCAAGACGACGACGCGATCGCCCCTCAAGGTGAGCCGGGATGGGTGGGGTGTACGATATTTCCGAAATTCGGTAAAGGGGAATATTTTTGTGGGGAGGGGTTGACGGGGTGCGAAACAGGGGACTCCGCCCACTCCCTTAGATTGTGGACGACCGATCGGCGCGCATTCTCAAAGCTAAAGCTGGCATACTGCGTCAAAAGCTTAGCATCAGCTCCAAGGCAGTAAACTAAGTGAGATAGACTGCACTCTCATTGCTTCGCCTCTGCTGCTCCGATGAGTGCCATTCTCTCGCAAAAGAGAATTGCCAAATCGCTTTGCGAAAGTGTGTGAAGGTAGTCGAGGTCAATGGCATCCTTCATCCATTCCAACAGCTTTTCTTTCGGCGTCTCCTTGTACGTTTCGTAATAGAACATCGCGAGTTCAAGCCAGTTTTTCACTCGCCGATTCTGTACTGGCTGCACTTCTCCGAAGAATGTATCGGGGTGCCGCCGCCAGGCGTCAACCTCATCTTCAGTTAGCGGCACCCTTACTGTGATATGGCGTCCATCGATCGTTTGATACAGCAGAAAGCGACCTTCTCCGTGTCGATAACAATTCCATTGTAGAGGCGAGCACTCACCTCTCGACCATCCACGTCAGGAACAATGTATGTCTCACCGAATCTTAGCCTGGGTGGCGCTTTGGGTTCGCTAAAGGCAAAAACCGGATTTTCCCCGTCGAACGTTGACGGAATTTCATAATGCTCTCTCATAGAGTCAATGAGCGAAAATATTTCCTTATGCCGTTCATGAGAGTCCAAAATATCCTTCAGTCTATTGAAGGCAACATCAGGTCCAAAATCAGCTATTTGACACCCAGCCGCTAATACCTGTGCCTGCGCCTCAACGGCATCCAAGTTGTTGTGGAATGCGCGGTTCGTCACGATGACATAGGCCGGCGGCTTAGTGGAGCCATCGGGTTGCGGCATCTGTTCAGTAGCACGTATCTGTTCTAAGGCCGACTTTGGCCAACCTGAGAACATATCGGTTGGCGTATCGGGTACATTCACTTCGATCATGACGATCCGCGTATGCGCGGCATTCTTTGACAACGCCTTGTTCAATTTGTTGCCGACGCGCAGCCGCTTCACCTCATCAGTAGGGCCTTCTTCAGAAGGTGAGCGATTGCGGCTCTTCACCTCGACCGAGAACTTCCGCCCGGTGGTAGGGAACATCGCGGCAAACTCGACGTGTGAAGAGCTTCCGTCCTTTTCGTTTTCGTAAGTAAGCTGAAAACCCGCCTTGAGAAAGGCAGCAGCAGCATAAGTTTCAAATAGCTTTCCGACAAAATCATCCGCTCTTTCGCTCTTCAGTCGATCGACAAAGCTTGCGACCAGAGTTTTTGTAGTCTTTAGCTCGGCGTGGTGCTCTATCAAGTAAATGTTGTAAGCTAAGTTCATGAAAGCGCGATATGCGCCGGTCAGGGGGCCGACGTGGATGTCGCCAATTTTCCTGCTCAGCCGGGGCATATCCGCTGCAGCTTGCGTGACCCAACGAGCAATCTGATGTTGATCAACAATATCTTTCGCACGCTCCGCGTTGAACCAATCCCGGCCCAGCCGATCAATAAGATAGTCGCGCAAAAAGTCCTGAAAGGTCCGCCAGTTTCTTGACGTAAATACCGTGTTGCCGACACCGACGATTCGGTGTCCATTCAGCACAGTGGAAACAATGCCTCGCCCGCGACCTTGCTGCTTCTCTCTTTGCACACGCTCCGCTTGAGCACGACGCATGGCTTGCCGAAAGACTGCGTCACGCTCCACACCAATGTCTTTGTCAGGTACGGAATGGCTGCCGCAACACCTCTTGTACTTGAGGTTGCTCCCACAGGGGCATGGCTGATTTCTTCCAACCTTCGCCATTAGGGGCCGTCAGCTTGTAGAATGAGTAGAGCGAAGCAAAAGCTCGTAGGATGGGTAGAGCGAAGCGAAACCCATCAAGGTGCTATCCGCGGACGAGGTATGATGGGTTTCGCAAGAGCTCTACCCATCCTACGGACTAAGTCCGTCCGATCAGCTGGGCGATCTCCCAGACATGACCTGAAGGATCGGCGAAGGATGCAGTTCGCCGTCCCCATGGACGGTCGATCGGGCCCTTGAGCAGATCGACACCAATCCCCCGAAGGGCGAAGCACACCGCATCGACATCCGTGACCCTGATCGTCAACATCGCGCGGAGCCCCGCGGCGGACGGCCCAACCGGCATCGGCGCGACAAGCGCAGGCGCTTGAGAGGCGTCGAGAAGATTGATCAAGAGGCCGCCGAATTTCAGCACGGACGAGACGTCATCCTCCCAGATGGTCTCGGCTGCAAAGACCTTGGCGTAGAACGCCTTCGAAGCGGCAATGTCAAGGTAGGTTCGGAACGCCGGAAAAGGAAGCGCCGCCCTTAAATCCCGGGATTTAGGGGCGGTCGCCATTTCAGCGTAAATCCGCTCTCTTCGACCGAAGTCGGCCGCGTTCATTGGCCGTCATTCGAGGAAGAGAGATGGACAACAAACCTCCGCCGCCGATTGCCCTCATGGACCCGCCCGAGGCAAATTTCGAGCTGCTCAGCCGCGCTCAGGTCTGCGCCGCGCTCGACATCGAACGTTCGAAGCTGCGCGACCTGCAACTTAGTGGCGAATTCCCGGAGGGCATTCCGTACTCGCCCAAGGGACACATTAAAAAATTTCCAGCCTATTGGGTCGCTGAATTCAAGCGACGCAAATTGCTCGCCGCTCAGCAAGCTCTCATAGCGCAGCAATCGCGGGCTTCGAAAGAAGGTCGATGAGTAGCAAGGGCTCTGACGCATCGATTGCGCGGCTGATGCGCGACTTTCCGCTTTCCTTTTGCGATCCGCCGAAGCCGTTACGGATCGGCACGTTTGAAAGCATCTTCGCGCGACTACGCCCGCACCTCGCCCGCGATGACTTCGCTCAGCACATGGCTTGGGCCTGGCGATACACGCGCCAAGGCCGCGCCATAAGCGCCGCGCTGGAAGTGTGGACTACGCAGCCCGCATATTTGGCGACGCTGCCCGTTAGCCTTTTATAGTCCGTCCAGAGCACCCTACGGCAGGGTACCCTACTTCAGGGTACCCTACTTCAGGGTGCCCTACGGCTACAGGCGCCCATCGTCGTAGCAATCCCTCATCGCTCTGCCGTTAGTGACGGCCGCTTCTCTCCAGCGGGTCTCTCTTCTTCCTGGCGAGGGCGACCATCGAGGAGCTCTGTTCGCTGCTAGAGGCGCAGAGATACGTGCTCCACACGAGCAAACGGCGGAGCGACCCAGGGCGACGAGATGGAATCTAGGTCAATTCACGTGTTTGCGAACTTGGCGAAAACCGAGGAGGCCCCGAAATGACGTCGAATTCTGAACTGACTGTCGCGCCTACTGTTGGCACCAAGCAAGATAGTGTCATGGGCGTGCTGGCGCCGGATTGGAAGCAGCTGCAAACTTCGACTAGCCCTGCTTCGCTAAGTAGACCCCGCCGCCGCAGGGCCGCGGTTTACATGAGATATTCCACAGACGAGCAAGACCCATACTCTTTCGAGCGCCAGCGAATGGTAGCGGAGCCATATGCCCAGCAGGTGGAGGCCGATATCGTCAAGATATATGCCGATGCTGGTAAGAGCGGTGCGTTTACCGCGAACCGGCCAGCATTTCAGGAGATGTTAGAGGACGCGGAAAAGCACGAGTTCGAGGTGCTCATAGTCGAAGAGGGCGACCGACTCTCGCGAAAACTCAGCATAATGGCAAACGCTTACAGCAAGCTCGCTGACCTTGGAATCGAGCTTCACTCGACCAAATACGGACGATGGTCACTGATGCACTGCGCATTCGCGGGCCTCATGAGCGAGGATCAGAAAAACCGCATCTTCGAACTCTTACGCTCGGGACGAGTCAAGATCTTGGCCCGCGGGCTGTGGCCGGGCACGGCTCCCTACGCTTTTGAAAAGATTGCGGGAAAGAAGGGTGACATGCGCGTCGTCCCGGAAAAGGCGGAAGTCGTGCGTAGGATGTGTGCGATGGCGCTCGCTGGAGTTGGTCCAGACCGGATTGCCGGGATTTTGCAGAGGGAGGGTGTTCCGGCTCCCCACGGCGAGTTGTGGCATGCCACCACCGTGCTCTATATCCTGCGCAATCCGATCTATGTCGGGGCGGTAATTTTTTTCAGGACCAAGAGAACCAAGATTCAAGAAGGCGAGCACGAGATCGTCACGAAGATCACCGAACGTCCGGCGGCCGAATGGATGTACGCGGAGCGTCCGGATTGGGCCATATTGGATCTTAAAACCTGGCAGGCCGTCCAAGCTCTAACACTCCAACAGGCCAAGGGCCCCGGGCCGGCGTATCTTCTTTCAAGATTAGTCTATTGCGGTGAGTGTGGGAAGAAAATGGCATTCGGGAATCTGGGTTATGGCGGTGCTCAATATTTGCAGTGCACCGCCCAACGAGTTGCTCGAGTCAGGAAACAGACAAGCTCCTGCAACGCCCGGTGCGTGCGGGCCGATCTTCTTCAGGAAGGAGTTGTCAATTTAGTAGCAAGAACCCTGAGAACCCCCAACGCTCTCAAGTTGATGCAATCGGGATATGAAGGAAAAGCATCCCAGAAATCTCGATCGTTTGAACGAGACAGAGTGAATTTACAGAAGGATCGTGCTCGCATTGTTGCTCACCTCGATCAGACTTACGATGATGCGATGAATGCCGGGATGACGACAAAGGCAGTTCTGGAGCGACGCCAATCTCTCTGCATGAGAATGGACAAGATCGATGATGAGCTCGCTAAGATTCCGATTGTCAGAGTGGCAGCAAGCCCGGCCCTGCCTGTCCCGGCTGACATTGAGGTCTTTATCGACGACCTGCGCCTCAATCGGAACTATCGCAATTGCGGCGCAGCGCACGCAAAGGTGCTGGCCATCTTTCAGTCCCTCGTTGAGAAGATCATCGTGAGAACGGATTGGGACCACAGGACCGTCCATGTGCAGATTGAAGGGCCAATCGCCTTTGTCGAGGAATCCGGAGAAGCCAGGCTCAGCTTGCCCACTCGATGGAGGCAAAGGATGAAAGAAAAGACCGCTGCTGCAGCTACTCAGGTAAGGACCAACATTCTGACTGACGCTGATTGGAATAAACTCAAGCCCAGACTGCACGATGAGCCAATTTGGGTCGAAGGGTTTGTTCAGCCGATCGAATTGCGCTCCGTCCTGAACGCGATGATCTTCCAAAAGCGTGTCGGAATAGGTCGGCTTAGCCTGCCTGAAATATTCGGCCCAACTAAGCAGGTATGGGCGGCCGCTCAAAAGCTCTCGCATGGTGGGATTGTTGATATCATCCAGCCCATCATGCGAGAGGAGCATATTGCGATAGCGAAGGAAATCGACATTAGCTTCGACAATCTCAGAACACCCGGGCCGCGAACCTGGGAGAGGTATCTTCAGCTCAACCGCGCTCGAAAAACACGAATTTTGAACCGCGCCAATGAACGAGCCGCGCTGAGCAGCCGGCCGCTGAGCTTCGTGGGTGCTGAATAGAGTGCTGGGAACGATCCCAAGGCATCGACGTAGCTTTTAGGCTTGGGCAGTGGCCGCGATCTCAGTTCGCCACCGAAGCCACCATGGCGATTTGTTTAGCGGAAAGAGTGGGTTTTTGGACGCGACGGATTCTATATTGATGCTCAGCAATTGCGGCTCGGCGCAGTTCCCGTGCGGCTGAACGAGTCGTATCCAATCTCCACGTTGGACCAAGATGGCGATGCGATCCCGGTAAGATGCCGATCCATCAGAAAACCTTGCCGCGATTTTGCGAAGTGTAAACATCGCAAGCATCCGGGCGTGTCCAACCGGCTCGACGATCTCTGCTCGCGCTATTCGATCGACAATTCACACCGTACCAAGCACGGTGCGCTGCTGGACGCCGAGCTGCTGGCTGAAGTCTATGTCGATCTGGTCGGGGCGCGGCAGTCGCAGCTGCTGCTCCCAACTTTACTTCGAAGAATTCACCCAGACAATCTCACGCGATGGCTCCCCACGCACAGTCGGCACAACACTGCCGACCGCGGTGCTGGGATGAGCACCTGGAAGAAGCGGGCACGTTCCGCGATGCTGAAACTGCGCAATGCCAAGCGAGGGGAAACGGAAAGTATCTTGTCGGCAGTGGGACAGGGCATCAATCCGAATACAGTGCGGCGCGAGGTTCAAGCCCTCGCATTCCTGGACGACCTGAGGAAATCAGATCCCGCAATCAGTCGACGTCTACGAGTTTCATCCTTCGGGACGATCGAACTTTTGGCCCGATGGTCGTCATTTGATCCGCGAGGAGCCGCAGAAGAGGCAAGAAAGGTCGCCTCGAAAGAACACTCGCTGAAGTCACTCAAGTCCGCGCTGCAGTCTGCAATGGAACGACATTCCGTTCCCACGCGACTCGGGTTTCTGCAGGGCATCGAACCGTCGGTGAGAAGCCAGATCTGCCGGATTTTGGGTGGCAACCTAGCGCCGCTGAAGAGATCGGAAAAAGCATTGGGAAGGGCTCCCATCGACTTTTTCTACCGGCTGACCCAGCCAGGAACCGCTGACAAGTGCGTAGCAGTTTTAGTGGTCGGCCCCTATCGATACGTCGGACAATACTCCAAGCGGCGCCAAGAGGAACTCTGGCGAGCCATGGGACTGGCTTGGGCGTTTGACCATGTCGTAGTTGTCCTGCCCGAACGACGTAGTCTGATCGAATATCAACGATGGCTCGCGGAGTATGCCTTTGCCTCGCCCGCGCGTACAGCCGAAGAAGAGAATACCGCTCGAATGCGTCGACCAAGTGTTCACGTGATCGGGATCAACTAAGCTCTTCAGCTTATCGCTCTTACATCGTCGCAGACTAGCTGCAGGGAGGCGCGCTCCCCTCAGCTCAGCCAATGTCTGCACGGACGCTGAATTGTCCGCGCCCTCGGCCGCCGCCAGACGTCTCATCAGACGCGCGGGGCGGGTAAACCGGCAACGCCCAGGTCGATGACGCGCCGGCTCGCGGCGCGCGTCATCGGGCAAAGGCCGCTGCGCCCCCCGCTTCCAGCATGAAGACAGGGCGAGGGCGGCCAGCCATCGCGAGCTCAAGACGGCTCTAGTCAGGCACTTCGATTGGAGTGGTGCTCCGTAAGGCATCGTTCCGCTCCCGCGGCCCCGTCACCGCGGCCGACTTGGAGCGGGCCGACGTCGCCTCGGCGTGAACGGTGAAGTTGGCGGCGCGTGGCAGCGATGGTCTCCTAGCACCTCGCTAGGATTTCTGTCCGCGCCTTCCGCGAGCAGGACGAACTCGGAAGGACCTGCACCGTTCCTTTGTGGGCCGACACACGCGCTTGTGATCGATTCTTGCCGCCATGCAAGGAAGTGGAGCTGACAGTTCCGATCTGCGTTCCCCCGGGATCGGGGTAAGCAGGCAGCACATTTTCGCACAAGTCTCTCCCTTCAATGCGGCTTTTGCGCACATCACAGCAGTTTGGATAGGCAAGGCGTTCGTGCCAGCAATTGGTCAAATCGCGGCCGCGCGTCGTCGCCAACCACGCGTGCCCCCACACCGCGCGGGATCCTACGAATCCTTGGCCGTATCGACATCGTGGGCTTCGCCATCCAGCGAGGTCAGACCCCGCCAAAAACAAGGATTCGCAGGCGGAATCGGGCGGGGTGCCGATCTCGCGGCCGGCCCGCCGACGGGCGCGCCGAGCAGGGACATAGCCTCGGCGTCGCAAATTTTCCGCAGGAAAGGATTCGGCGGTCGGCCCTAGAGGCGCTTCGCCTTCGCGCGAAACGTGCCGTTCTACCAAGGCGGGAACGGCCGGGAAATCGAGAGGTCCCGAGCGGAGCGTTAGTAGATCAAGGATTCAGCAGGAACGATCTTGTCACAACAAAGCGGACGGCGAAGGCATCCACATCAACGACCGATCGGCCGGGACAAAGCCGGAGCGTCTCCACTAGCGCGATTTCGCCGAAGGCGGTGCAGCGAACAGCGCGGCGACATCCACGCCGAGCGCGAACGCGATCTTGTCCAGCGATTCCAATGTCGGGTTCGCGGTCGCGAGCTCGAGAGCGCTGATCAACCCCTGACGCAAACCGGTCTCGTCGGCGAGATCGTACTGGGACCACGATCGCTCCAGACGAAGTCGTCGAAGATTGCGTGCAAGGAACCGCCTGGTATGTGCCGGATTACGCCGCCTCATCCGGCAGGATGATGCATTGTCTCGGCCCGAACAAAACACGCTTTAACGTGTTAAACACCTTAAAACGTGTCCTGATCACAAGAAGCGGCAGCCGACGGCCGGTTCGCGAACACCCTCGGGCCTGCCTTAGAATACTAGGCCCGCACGAGCAGAGTCCCAATGACGGCCGAAAGAATCGACGCACCAAATACAGCGATCCTGGCCGGAAAGTCGGTGGCGCTTGGAAACGCCTCCCCGAAGCGACAGTCGATATGGCAAACCCGCATTCTTGTGACCTTCAACCGCGCGACTTTTGCGGGCGCTTCATAGTCAGAAGGTTTGTCACATCATGCAGATCATCTGCCGATGCGACGGCAATCGTTAGCCATTTTCCGTCGATGTATGTTTTCGCGTCATCGTAGAGTTTGATCAATTGCGGGTGCCAAACATAGCGTCGCTCCTCAAACTTTTCTCGCTCTGCTCTACCCATAACCACCACAGCTGAAACTCGTCGGAATTCCGGCACCAGGTGACAGAACGCCTTAGTCTTCTTGTAACGCAGGGACCAACCGCGGCTCTTTCCACCGTAGAGCCAATCCGGCGCGAAAACTTCTGGGTAGGATTCATCGATCCAGGTCCGCAGCTTGGCCCAGTATTCGAAGCCATCTGCTCCGATCCAGTCGCGAACGGTTTTTTCATCGGGCGATACTGATTTGTCGGTGATCCTGTCGCCGATTTGCGGAAGCGTACTAATCATCGGAAGACCTCATGTTGATAGGCCCGCAGGGAGCCGGAGGTTAAGCGGGCGCTTGTCAAGGCTTGCCATGGGCCCTCAGGTGCGACTTTGTCCAGAGCACGGAGAGCATTGCGATACGGTCTGGCGATCCTCGAGAGCACGGCTGATCAAGCAGCTACGTCTCGAAGCTCTCGCACGACTGTCAAATCGATAGCGTCAATTACCTTCTCGCTCGCTAGCGGAGCTTGGCCCTCTTCAATAAATGCGGTGGCCTGCAGCGGAAGGAATTGCAGCGTCTTCAGCCCAATAGAGTTCAGTGCCAGCGTCAGATAGGGCGTGAGAAAATCAGGCTGATTTGCTCGGTCTCCGGTGAAGACGCCGCCGGAAGCGACGCCGATAAAAACCGGACGATCCGGCAGCACTCCCACCTTCCCGGCGGGCGTTGACTCCATCGTGCGGCCAACGCGCAGGACCTGGTCGATCCACGCTTTGAGAACCGAAGGGATAGTGAAGTTGTGCATCGGCGTTCCAATGACAATCACATCGGCCGCCTCGACTTCCCGGATGAGCGTTTCGGCAAAGTCCAGAGCGCCGTTCAACGGTGCCGCAAGTGTGGCCGGCGATGACAGCGTATCCGCGTAGTCCGCCGTGGCGTGAGGCAGAGGATCAGCTCCAAGATCGCGCCGCCTGATGCTCGCATCCGGCGCAACTTGAAGAAGCTTTTTGACGATCGCGGCCGAAACCTCACGGCTATGCGATTTCGGGCGAGGACTGCTATCAATGTGGAGGATATTCATGCGACCGATCCAAATGGCTAGGAAGCTCTTGCATCAACCGCCTCCAAGCTCCTTGGAGGCGGTTGATACCACTGGCAGGCTCAGATCGAGCCGGCCGGTGCGACTGCGGGGAAGTCCTTGTCGGGATTGAACACGTTGTTGAAGAAGTTCGTCAGCGAGTACATGGCCACAAGCGCGACGATCTCCATGATGTTCGCGTCCGTGTAGCCCGCATCGCGGACGGCTTGCAGATCGGCGTCTGTGACGTGGCCACGGGCCTCGATGATCTTGCGTGCAAGCTGGACGGCGGCATCCCGCTTTGGATCCCTGGCATGACCCTTTCGGGCGAGAACAATGTCTTCGGCCGGCAGCTTGGCCATATGCTCCGCCGTGAAGCTGTGCACCGTCAGGCAGTAATCGCAGCCGTTCACTTCGGAGACGGCAAGGCCGATGCTGTCGCGCGTCTTGACGTCGAGCGCCTTGCTCAAGGAGCCGAGCAGAGCGGCCCACGCGTTGAACGCGATCGGGCTTTGCGCGAAGGTCGCCATCATGTTTGGCGTGAACCCGATGTTCTTGGTGAACATATCGAGGGTCGGTTTCGAATCGGCCGGCACGTGTTCCGGCCTCAGAGCGGCAGCTCTGGCCATGGTATTTCTCCTTGGATGATTGATTTCAGGGTTGGTTAGGCTAAGTGCAGCACATCGGCCACAGGTAGGCGCGGCTTCTGCGGCCAATTGCCGGGCCGCTCCGGTCCGACGGTCAGCAGCATCACTGGGACTTCATCTTCGGCCAGGCTGAACTCACTGTGTACGGCCTCTGCATCGAAGCCGATCATCGGTGTCGAGCCCAGTCCGAGCGAGCGGGCCGCATAGATGATAGCTGCCGCGCCGAAGCTCGCGGAGCGCACGGCCTCGTCGCGCTGGCGCTGCGGATGATTGTCGTAGAGGCCGTGAGCAGGCCCCTCCCATTCCGGCACCAGATGTGCGGGCATGATTCCGGCTTCCACGACCGGGGCCAGGCGATCAGGGACGGTGCTGGCATCAGCCAATTGGCCGATGATGATGAAGGTAACGGCCGCTTCGGTGATTGCGGGCTGATTCCAGGCGATCGGAAGCAGCCGCGCCTTCGCTTCGCTTGAGCGCACGGCGATGAAGCGCCAGTTCTGCAGATGGAAGGATGTCGGCGCTGAAGTCCCGATCCGCACGAGGTCGCGGATCTGATCGTCGCTGAGGACGGCCGTCGAGTCGTAATACTT
Source organism: Bradyrhizobium sp. CB1015 (assembly GCF_025200925.1). Classification (GTDB taxonomy): domain Bacteria; phylum Pseudomonadota; class Alphaproteobacteria; order Rhizobiales; family Xanthobacteraceae; genus Bradyrhizobium. Next base: position 2,504,848 of record NZ_CP104174.1, on the reverse strand, counting down.
CGCAGCACTGCGGCTCAGAATAGTTTCGATCACGGCGTTTGTCGGCAGCGGCTGCCCAAGCGAACGGCAGGGCTCCGGATCGGCAGCGGCAACAGTTGCAGCGGCTTGGTTCATTGGGTTGCTCCGTTATCAAGTGAACGGAGCCCAATTTACCGTTGGGTACGATCGTTTCGAGCCTCTATTGGCTCAAATTGGTGCTCAAAAGGATCACTCTGGCTAGGGTTCGGACTCATCGCCGTTGTGCGCCAGTCGGCGCCATTCCCCCGGTGTCATCCCCATCCTCTCCGCAAACACACGCCGGAATGCCGAAACCGATTGATACCCGACCATCTCAGCCACAGCTTCCGTGCTGATTCTTGGCTTCTTGAGCTCGTTGGCCGCCATGCTCATGCGAAGATCGGTCAACAGGTCGAGGGCGGAGCGGCCTAACTTGTCCTGAAATTGGCGCATGAATGTTGCGCGTGACATGCCGCATAGATCGGCGAGGTCGGGAAGCTTCCAGGGTCGCGCCGGATCAGCGAACATCGCAGCAATGGCCGCTGCCAATCTCGGATTGCCAGCAAGGGCCAATAAGCCTTCGGTGGATTTGCCGGCTTCGCTCGCGGCGCGGAGAACCAGAGTGAACAAGACCGAAGAAAGCGCGTTCAGAATGGCGCGCCCTCCCGCTCTATCCTCAGCGGACTCCATTCGCATTAGGCTGACCAGTCCGGAAAGTTGACTCGATGCCGACGCGATGTCCTCTTCCCCGTGGTTTTTCAGAGCCCGCAGGACCAGATTTGCTGGCAGGTAGTTGCGGACTAATCGATCATGGGGTGGCACGACGAAAAATCGTCCGCACAGCAGATCTAGTTGCTCACCCCGTCCATTGTTCTCGCTCAACATCCATCCTGCGGAGCCCCTGCTTTCATGCGTGCGGACCGGCGTCTTGCCGCTGCCGTCGTGCAGCACATGCGCCGAACCGTGAGGGAGCAGCACGATATCTCCGCTGCCAAGCTCCTGCACCGTTCTCGCATCCGGGTCCTCGAAAATGGCACGGCCCTTGACGATGACATGATAGGGGATCTCGTTCGCCGCCGCCCTGGGCCAGATAATCCGCCACGGTGCGCCATAGGCGCAGCGGACCTCGAGTTGACCGGTCACGGTGATGATCTGCAGGAGATGACTCAACCAGTCGACTTCAGACATAAGACCTCGAGAACCTGAATTGCCACGCAGCATATCGTATTGCGCCGAGCGCGCTTCTGATTTCTACGGCCCGGAGGTCAGCTCGTATTTCCCACGTATGTGTTCCTGATCTCCTCCTGGCTCCCAAGGCAGCAAAGACGTGAGCGGGAGAAGGAAGCCATGAAATTGAATGGCTTCAATTCTGACGAGAGGATGGACAGAATACCTCGGGCCATTCGTCGTACGGACCCGGTCGGCAATCAGAATCATTGAAAACCGGACATTTGCCAGTGGCGAAACCACGGCCCTCCATGCACCGGCATCCGCGGCGCTGGAACGTCGTGGTCGCAAAGCGCATGGTTGCCTGCGATCGATTGCCGTAGACGGCGCAACAATTCAGTGCTCTTCGTTCTTGAGCCCGCCGACATGCTTCTGGGTGTAGAACTCGAGGCCGATGCGGCCGATTAGATCGAGCTGGGTTTCGAGGAAGTCGATGTGATGTTCCTCATCGCTCATCAGCTTCTCGAAGAGGTCGCGCGTAACGTAGTCCTTTACGCTGTGGCAATAGGTCGCCGCTTCCTCGTATAGGGCACGCGCGCTCATCTCCGCGGCGAGATCGCACTCGATAATCTCCTTGACGTTCTGGCCGATGCGCAGGGGATCGAGCACCTGCATGTTTGGGAAACCATCGAAGAAGATGATGCGGTCGGTGAGCTTGTCAGCGTGCTCCATCTCCTCGATGGACTCCTTGCGCCAGACCTTAGCCATCTCTAGGAGACCCCAATTATTCAGGAAGCGGTAGTGCAGCCAGTACTGATTAATTGCCGTGAGCTCGTGACGCAGTGCCTTGTTGAGATACTCGATGACTTTCGGGTCGCCCTGCATGATGAACTCCAAGACTTGAGGCTCGTTCTTGACCCTTGCAAGTTTAGAACGATTCTGACGATGAACAAGCAGACAGGCATTCTCTGGTCGTGAAACCGAGAGGCGCCTGTCCAGCAAATCAAGGGAACCTAGGCTATTTTCGACGCGAGTTTGGACTCATTCATCCTTGTCCCACCATGCGGGCAGCAAGTCTGACAGGCTAGTGCACGCTCCCTGTACGCCTCGTCGATAATCGTCCTCATGGTGTGCGCGCAGCGGCCGCATTCGGTGCAACCGGGGTGCCATAGATCTGCTTGGCATTGCGCAGCGCGGCGTCAGCCGTGTTCACCGCGTGGCGAACATCTCTGTCGCTGAGGAAATTACAGGAGCAGATGATCATGAAACTCGAAGGAAGTCCCTCAGTGATACGGCGTCACCGATAGGAGACGAAGCCAGTGCGCGTCGGAGGCTCCAAACAAGGAGGAGATGGTTGCGTGTGGACCGCCATGGGAAATCAGCCTTGACCTTTGATTTTTGGAGGTCAGCAAAAATTCTGCTTGGTCAATCGGGGGCGACCGGTAGCTGCAGATCGGACGGAGGACACAGAAGGCTTTCCGTTAACGTAGATCACACAGCCGCGGCTAAGCAACTGGCCTTGATCTAAGAACGGGATTGAGGACTGTCGCCGCACAATTCCCCCCGCTATGGAAACCATAAGTACTGGCTATTGGAAACTTTCGAGCCGCGCTGCGACCTTGACAGCCACTCAGTCGAATAACGACCAGGACAACCGTTTCAGCCAACACGAGCAGGAGACCCCTGATGTCCGGACCCAATCCGCTCGCTTCCAAACCCGAAAACATTCTGACGTCGCTGCTCGAGCGTTTTCACTCCGAAGGTCAGCGCGATGATCCCAATGTATGACCCAAAGCCCGTCTTCATCACGAGTGACGGACGAACTACTACCACCGAAATCGCCGCTCGACTCGAGTGCGATCTCAAGTACGGTTTGCCGCTCAAGGCCAGCGCGCGTCATGTGTACGTTGCCGGCGATTTCGCCCTGATCGGGCTGGATCGGTCAATTGATGGCAAAGGTCTAAGTCGCAAATACGTTGAAGGCTCAGCGAGCGGCGTCGTACGCCGCGCGGATCGACGATGGCAGTACCTGATCGACAATAACCAAAGGACGGATGTGGCAGCTCTCAGCGATGGGGCCACTCGTCAGCTTGGCACCAATATCACCGCCACCTAGTGAAGCAAACCAACCGGAGAACTCGGACCTGCTTGCCCGATTTGTTTGGAAGACGATCGATTCGCTACTCGATGCAAAACTTGCCACCAGTGATCAGCCAGTCTCACAGGAGCAGAATGCTCCCGCTGGCATTTTTATCAGCGGTAGTTTCCTTGGTGGTCTCATTCGCCGCTGCGGCCGCTCCGATCCCCCTTTACAATACCTACCGGACAGAAGACGGGTTCACTAACGCCGGTATTTCGATGGCCGTCGTCGCGTACGCCGTCGGCACCATATCCGCACTGTTGGTCCTGGGACGGCTGTCCAATCATCTGGGCCGCCGGGTCACTGCGATCACTAGCCTCGGTCTTCTCCTGCTGGGGTGTCTGCTGTTGCTGAATGTGCACGACATCGACACTCTGCTGGCCGGTCGGCTCCTCGTGGGCCTCGGCACCGGGTTGGCTGGCAGCACTCTGACCTCCTACATCGTCGATGCGGCACCCAGCAGACCGGAATGGTTGGCGTCCGTTGTCACTAGCCAAGGACCGATGCTCGGCGTCGCTATCGGCGCCATAGCATCCGGCGCGCTTGTTGAGTTCGGCCCCTGGCCGCGCGAACTCATCTATCTCGTCTGCGTTTGCTTCCTATTACTGTCTGTTGCACTCGTCGCAATCAGTCCGGAAACAGCAACTCCGACTCCGGGCGCTTGGCGATCGCTGTTACCCCAGGTCAGCGTACCGGCGCGGGTCAGGCATCTGCTCCCTGTCGCGGCGGCGGTGTTTCTGGCTACTTGGGCCAGCGGGGGCTTCTACCAAGCGTTCATGCCTGCGCTTGTACAAGATGAACTCCACACCCGCAGCCCGTTGATCCTCGGACTAGTGTTCGCTGCCTATATGACCCCCAGCGTTCTCGGCGCTCCCATTGCTGGCTGGTTCACATCCGCGGTAGCCCAACGCGTCGGTATGATCACCTTCGTGGCCGGAATGATCGGCATCAGCACTGCAATCTTAGCCGGCGCACTGGCGTTGTTCATCACCGCGACCATGGTTGCCGGTGCCGGCCAGGGCATCGCTATCAGCGCCGCCACACGCGGCTTGCTGCACGGGAGCACGCTCGCCGAACGGGCACCAATCTTCAGCGCGATCTACCTTCTCTGCTACAGCGGCGCCGCCTTCCCGAGCCTCATCTCCGGGCAACTTTCCAGCCTGTTCTCGCTTCCGCAGATCACGCTCGGATACGGCGGACTTGCCGTCGTCGCCACCCTATTCACCCTTCTCGGTGCGCGCAATCCGCACATCGACAGGACCGGGAAGAGCCCGTCCGACGGCTCGACCGCTAGCGGTTCACCAGTACAGGGAACAGTGTCATGAGAATCGTCGCTATTCTGGGCGCCGCTTATCCGGATTGAAGCGCAGATTATCGCCGCAACATACCCAGCAATGAGACAAATGACAGAGGAGATCATTCCCATGAAAGCGATCGTTGTGACGGACCAGGCTGCGGGAACGGCGGGGATGAAGCTGGTGGAGCGACCCGAGCCGCAGGCAGCGATAAATGACGTCGTCGTTCAGGTTCATGCGTCTGGATTCACCTCGGGCGAGCTGACGTGGCCTTCGACCTGGACCGATCGTCTCGACCGTGACCGGTCGCCAACGATTCCCGGCCAGGAGCTGGCAGGTATTGTCACCGCTCTCGGCTATGGCACGACCGGACTGTCGGTAGGACAACGGGTGTTCGGTCTCTCGGACTCGTATCGCGGCGGCACTCTGGCCGAGTATGTGGCAGTGGAGGCACGCAATCTCGCACCGCTGCCAGGAGACGTCGAGTTCTCGGTGGGGGCGGCCGTGGCGATGCCGGGCCTGACTGCTTGGCAGGGACTGTTCGTGCACGGTCGCCTTCAGGCGGGGCAGAGCGTTCTCGTGCACGGCGCGGCCGGCGCGGTCGGCTCGATGGTGACACAGCTCGCACGAGAGGCCGGTGCCTACGTCATCGGCACGGGACGTGCCGCCGACCGTCAGAAAGCGATCGACTTCGGCGCGCAGGAGTTCGTCGACCTCGAGAACGACGATCTCAAAGGCGCCGGCGGTGTCCATCTGGTTTTCGACGTCATCGGGGGCGAGATCGGTAAGCGGTCCGCCGGCCTGGTTCGAACCGGAGGAACGTTGGTAACCATCGCCGGGCCGACCGAAGCGCGGCCCGCCGACGGCTTGGCGATCGACTTTGTTCTGGTGTCCGATCGCGCGCAACTGGGTGAGATCGTCCAGCGGGTACGGGACGGACGACTGCGTACAAACATCGGAAACATCGCGCCCCTTGATGAGGCTGTCGCCGCTTTCAATCCGACGCGACGGATCAGCGGGAAAACGATCATCCGAGTTCGTCCGTGAGGAAGCAGCGAAGGCGAGCGGTTCTCCCCTCCCATATGGATTGTCGGCGCTTTCCCCGCGGGCCTGTGCGTGGGGCAGGCAGTGCCCATCCATCCCGTCGTCTCTCAGCTGATTTCCAAGGTCGTGCCCGGATACCCATGCCATACCGCGGCCGTATCGTTGCCTGCTTTTTTGGATGCACCAGCGGGCAAGCTCGGCTCGCATCCTGGCGGAGAATTCGCCTTTGCCCCGGCCCGGCGCGGCCCGCTTATCTAGGAGGAAGCAAGTGACCGTCGATCATCCAATTTTTGCGCGCTGGCCGGCGCAGTATCCCGATCGGCTGCAACTCTTTTCCACTTCCACGCCCAACGGAGTGAAAGTCGGCATCATGCTTGAGGAAACGAGCCTTCCTTACGAGCCGCACCGGATCGACATCATGGCGAACGAAACCCACGACCCGGCGTTTCTCGCGCTCAACCCCAACGGAAAGATTCCCGCAATCTACGACCCTGATGGGCCTAGCGGAACACCGCTCGCGCTGTTCGAATCGGGCGCGATTCTCCTCTACCTTGCCGACAAGACCGGACAATTCATCTCGGCCGATCCAAACACCCGCTATGAAACGATCCAGTGGGTGATGTGGCAGATGGGCGGAGTGGGGCCGATGTTCGGCCAGGTCGGGTTCTTCAACAAATTCGCCGGTAAGGCCTATGAAGACAAGCGCCCGCGCGACCGCTACGCGACAGAATCAGCGCGGCTGCTCGGTGTCCTGGACCAACGGCTCGCGGGCCGGGACTGGGTGATGGGGACCGACTACAGCATCGCCGACATTTCGCTGCTCGGCTGGGTGCGCAATTTGATCGGCTTCTACGAAGCACGCGATCTCGTCGGCTTCAATCGCTTTCTTCACGTGCAGGCGTGGCTCACCCGTGGCCTCACGCGGCCGGCAGTGCAACGCGGGTTACAAGTGACAGCTGGCTAGAAGCGCTCGCGAAGAGCAAGGAGATGGTATCTATGATTGAAATCACTGCCGACATGGAGGCAATCATCAAACAAGCGATATTGTCGTTTGTGGCGACAGTCAACGAGGATGGAACGCCAAATCTTTCCCCGAAGGCGTCTTTGGCGGTGAGAAACGGCGTTCTATACTTCGCCGACATCGCCTCGCCTCGGACGATATTGAACTTGAAGCGCAATCCCGCTGTCGAAATTAACGTAGTCGACCTCTTCCAGAGGCGCGGCTACCGATTCAAGGGCCGTGCGTTGATACTGCCGCCAGAAGATGGCGAGTCCTTGATGATCGCCAACTGGGTTCGGGCGACGAATGGCCTAGAGTATCCTGTCGATCACGTAGTCAAGATCGAAACCACTTCAATCAGCCCGTTGCTATCTCCAGCCCATGTCTTCGCCCGCCCTCCTCGAAGTCAGGACGAAATCAGGAGTACCTACTATCAAAAGTACGGTGTGAAGCCCATCGAGGCATAAGTGCCGGCTCCGAAAAAAAGGCCGGTCGATACCCAGAGGTAGAAAACTCGCGAAGATCCGAACCATTATCTCGACCGCCGCGTAGCGCAGCCTTATCGATGGCCGCCCCACGTTGATGTGAGTTCAGGCGCGAGGCTGCTCGCTGTCTACTGCCTCGACACCAATGACAAGGCGCTTACCGCGCTCATCAAATAACCCCCTTAGGACTTAAGAGGAGCGAGGGTCTTTCGTCGTAGGCGGAAGCGGTCCATGCCATCGAATTTACCCGCGACGCCTCAACCGCGACGGTGGGAGCTTCCATGGGCGCGTTTACGAAGTTTGTTTTCTTTACTTTCTACTGGACGTGCCAGGAAGAGCCTGCAGCTCCTCGGTGGAGTATCGAAACAATGTGAACGTCCCGCGACCGTCGAAGGAAAGTAACCTGTGGAGATAGTGATCGGCGGCACAGGCATCATTAGCTCGAAGATCGTTCTACTCCAGGGGGCATGACATCGTCGCGGCGTCGTGTGCATCAATATCGTCACTGGAGATGGCCAAAGAGCCACGGCCGGCGCACAGGTGGTGATCGACGTCTGTCGCTGACGTGACCGGTTAGCTGCCGCCTACGGCGAATACTTCACTCCGATCAGAAAACTGATCATGACCGCCTTGGTCGAGCTCGGCCGCGCTTATCTCATCCCAGTCCTGGCGGATTTCCTCATGCCCGCCTGGACCCAAGCAAATTGACTCCTCGCTGATCGAGCGCGGAGTCGCGGAACCTATTTGAGGAGCAAAATCGGCCCGGGGACCCTAAGCGCCCCTGCCATCCTTTTTGCCGAGCACGCAGCGCCATGCCGCGAGGCGCTCGGTCGGATGCTGATTCATCCAGTCGGCAAGCTGCGGTGCCCCCATCAGGCAGGACTGCATCGAGATGTCAGCGAAGTTCGAGTTGGTGACGGTCTGCTCGTGGCAATTTGCTGGAGAAGAAAGGCTGCAGAGTACGGCGATGATCGCGATCATGATACGCCCCCATCGCCGCGATCGATGTCTGCGCCCACGCGCATGTGGCTTGAGCATGCATTGTCCGACTGGTCGCAGGCGAATTCAGACGGCGGGAAGACGCTGTCATAGATTGCTCGAGCTTCTCGAACAAGGCGAGCTCGCTCTCGCTCTGACTTTGGTGCAAATCGAATGATCTCACCCACGTTTCACTCCTATCATGGCACATTATCGTACAATTTAGCGATTTAGGTTCGTTGACGTCGATTTGGGCACCGGCGCAGTTAGCAAACGAGGGGGTAAGAACAAGTAACGGATCCGATGTTGTAGGCGTCGGTCGTTTGGCCCGGTCGAGTTAGTACGCTATAGCGCGGATTCCCACCGTGCGCCCCGACCGATCGGCGTAGATGTAGAGCGGACGCGCCGTTCCTTCCACGACTTCGCGGGAAATCACGATTTCTTCCACACCCTCCAGGCCCGGCAGGTCGAACATGGTCTCGAGCAGGATCGCCTCGAGGATCGAGCGCAGGCCCCGCGCGCCGGTCTTGCGCTCGATCGCCTTGCGGGCGACCGCGCCAAGCGCCTCGTCGGCGAAGGTCAGCTCGATGTTCTCCATCTCGAACAAGCGCTGGTACTGCTTCACCAGCGCGTTCTTCGGCTCGGTCAGGATCTTCTTCAGCGAGGTCTCGTCGAGGTCCTCGAGCGTCGCCACGACCGGCAGACGGCCGACGAACTCGGGAATGAGGCCGTACTTCAGGAGGTCCTCTGGCTCGACGTGACGGAAGATCTCACCGGTGCGGCGGTCTTCCGGCGCGAGCACCTGGGCGGCAAAACCGATCGAGGTGGACCGACCGCGCGCCGAGATGATCTTCTCGAGGCCGGCGAACGCGCCGCCGCAGATGAACAGGATGTTGCTGGTGTCCACCTGCAGGAACTCCTGCTGCGGATGCTTGCGGCCGCCCTGCGGCGGGACCGAAGCCACCGTGCCTTCCATGATCTTGAGCAGCGCCTGCTGGACGCCCTCACCCGACACGTCGCGCGTGATCGAGGGATTGTCCGACTTGCGGCTGATCTTGTCGATTTCGTCGATGTAGACGATGCCGCGCTGGGCGCGCTCGACATTGTAGTCGGCGGCCTGCAGCAGCTTCAGGATGATGTTCTCGACGTCCTCGCCGACATAGCCGGCTTCGGTCAGCGTCGTCGCATCGGCCATTGTGAACGGCACGTCCAGGATGCGGGCGAGCGTCTGTGCGAGCAGCGTCTTGCCCGAGCCGGTCGGACCGATCAGCAGGATGTTCGACTTCGCGAGCTCGACGTCGTTGTCCTTGGTCTGGTGGTTGAGGCGCTTGTAGTGGTTGTGCACCGCGACCGACAGGACCTTCTTCGCATGGCTCTGGCCGATAACGTAATCGTCCAGCACCTTGCAGATTTCCTTCGGCGTCGGAATGCCGTCGCGCGACTTGACCAGCGAGGACTTGTTCTCCTCGCGGATGACGTCCCTGCAGAGCTCGACGCACTCGTCGCAGATAAAGATCGTGGGACCTGCGACCAAATTGTGGAGTGTAGTGTTGGAGATTGAGTGAATTGCCATGGCGGTCTCAAACCATATCCAGATGGTTGTAAACGGGAATACGATCATCTGCGGCCCCGCGCCCATTGGTCATTGTCAGAGAACAGTGAGGGGCAACCGCCGCATTTCGGCGCCAACAGATCGTTGAAAATATTGATCACGGAATCGAGCGCAGTTAACACCCTCGCGCCGTCGACGCCGCCAGCAGCGGCTTGCCGCAGCATCGCGGACTGATAGAATGAGGCGAGGTAGACGCGGCAAGCCTCATCTTTGTCGGCCGCATTGGCGGGTTTGCTGTGCACCGTCGCCAAGGCCGCGCGAGCGGCGATAACATCCTTGTTTAAGTTGGACTCTCCGGCAGGCCCGGCATTAGTAGATGCAATGATCAGAGCCGAGGCGACGAGAACAGTGATTCTTCTCATGATCAGGCTCCAGAATGGCAGGTGTTGCGAGGGACTTACATTTCGGCCGGGCGATAACGCATCCAGGTCTTTCTTTGATCTCCGTTGCGCCAAGTTAAGGCGATTGTCACGAGCGGCTCAATTGAGCGCCGGTTGAGCTCGGGCACCCAAAAGGGCGTGGGACGACGATCCGAAGGTTTAATGCACTCGAACAAATCGTAGAGTTCGTCCGCTTCGAACCGGCGGACGCCACAATCCATGCGGGGATTTGCTTCGCAATCAGGCTCGCACCTTCACGCGAAACCGATTTTCGGCCCGTACACGATGAGCGGGCGATGCTAGGTTCTATATTTTCGATGAGGCCGGTTGAAAGACAACTACATTTCGTCTTGGAGTTGCCGGCCGACCGTCGCTGGGAGGACTGAGGCTCCCTTGCCGCGGGAAGAGGGCGCACTCGTCGATGAGGATCGGCTCGACGGAACTTTCGGATCAGATTCGTGACGCGGATTTTCGCCCTTGAGCTGCGGTCGCCGTGGTGAGTATGGCGGGCAAATCCCTCATTCTTGCTAAAATGAAGAAGGGTCAATCATACAGCTTCCGAGGGTACTGTGGCCCCTCCCGGACCACCTACGAGAGCACGGCACGCCCGAGACGCTCTCGGACCTCGCGCACCACTCGGTGATCGTCAGTCCGGCGCACTCATCGCCGACCTTCTCCTTAAAAGACGGCCGTATCACCTCCGAGCGCGTTGAGAGTCAGCTCGCGATCACCACCAGCGAAGGAGCCACAGCAAGCGCCGTCGCCGGGCTAGGGATTGCCGCGTCGGGCGAAATCAAGCGTGCGGGCAGAGCTGGAGACTGGGCAGCTCGTGCGGGTGCTGCCTGAATAGGAGTGCGCTTTTCGTGAGGGGTTTGCCGATTTCCTCGTCAGGGAGCTCCGCCCACCTCGCTGCGCTCTCAGAGCCTCCAGAAAGCGTGTCCGTGCGTCCAAACCAATAGACTGAGCCGTTCCAACGTGTGCATGCAAGTGGCATCCATATGCCGTCATTTCGGCGCCCCCCGTCACGGCGTCAAGTGCATAGACAGGAGCAAGTTATCGGAGACCCATGGAGCTTCATCAAGTTCGCTATTTCCTCGCGGTCGCGTCCACGCTTAACTTCACCCGCGCGGCCGAGCAGTGCAATGTAACACAGCCCGCTTTGACCAAGGGGATCCAGAAGCTGGAGCAGGCACTTGGGGGCTCGTTAATTTATCGTGAGCGCCAGCTGACGCAGCTCACCGACCTCGGGAAGGAGGTTCTTCCGATGCTGGCGCGCACACTGGCCTCGGTAGAAACGGCACGTCGCAGAGCTAAAGAATTTCAACGCAAGGAGATCGCGCCACTCAAGATCGGCCTCGCCCCCTCTATTTCGGCTTCGCTCATTGTCGATCTGATCACTGAGATTGCAAAGTTCGTCGCAGGACTTAATGTCGAGCTGCGCGAGGGCACGGCGGAGAAGCTCATCGACCTGCTGCTTGAGGGGGAGATCAGCGCCGCAATCGTCGGGGACGTGCAGGACATACCCGCCCGCATCGACGACTGGTTGCTCTTCGAAGAGCGCTACGTCGCGGTTCTGGCGCCGACACACCAGCTCGCAAATCGCCCCTCGATCGGAATTGACGACCTCCGCGAGACCGTCTTGCTGGAGCGCGTCGGATGCGACGTCGCCCCAAAGATTCAACGGTCGTATTTCCCCAAGGAACCGCCGCATCTGGGCCACTGCAGCGGTCACGACTTGCACCTCCAGTACCTGGCCGCCGCTGGCTTCGGCGTGGTACTCGCGCCCGAGCACATGCCATGCCTTCCGACGCTCAAGACTATTCCGCTCGAAGGCGACCCGATTTCGCGGGAGGTGCGGCTGCTGGCCGTGCAGGGGCGCCGCTACTCGCCGGCGCTGGACGCTTTTATCAAAGTCGCGCGGTTTCGAGACTGGTCGATCGAAGCCCCCCAGAAGGAAATGCCGCACGAAAGGCTCCCGGAGATGGCGAGCGCGCCCGCGCCGGCGAGCACGCAGAGGGCGAGCGGCTTCCAGCGCATCGATCTCAGGGCCCGAGGCCTTACGCGGTGCAAACGAGCTAAGACGCTCGCCTGAATCCGCACCGAGCCTCGACTGGATGCGCGATGCAGCCGTGGCGTCAACTCGTTGAAGGTCGGGATTCCGCAGAATTCGTTCTACGAGATGCCGGAGCCAGCTCCACGAGCAGCGCGCCGCCTGAGATGTCGACGCTTAGCTCGCGCCCCGACCCGAGAGGGCACTGAGTTGATCGAGCTCGGGTGTCATCACAAGGCCGCAATGAGCTCGCCGGCGGCGACGCCAACGCTCTTGCGGACGAAATTCTCACGCGGCATCGGATTGCTCGATCGCATCCTCAGTTGGAGCAGCCCTTGAGGACCGTGCGCTCTGCGCTTTGGAGCGGTATTCTGAAGGGTCGCTGCCGTAGTACCGACGAAAACTGCGCGTAAAGCTGCTCCGGCTCTGGTAGCCGACGTTTAGGGCGACCTGGTCGATCGATAGCGCGTTGGCTGAGAGCAGGTCAGCAGCGAGGCGCATCCTAAGGCGGCGCAGGAGAGACATGGGCGCCTCACCGAAGGCAGTTGAGAAGCGCGCCATGAAAGCTGAGCGGCTGAGACCGACGGCTTGGGATAGACTTTGTACGGTGTGCGGAAAGGAGGGGCGCGAGGCCATCTCGGCGAAAGCTCGTGCGATCGGCGGGTCGCTTAAGATCGCGAAGCGCTCGACCCACGCTTTCGTCGAGACTAGGCAACGTCGAAGCAGCGCGAGCAACACGAGCTTCAGCAGCGCCGCCGACATTGGCCCCACACCGACGTCCTGGGCCGCGAGCTCGGCTATTGCGCAGGCTATCACTTGGTCGAGTTGGTCATGTACGTCGAACGTCTCGACAATGGGCGTTGCAAGGGATGCGAACAAGTCCAGTGCTGGGCCGTAGGTGGCTCGAAACATGCCGCACGCAAGCACCAGTGTCGGCTCGCCATCGCCGATGGTGTGCCGGTACGTCGAGCCGGGCACGAAGAGGCAGTCGCCGCCCTTGCCGACCTTCCGTAGTGCGGTCGGGCGCTCCGTGGCGACAATTGTCATTGCTCGTCCAGGCGGGACTATCACCAGTGTATGCGGCGTCAGGCGGATGGGCGTTTCACCCTCCAGGAGAATGAACCCGACGCCTCGAAGACAGTAGTGGATGGTGGTGGCATCCGCGCAGGCGACGGCCAGGTGAGCCCCCGTCGCAAGCACGCATTGCGATAGTCTGACGAAGGTGACGTCCAATGTGGTCATCAACTTGTCGAGGTCTTGTCGCGATATACGCCAGAATGGCTCACCTGCCACGTCCAAAACGCCTCTATGTTACTCAGGTTCATGAGCTCAGCGCGGGCGGCGAGAGGACGCATCTCGCAAGCAGCCAATCTCGCAACCGAGCGAAGGGTCCTTCCGTGCCTTAACTTGATCTGGGATTTTGATTGGTTCGGTCTTCGTTGCCTCCGACTAAACACGCAGGACAAATAGCCAGTTGCGGCTGACCCAGTAGTGGTGACAGCCGAATTAGATATATTCAGCTGTAACATGAATGAGCCCGCTGAGCGTCTCAACGACTTGGGAACTTTATGAATTCGCGTGAACGCACGCCGACGCGCGTCAGGAAGCCCCGAGCCGCCATCGCAACAGCTGGCTTCGTCACGGACCGATCGTACGCACGGGTGTCGGACCCGCAGGTCGTGATGTGACCGCGGACTGCTCGCCCCCCTAGCAACTCGTATGCGACGAATCGTAAGGCGGGCAGGATGGGCACGTTCCAGATCAAAAGCCGCGCGCAGGTGAATATTACCGCGGTTCAAGCCGCGCACTTGTCGCGATCTCGTCGTTTCGGTCGCGATCGTCACGCCGAAGTCAATCCGGGCCGATTTGGTGCTTCCCTACCTTTTTCCCCGCGACGCGCTGGAGCCGGATCCAGGCTCGAGCTGGAAGGAGTGCTCGCGCATGACGTTTCGAAGCAACCCAACGGGAAAGAGTGATCGCGAATTGCCCTTTTTGTGTCGTCCTACGCCACGCCTACAGGCCTCTTGGACGATATCTCACGCCTATCGAATGCATGTCCAAAAGGAATTTCTCATTTTGTCCCCTGTATCCGATCTTTCGGTGTGGCGGGCGGTCGAGCGCACGCGGCCGTCCCGTTAAGGACTGAAACTATCGCGCGATTCGCCGTGATGCGCGCGGCCAGCGAAGGATGCGCGATGAAAGTACCAATGTAGGGCCCGGCTGTAGCCGCGCGGATCTGGTCTGCTCGGCGCCACCCGCCCCGACTCGGAGACGATCTCAACGATTTCGCGCAGCCGCGCCACCTCTGATCCCGATAAAAAAAGGATGTTCGTAATGAACAGCGCAGGAACACTTCGTGCGATTCTCGCGGCGCTCTTGTTTGCGGGAGCCGCTGCCAATCCAGGCCACGCGCAGGACGCCGCGCACGGAAAGACCATCTTCCAAGCTTGCGCAACGTGCCACGCTACGGATCAGGCCAATCGTGTGGGGCCTGGCCTGGGAGGAATCGTCGGCAGAAAGGCGGGTACGGCTCCCGGGTTCCCCTACAGTGACGCGATGAAGAAGTCCGATATTGTCTGGGATACGAAGATCCTCGATGCGTATTTGGAATCGCCCCAGAAGGTAGTTCCCGGAAACAAGATGCCCTACGCAGGGCTGAAGAACCCGACGGACCGGGCTGACCTCGATGCCTATCTTGCGACGTTGAAGTAGCGGATCGTTGGGCGAGACCTTGGCAGGGCACGGCCCAGTTGAACGTCTAAGCATCTTTTTATTGCCGCCTCGTCTGCGCAGGCATCCGAATTGCCTGATCCCGTGTCTGATGAGCAAACGTGGAAAGAAAAATCCGGAACAAGCGGCCTGAGCCGCGCAGCCGCCGACATGATCTGGGCGGACTGACAGTAGGCGCACTGCGCCACCTCCAGCTCCAGCCATGCCTTCTGTAAGGCTGCACCCTGCGGCGCCTGGCCGATCGCCTCGATCGTGGTGACCGCGCTATCGCCAATGCTGTCGACCAGTGTTTGGCAGGAGCGGACCGGCTGGCCGTCGACATGCACGGTGCAGGCGCCGCACAGCGCCTGGCCGCAGCCAAACTTGGTCCCGGTCATACAGAGCACATCGCGGAGCACCCACAGCAGCGGGGTGTCGCCGTCGACATCGACCTCATTGGGTGTGCCGTTGATCTTTAACGTGAAAACCATGGATGCCTCGTGGTGGCTAGGGCTGATAAGACGCAGGCGGTCGACCCGGACCGCGCCGGCCGACTGCATGCATCAAGGGGCACGGGTCCCTACGGACGAACGCGGATGATAGTCTTCCCCTTGCGTCGCTCGGTCCGGTTGAAAGAAGCGACGGCATCGTCGAGGGTCGCGATGTTGCCAACGTTCGTCCGCAGTCGCCCGTCCCGTACGCGCTGGACGATCTCACGCAGTTGGGCCCGATCGGACTCGACGACGAAATCGACTGCCAAGCCGTTGGCGGGCCGTTCCTCGCTTGGCCCGACGATTGAAACAAGGGTTCCTCCGGCTCGAACCAGCCGCACCGACCGCTTTCCGATGTCGCCGCCGAAGACATCGAAAACCAGATCGATTTGGCCGACGTCTTCCAAAACATCGTTCTCGAGATCGACGAACTCCTGAGCGCCGAAGTCGAGCGCCTTCTGACGGTCGGCAGCGCGTCCGGTGCCGATGACATAGGCGCCGGCCTCTCGCGCGAGCTGGCTCACCATCGAACCGACTACGCCAGCCGCACCGTGCGCCAGGACGCTCTGCCCCGCCTGAAGGCGGCCGTGCTCGAACAGTCCCTGCCACGCGGTCAGGCCCGGCATCGGCAGGCTCGCGCCCACGGTGAAATCGACGTCGCCCGGGAGCGCCGCGAGGTTGCGCGCCTCGACCGCGACATACTCAGCCAGTGTTCCGTCGCGATACCAGTCCGTGAGGCCGAAAACCCGCTGTCCCACCGACAGCCCCGTCGTGCCATAGCCGAGCGCGGTGACCACTCCGGCCAACTCGTGCCCAGGGATCGACGGTGTTCGGTCATGATCGAAGCGATCGGTCCAGGTCGGTGGCCACGTCAGCTCATCCCACGTGAAACCCGAAGCACGAACCTGCACGACGACGTCGTTTATCGCTGCCTGTGGCTCGGGCTGCTCCACCAGCTTCATACCGGCCGTTCCCGCAGCCCGGTCCGTCACGATGATCGCCTTCATGGGAATTCTCTCCTCGGTAATTTGCCTCTTCGGCGGCGGCCGTTCTGGCTTCATCTCGGCGTAACCGCAACTCACTCCGCCGCGGCGGCCATCGCGTGGGTCGGCTTGCCCTCATCCGCTCCTTCCGCGAGGTTGCGCACGACCATGTAGAAGATCGGCGTGAAGATTAGGCCGAACAGCGTAACTCCGAGCATACCGAAGAACACGGCGACGCCGACGGCCTGGCGCATCTCCGATCCGGGTCCGGTGGAGACGACGAGCGGCAGCACGCCGAGGATGAAGGCGAACGAGGTCATCAGGATCGGCCGCAGTCGCAACCGGCAAGCCTCGATCACCGCCTCCAGGCGCGGTTTACCCTCAAGCTCGATGTCCCTCGCGAACTCGACGATCAGGATCGCGTTTTTGGCCGCAAGTCCCACCAGCACCACGAAGCCGATCTGGGTCAGGATGTTAATGTCCTCGCCCATGATGCGCACGCCGATGGTGGCCGCGAAGAGGCACATCGGCACGATCAGGATCACCGCGAGTGGTAGCGTCCAACTGCCGTACTGCGCCGCCAGCACCAGATAGACGAACAGCACACAGATCGGGAACACATAGAGACCGGCATTGCCACCCGTCACCTGTTGATAGGACAGATCGGTCCATTCGAAAGAAAACCCGCTCGGTAATGTTTTGTCGGCCAATAGCTTGATGGTGTTGAGCGCGGTCTTCGAGCTCACGCCTGGCGCCGGCTCGCCCTGCAGCTCGGATGCTGAGTAGAGATTGTAGCGCGCGACACGATCGGGCCCGGAGATATCCTTGAAGTCTACTACGCTCCCCAGCATAACCATGTCACCGGCCGCGTTGCGGGTACGCAGCCGCGCCAAATCAGAGGTCTCTCTTCGGAATGGCAGATCGGCCTGCGCGGTGACATGATAGGTGCGCCCAAACAGGTTGAAATCGTTGACATAGGTCGAACCGAAGTAGGTTTGGATCGTATCGTTAATGCTGGCGATGGGAACACCGAGCTTCTGCGCCCTCACGCGATCGATGTCGACGAATAGCTGCGGCGTATTCGCCGTGAACGGCGAGAACACCGACGTTAGGTTTGGCGACTTCCGCGCGGCGGCCACGAGTTCGTCCGTGGCAGCTCCGAGCAACTCGGGACCGCGCCCCTGTCGATCCTGGATGCGGATGGCGAAGCCGCCGCCGGTGCCGATGCCTGGCACCGCAGGCGGTGGGATGACGATGATGAAGGCGCCCTGGATCGCCGACAGCCGCTTTCGCAGATCCGCAGTGATCACGCTGGCAGTCAGGCCCTTCCTAACTCGCGCCTCGGGGTCGTCGAAGACGGGGAACAGTGCCGCGGCGTTGCCCGCCTGCGTGCGGGTCGCGCCGGAGAAGCCAGCAAACGCCGCGACACGGATGATCCCTGGCGTATCCAGCGCAATTCGCTCGATTTCCCGCACCACCGCGGTGGTCCGCACCAGCGACGCGGCGCCCGGCAATTGCACCGAGATGATCAGATAACCACGATCCTGCGCCGGGATGAAGCCCTGAGAAGTGGTGGCGAGCAGCCAGCCAGCACCGCCGATCAGCGCGAGGTAGATTGCCAGCATCACCACCGTGTGTCGGATCACGAAGGCGGTCGCGGCCGCGTAGCCATGCGCTAGGCGCTCGAAGATGCAATTGAAAAGCGCGGTGAAGCCGTCCCAACCCCGTGCAACGATGTTCCAGCGCGCCGTTGGACGTTTCTGCTCATGCGGAGTAAGAATTCGGGAGGCCAGTGCTGGCGACAGCGTTAGCGAACAGAAGCAAGAGATCGCGGTCGCGACCGCGATTGTGACGGCGAATTGCTGGAAGAATCGCCCGGAAATGCCGCCGAGGAACGCGGTCGGCACGAACACCGCGCAGAGCACGAGGGCGATCGAGACCAGCGCGCCGCCGACCTCCTCCATCGTCTTGAGAGCCGCCTCGCGCCGGCTCATACCTGCCTGGAGATGTCGCTCGACATTCTCCACAACCACGATGGCGTCGTCTACCACGATGCCGACCGCAAGTACGAGGCCGAATAGCGTAAGGTTATTGATGCCGAAGCCGAGCACCGCCATCGCTGCAAATGTGCCGACCAGCGACACCGGGATCGCAACAATTGGGATGATCGCAGGCCGCCAACCTTGAAGGAACGCCAGCACCACGATGACCACGAGCGCCATCGCCTCGTAAATCGTCTTGATCAGCTCATGAACCGACTGGGCGATGAATTCGGTCGGATTGTAGCCGATATTGTAGTCGAGCCCCTTTGGGAAGCTCGTCTTGAGCTGCACCATCGTGTCGGAGATATGTTTCGCGGTGGCGAGCGCGTTCGATCCGGGCCGCTGCGTCACCACCATCGCAACGGCTGACTTTCGTAGTATGAAGCTGTTGGTAGTGTAGGCCAGCGCGCCAAGCTCGATCCGCGCAACGTCGCGCAGCCGTACGGTACGGCCGTCGGAACCAGCCTTCACCACGATGTCCTCGAATTGCCTGATATCCTTGAGGCGCCCAGTGAAGACCAGGTTCGGCTGGAATGCGCGATCCGCAATCGGTGGCTCTGCGATCTGGCCGCCCGCGATCTGCAGGTTTTGGGCCCGGACCGCGGCAATGACGTCGCTTGAGGTCATACCGAGATTGGCGATCCGGTCAGGATCGAGCCACAACCGCATCGAATAGTCGCGCGCGCCAAACATCTGGATGTCGCCAATGCCATCGAGCCGCAGAAGCTGGTCGCGCACCTGCAACAGCGTATAATTCGATATGTAGAGCTGGTCGAAGCTATCGTCGGGCGACAGCATGAACACGACCATCAGGATGTCGGGTGAGTTCTTACGGGTGACTACTCCGTTGCGCTGCACCTCCTCCGGCAGCCGCGGCTGCGCGATCGCGACGCGGTTCTGCACCAGCACTTGGGCCTTGTCGAGATCGGTGCCAAGCTTGAAAGTCACGGTTATCGTGAGCTGGCCGTTGGAGGTCGCCTGGCTGTACAAGTACAGCATGTCCTCGACCCCATTGATCTCCTGCTCGATGGGAGCTGCGACCGTATCGGACACAGTCTGTGCCGAGGCGCCGGGGTATTGCGTGGTGACCGTAACCGTAGGCGGCACTACCTGCGGATATTCAGAGACGGGCAGCGTCTGGTACGCGATCGCGCCCACAATCAAGAGCACGATCGACAGCACCATCGCCAGAATGGGCTGATTGACGGAAAGACGTCCGAGATTCATGACTTACTGCCGCTGATCTCGACGCTGCGCGGGCTCACCTTAGCGCCAACGCGTGCTCGCTGGAGGCCGTCGATGATGACACGATCCTCCGGCTTCAGGCCTGTGCGAACAACGCGCAGTCCCTGATCCAACGGACCGAGTTCAACCGCACGCGCTTCCACAGTGTTGTCATCCTTGACCACGAACACGATCTTGCGCGACTGATCGGTCGCGATCGCTACATCTGGCAAAAGAAGCGCCTCATAGGGCGAGGAGCCAATTAGCCGCACGCGGCCGAACTGGCCGGGCAGGATGGATAGATCGTGGTTCGGGATGATCGCGCGGCTGCGAAGCGTGCCGGTGGAGACGTCGAGCCGGTTGTCGATGAAATCCATATGGCCGTCGTGCGATGGTTTGGTCTCGCCGGTCAGCGCCACCTGCACTGGATTAGGCGTATCGCGTGAGCTCGGCCGCTTACCCTCGAACCACAGTTTGTTGTTCTTAAGATAGGTCGCCTCGTCAACGTCGAAATATACGTACATTGGGTCCATTGAAACAATCGTGGTAAGTAGCGTCGAGCCGCCGTTGTCGCTCCCCTGCACGAGGTTGCCGACGCTCACAAAATGGCGGCTGACGCGGCCGGTTATCGGTGCCACCACATGCGTGAATTCGACATTAAGCTGGGCGGCCTTTAGCGCGCCTTCGGCAATAGTCTCAGCGGCGTGAGCGGCCTCCAATGCCGCGCGACGCTGGTCGACGACTTGCTCGGAGACCGCACTGGTCTTTACGAGGGTGAGCCCGCGCTCAAGCTCGCGCTTGGCCAGCTCTGTCTTGGCGCGCGCATCGGCGAGCTGACCGTCCGCTTGGGTCGCCACCGCCTCGAACGGGCGAGGGTCGATGATGTAGAGCAGATCGCCGGCGTGCACCATGCCGCCGTCTTTGAACTCGATACTGGTGACAAAGCCACCGGCGCGGGCACGGACTTGCACCTCCTGGATCGCTTCGAACCTGCCGGTGAACTCGTCCCAGTCGGTGACAGTGCGTTTGACCGGTTGCGCCACCGTAACGGACGGCGGAGGCGCAACCACCTGCGATTGCGCCTTCTCGTTGCAGCCCACGAGCGTAAGCGCAAGTAGCATGCAGATCGATGCGCCAACGCATCTGCGAAAGCGACGAAACGGACGTCCGATGAACTGGATCGCCACAGCCATTCTTTCAGCTGCGCTCACTTCCGGCTCTCCCAAACGAGCTAGAACGCCGCATTGACTGAGACAGGTATCTTGCGGCCTTGCGAAGTTTGCGGTCATGTTCGATCGATACAAAGGCAATTACCGCACGAACGGCAGCAATGTCTTGGAAGTAGATAACTTGGCTGACGGCACCGCCAAGAGACGCGACAGCCTCAATTGCGCCGCTACATTGCATGTCGACTCTCCAATAGCATCGTGTTCCGCGTGTCGGTTCAGCGTTGAACGTTACGACACGAAGATGCTTTAGAGAGTGACCCTGCAGCACGGCGAAGGGAAATTACAATTCGACATCGACTTGATAAACGATGGTTATTGCTGCTTTCCGATTAGCATGATTATGTAGTCGGAATGCACGATCACACCGCACGCTGAGCCCAGCGCTTCGTTTCAGCAAAGACTCCTGAGCCGCGTTGAGGCGCAATGAACGGCGTCACGACACGCACACCGTTGCCGCGACTTCGGTCGCGAGCTCGAAGAGACGCTCATCAGTAACCTGCGCGAGCGACACGCACTACGAACAGTAAAGGTGAGCCATTCATGATGCGCATGAATAACTCAAATACATTTTAGCCGGCTAGTGGCTCATAGGCGAATTGGGCAGCTTGTGTGCTAAGATCCGCCGTTCTATCAGGACATTACTTGCCTTCGGCGGAAGCTTCGACTGACGCTACCTTCTCTTGCTATGACACCGGTCGAACATTCAAAAGCACAATGAAGACGGTGATTGATCGAAAGAGACACTCCACCCAGCAATTAACGATTGATCGGAACACCGATGCGCGACGCAGACAATACTCGAAGGCCCGCCCATCTCGGAAGTCGTCTCGAACCCGGTTTCTTAACCGTGACTCTGTAGGGTGGATGATGGACGCAATTGTTCACGGGCAAAATCGCAGTAGGCGTCTCGAGAAGCGCGATGGCTATGTCGCTCTTGCGCCGGCGGCGGCGGCGATTTGTTATCCATTTCTGCTCAATGGTTTCCATGCTATCGTCGGCACGCAAGCCGCAAGCCTGCCACCCGTCGCAATCGCCTGCGCGACCAGTGTTTTGGTCGTTGCGTTCGTGGTGCCGTTCCTCGGGATCGCTCTAGCTTGTCGACCAACGTCCGATCCCGGTTCAAGACGCCTCGCCTATGCGAGCGTTGTGTCGCCGACGCTCTATGTTTTTCTCGGCGTTGTGCAAGCCCTAATCAAGAGCCCTATTCCCGATGAGGTCATCTGGTGCGCGATCTGGCTCGCGATCGCGAAATGGTCGCAGTCTGCACGAGGTCCGGCTGAATCAGCTGAGCCTGTGGTCGGAGGTTGGCGGGTTGTCCATGGAGTAACGGCCGTGGTCCTGAGCCTATATGTGGTGTTTCATCTAGCGAACCATCTGTTCGGCTTGATAGGTCCTGATGCGCACGCCGCAGTGATGAAGATCGGACGCGTGGTTTATCGCTCTGCCGTAGGTGAACCCTTGTTGGTTGCAACCATGCTTTTCCAGATAGGGACCGGCCTCCTTCTGGCGTGGCGGTGGAGCGCCTCGGCGCATGACTTCCAGAGGACCTATCAGGTCGCTTCGGGCGCCTATCTCTCAATCTTCATTCTCGGCCACATGAATTCGGTCTTCGTCTACGCACGAAGCTTTCTCGGCATACCCACGGATTGGAACTTCGCGATCGGAGCTCCGACTGGGCTCATTCATGAAGCTTGGAACATCCGTCTGCTCCCTCACTACGCGCTCGGCGTCTTCTTTGTCTTGAGCCACCTCGCTTCAGGATTAAGGGTGGTGCTGATCGCACACGGTGTCGATCAACGTACTGCCGGTCGACTTTGGGGTGTCTGCATCGCTATGAGCGCCGTCGTAGCATCAGCGATAATCGCCGGAATGTCTGGAATCAGAATCGGTGCATTCGCTTCGTGAGTTTCGACCACAAAACTGCCTGGAATACGCCTTTTTCAGCGAGGCCCGTGGAAACCATACGTCTCATCGTATGGCGCTGCCAAGCGATGACTACGATCCGGCGATCGCCGATGGGACCTGGCGGGTCCCCGGCCAAGCGCCATCCAGACACGTGCGCCATCCATCGATCTTCCAGCTAATCCCGCTGCTTTGCTGCTTTCAATTTTTTGCCAAAGATTTGAGGTGGCGGACAAAACCGAGCACATCGTCGGGCATCAGACGGCCGATCGCGCGGGTCGAATAAACGGCCGTCACCACTTGGCCTTCGGGGTTCAAGACGAAGCCGGTTGCCTGGAGACAGACGGGATCGTCATTAACGAAGGCGCCGGTCACCGCGGAAACCGCTCGCGCGTCAGCACCGTAAGCGACGGGGAAACCGATTTTGTGCTTTTCGACGAGCATTTCCGATTTTTCCCGGTCGTCTACCGATACCGAGACGACCTTGATGCCTTCACCGACGAATTTGTCTGCCGCTCGCGCGAAAGCGGCGAGCTGAGCGTTGCAGTACGGGCACCAGGAGCCACGATGGAATAAAACCACGCCAAACCAACCTGCAAGATCGGCAGGCAGGCTGATTTTTCCGCCCCCGACGCGAGCGAAGGTAAGAGATGGAAAGATGTCGCCGTTTTGCAGCATCATAATCGGCCTCACTGTTTGAACCGCAAGGCGCTCGAACCGCCCGCGGCTTCCTCAAGAACGGCCCCGCATCCGGTGACCAGGTCGCTTCGCTGATCCCATCTCCGGAAGGCGCGCCGAATCGATGAGGTCGTTGCTTCGCATAATCGAGCCGCCTAGCTTCTCAAGCCGACATTGTATGTAGGTCACAGGATCGAATTATACGACGCTAGCTCGGAGATTGACCAAAGGACGTCGGCAACGCAAAATTGATTGTCGCCATAAAATCAATAAACGATAGTTATAGTCACTCGCGCAGTGCCCGAGCCAGATGCCAGTGGCCGCGTCTGCAGAAACTCGCCGCCTCGGCAATCGATCAACGTCCCAGCCTGCGGGAAACGGCCGCCTATCCACTCCTGAACTGGCATTGCATGGCGCCAATGACGTCATGTGTGGCATTGACGTGGCACACCTAATTCGCCAGGTGCGTGCGGCACGCGGGCTCCTCTCGCGTCGGAGCTCATCAGCACAATGGACGCGTTGGAATGGAAACCATAACAGTCAGACATTTTCCCGTGAGGTGACGTCAGCTTAGCATCGCTCAAGCGAGCCTAACGTTCCACCACGAGTTTCAGATAACATTTGAAATAGCCAGTCTCGTGACGACCTCTTCCCGCCCGTTATAACGGATACGATCGTGATTTTCCTATCGAGGATCATCATCTTTCCGACTTGTTGCTCAAAAGGACAAAGCCCATGAAGATCCAATCCATTATCGTCCTTAGCGCCGCTCTCGCCTTCTCGATGACCGGCCCTATTTGCGCCCATGATAGCGGGGCGGAAACCGTCACGAAGAACTTCGAGGCGGCTATTCCCAATATCCCTGGCAAGTCGCTGATTGCTGTGGAAGTCGATTACGCACCGGGCGCGGCCTCTCCGCCCCACACCCACGCGAAATCTGCTTTTATCTATGCATATGTGATCTCAGGCGCGATCGAGTCGAAGGTAAATGATAGCGAGACGCGCATCTATCGGGCCGGCGAGAGCTGGTCTGAATCTCCGGGTTCGCTCCACTCGATCAGCCGCAACGCGAGCAAGACCGAGCCGGCGAAGCTGCTCGCCCTGTTCGTCCTTGACACCAATGACAGCCCGCTCACCACTCCTACCAACTGACGCTTCAGACGCAGTGAGCAACGAACGTCCTCAAAAAGCTAACGATAGACGAGTACAATTCGTTCACTCGGTTCACCGGGCCTGCACCGCATCGAACGGATCTTAGCCACGCTCGCTAGCACACTCTACGACAAGCCAACTGCCCGCGCCGTCGAGGCTGTTTGCGGCAGGATCGGCAACCCCAACGCAGATCTTCCCGCGCTACGATTGCGCAAACTACTTGCGCGACGTCGAACAAACGAGCCTCAATGTCGCTAGACTTGATTGGGTAATCGGCAATTCGGCGACTCAAATTGCACCAGCTAACAACGGCGGTCTGAGGGCGACCTCGGCTTCCTGCAGGAGGCACGGACTTTGACATCATCTACCGTATTTGTGTCAGTGCGCTGTCGCGACGAACTCCTGTCAGTTGGAGCGGCAGCGCATGAGATTCAGTGAATTTTGCAAGCAAATATCGCCAATTTCAGAGGGAATACGGCTCTCCGCGGTACTCGGACTGATCATTCATGCACCGGGAATCATCGACTGAAACACTTCATCACGCAGATAAAAGTAGTGGAAGAGGGCCGCGGCTGTATGCACGCCGGCAACCCAGAGGATGGCGTTACCTAGCGTGGCATGTATTTCCATCATCAGATGACCCAGACCATGCGCTTTCGTGATCTGCGGAGCGATGTCGAATCCGGGAAGAGTGACGGGAATCCCCTCAAGCCAGGTACCAAGCACGGCCGTTGTTGGAATCGCAATGAGGAACACATAAAGCACGAAGTGGACGAGCTGCGCGATCAGGGTCATCCATCGCGGCATCGGCTGCTTCGCTGGCGCGCTGTCGATCAGCCTCCATACCAACCGCAGTACGACGACACTGAAAACAAGAACCCCGAGCGTCTCGTGAATCCTCCGGAGCCCGTCCGCGGAGGCGGAATAGAGCGAGTAGCCATCGCCACTGCTCAGCACATAGGCGACAAGAACCAGCATGACCGTCAGCCAATGGAACAATCGGGCGCCGGCGCCGTAGCGAGAAGAAGTGCTGCGCAAAGCGATTACCTAACTTGGAAACTCACCACGCGGCTTCGCCTCTGGCTCCGGGCAGCGTCCCCCTGAAGATGATTTCGACGAGCTGTTCAGGAAAGGGCCAGTCTCGCCACACCGATCAGGTTGCTGGCGCACCGAGGCGTGCCGCCGGCCTCCCTGCGCACGTTGCCCGCCGCGGCGAATGCGGCGACGACGAGGACATAAAGCCTCTCCTGGACGGCGGTGTTCAGCGTTGCTCCGAACCGCGCTGAACTCTTGACGGCATTGGCGTCGGTCGCTCGCATCTGTCGTTCCATCATCGAAACCTCCGCGAGCCGACCGAATTCATCGAGAAGCAGGCGCTATCAGGTTGCCATTTTCTTGCCGGCTGAGTTGGCCAGAGACATGGATCGCATCACCGACCTCAAACTGTTGTCTTTCATATCGACCCTCGTTGCTTTTCGCGCTGGTCGCGTCTCGTTGGCGGCATTTAGTATTTGAATGACGATGGTTGAAGAATGGCCCTGCAACTGCGCCGAGTGAAATCACCTTTCGCCATAGAGTCGATAGACGATCGTTATTGCCGCCCCCGCGGTGTGACGACGCCATAGCGTGGAATGCCTGCAGGCGCATATCCAAGCGACTGGCCCTCGCGCCTTTGGACAAATCGAGTTTTGCTCGTTCCATAGCGACGCCCGCTTACCCTTGTCGCAACCTAGGCGATCAGCGTAGGGCAACCTGGATCTCTGGAGATGCGACGGGTGGCATTCCTCACTACGACGCTGTTGGTCGGCGATAACGATCGTATATCGACTCTATGTCGAAAGGTGATTTCCCTTGGCGGGCCTTGCAAGCTCATTCTCCAACGCGTCGTCATACCGCAGCTTTCAAATGACGTCACCAACACGCGATCAGATCGAGAAGCCAGGAGGCTCGATATGCAAAGCAACGGCGTAAACCCGGCTTCAGTAAGTGGTAAAGCCGCCGATTTCGGCGAACCATGGGAAGATGGCTACCGGTACGTAACGGCGGACAGGATCGGCGAAACGATCCATGTTTCCGACCAGCTCAGCTACAAAAATAAGGACAAAGTGATCGCGCCGGATTCTCCCGATAAAGCCGGCCCGGTTGCAATGCCGCTGACGTCACGCTTTTGGTGCGCCTCAGGGCAACGCTGAACAACGTCGTCGAGGAGACGGATGATGTCCGATAGCGCTGCAGCCATTCCACTTCGCGCGCTCCCTCCGGATGACCGTGTTTTGGCACGGGTGCTCGCGGCGTACGTGGCCTCGGCAACAATCTGGCTTGTATTCGCCACGGCCGTGGGGCTCCTCGTCAGCTTCAAATTCGCTTACCCGGATTTCGCGACCACGCCAGCGCTGTCGTTCGGTCGGCTGCGCGCGATACACACCAGCGGAACGTTTTATGCCTGGGCGAGCCAGGCGCTGATTGGGCTTGCGCTGTTTGTCGCAGCGCGCAGTTCTGGCGCAAGGCTCTACAGCGAGCGCCTCGCATGGATCAGTCTTGCGCTCCTCAATGTCGCCGCCGTGCTGGGCACGGTCACACTCGATCTCGGCTTCACCTACGGCCAGGAGTATCGCGAATGGCTGTGGTGGATTCGCGTAATCCTTGGACTCGGCTTGATCACCGCGGTCTGGAATATGATCGCCACTGTCGAGCGCCGGGATGGCGAGCATATCTATGTTTCTAACTGGTATACTATCGGGGGCACGCTGTGGACCATTGTGATGGTCGTGGTGTCGATGTTGCCCTGGTATCAGTACGGACTGGGTCAGGTCGCGGTACAGGCCTTCTTCATGCATAACGCCGTCGGACTATGGTTCACGCCCCTATCGCTCGGTGTATCCTACTATGCGCTGCCGAAGCTCTTGAACCGGCCGATCTATTCATATTCTCTCGGCGTCTTTGCATTCTGGACGAATCTCATCTTCTATCCGATCATCGGCGCTCATCATTTTGAATTCAGTCCACTACCATGGTGGCTGCAGACTACGGCTATCGTCTTCAGTGTGGCCATGCTGGTTCCAGTGCTGAGCGGCACCGCAAACTTCCTTCTCACCTTCCGGGGGACTCACGAATGGATATATCGCTCGCCTGCGGTTTTCATCCTCGTCGCCGTCTACGGCTATCTACTGGGTTCGGCACAAGGCACATTCGAGGCGTTTCGCTCGCTGCAGCAGCTTTGGCATCTGACCAATTACACGGTAGGGCACTCGCACCTGACGATGTATGGCTTCGTCACTTTCGCGATTTGGGGCGGCATCTACGCGCTGTTGCCGCGCGCCACCGGCAAGTATCCCTACAACCTGACCATGGGTATACATTTCTGGCTGTCCGCCGTCGGCGTCGTCATATACGTTGCGGCGCTATCGGCCGCCGGCACCGTTCAGGGGCTCGATTGGTTTCGAGGACTCACCTTCATCCAGTCGGTCGAAGATGCCGCGCCATACTGGCTGTGGCGCTCCGTCGGCGGCTCGCTGATGTTCGCCGGCCATCTTGTCTTCGCTTTCAACGTCTGGACAATGACCTACGGTAGGTCCTGCACGGAGCTTGCGGCAGCCAAGACGGTGCCGGCATGAACAGGACATTGGCCATTTCTGGCGGTTCAACGCTGATCTACACTGGACTGGCGATTCTTATGGGCGTGCTGCCGGGGATCTGGCTGTCGAAGGTGCCACCGACGCCGGGCCTTAAGCCACTGACCCCGATTGAGGCGCGGGGTCGAGATGTCTATGTCTCCGAAGGCTGCTTCTATTGCCATACCCAGCAAGTACGCCCGCTCTCCGGAGATAAGCCGTTTGGCCGCCCGTCTGCGCCGGGCGATTATGCCTACCAGACTACGGAATTACTAGGTTCGGAGCGCACTGGTCCAGACTTGAGCAATATCGGTACGCGGCAGTCGAGTAGCATATGGCAGTACATCCATCTCTATCAACCGCGTGCAGTTGTACCGCAATCGATCATGCCGGCCTTCCCCTGGCTGTTCAGGATTGTGGACAAACTACCTCCAGGAGAGAAAGCGGTGCCAGTGCCGTCCCGGTTCGCGCCAGGCGGTACCGTCATCCCAAACGACGACGGCAAGGCGCTCGTAGCCTATTTGTTGTCGCTGAAGCAGCCCCCGCTCGTTTCGACGCAGTCCCGCGCCGCGACTGAGAGTCCTTCGAGCGGGTCCCCGGGGTTTGATGCCATCAAGGGTGCCGCACTGTTCGCCGACAACTGCGCATCCTGCCATGGCGCGGAAGGCAAGGGTGTGCCGGGAACGTTTCCGCCGCTCGCCGGAGATCCGGTGGTTAACGACGCCGATCCGACGGCACATATTGGCGCTGTGCTGCACGGACTTGGCGGGCGGGTAATCAATGGCCAGAGCTATGAAGCGCAAATGCCGGCGTTTGCCGATCAATTGTCTGATCAGCAAATCGCTGACATCATCAATCACGAGCGATCCTCGTGGGGCAATCGTGGTGCCTTAATCAGTGCGGCTGATGTCGTCGCGGCCCGCGCCAACGAACCACTGCAGAAGCAGGCAACGACGCCGAAACAGGTCTCGCCAGTAGCGCCCCCGGCACCGACGTTCGATGCTGCGGAAGGATCGAAGCTCTTCGCCGACAACTGCGGCGTCTGTCACGGCGCCGAGGGCAAAGGCGTTCCTGGCACATTTCCGCCGCTTGCAGGCGATCCGGTCGTTAATGCCGCTGACCCTGCCGAACACATCACCACCATGCTGCGCGGCCTTAGCGGTAAGGCAATCGACGGCCAGAAGTACGAAGTAGAGATGCCGCCGTTCGCTGACCGACTGTCTGATCAGCAGATCGCCGATATCATCAATCACGAGCGCACGTCATGGGGTAACCACGGGCCGTTGGTGACGCCTGCCGAGATCACGAAGTTCCGCGCTGAAAAATAGGAGGCGACGATGACCGATACGATTACCGCCTGGATTCTCTCGGGGCTCGGCTACCTCTGCACTGCGCCTTCGATCGCTGGTGGCGCTGGCGGTCCTAGTCTTGCCGGACCACTACTCGGCAACGCGCTGGTGGCGGGTGGGGCCGGGCTCGTGACACTTAGCTGCATCGTGGCGGCGGTGTGGATGCTGGTCACCCCCGGCGAACGGGATCCCGATCATCCAAAATATCGCGTCCTGCATGCCGACCGTTAGAGGAATGCAACACGTGTCCGATCCGCGCATCCGCATCTATCTCGACGAAGCGACCGATCCCGTTACCGATCAGCGGCCACCGGCGCAGATAGCGCTCGACACCAAGAGCCTTGCCGACGGCGAACACGGCCTGCGCATCGAAGCCCAGGACGCCACTGGCCAAGTCGGCGTCCGACGCCTTCGGTTCCAGGTCCGCAATGGGCCCGGGATCACACTCAGCGGGCTCGGTGATGGGGCCGTCGTTCACGGTACGCTGCGCTTCATGGTCAACGCGTTTGGAGCCGAAGAACCATTCGAGCCGCACCGGGCAGAATCGCCCTCGCCAATCCCTGTTTGGGTTTGGGTGCTAAGCCTGCTGATCGTTGCTTGGACCGCCTGGTACGTCGCGACGCTTTGGAACGTTCCCGCGAACTACGCCAAAACCCCGACCTATTCCGCGTCAATGAATCCATTCAAATAGCGCGCCGGTAGAAAAGCGAGCTTAACAATGAGGGGCTTCGCCCCAGCATCAGGAATCAAGCGCACATGCCACGCACCATAGTCAACAAGCACGGCTTCCCCGGCGTCAGGAAGCGGTCGGACTGTGCTAGGCGGCGAAAACCCTACTACGCCCGCATCAGCAATGGTTGCGAAAACTTCATCTATAGCAAGAACTTCGCGACGGCCGAGGAGGCCGCTGCGGAATATCAGCGAATGAGGGCTGAAAAGTCATCGCCCCTATCGTCGAAGGATTACCGGTGAGCATCCTGCCCGAAGTGACCACCCCGGCGCCACTGGCCTATCCGGGTTTCCGCGACTCCGAGCGAATATGCGCGTTCACGACACAGTGCGTGGAGGTGACAAGAAAGCGACGCGATCCAATCGAGCGGCATCGGCTCTTGATCATGGAGGCTCTCCCTTGGCTTGGCATAATGGCCACAGGCTTTTTCGATCACCGTTCTACCTTTATCGCTTCGTTGTGAACACAAGTGACGGCAGCCCACATGAAGCCCTACAGGTCGATTCCTTCGCAGCGCTAGAAGTCGGCGCGCTACACAACAATCAGAGCCTTGATCATGGAAATTCGCCTCGGCACCAGGCGAAGTGATTTGGCCCGCTGGCAAGCCAGTCACGTCGCCGCTCTTATTCATGGCGTCGAGCCGGCCGCTGCGGTAAGACTCGTTTTCACAAGTTCGGTTGGCGATAGAGATCGACGGTCGTCCTTTCAACAGTTTGGCGGCATCGGAGCATTCACGAAGGAGAGCGAAGACGCGCTTACGCACAAAGAAGTTGACTTGGTCGTTCACTCCCTCAAGGATCTTCCGACCAGATTGCAGCCCGGTTTGGTATTGGCGGCCGTTCCCAAAAGAGCGGATCCTCGTGACACAATTTGTGGCGTTACATTAGATCAGTTACGACCAGGGCTGCGCATCGGCACTGGATCAATTCGCCGCAAAGCGCAACTTCTCGCTCTTTGCACTGGTCTGGATGTTCGACCCATCCGTGGAAACGTTTTTCCAAGGCTTTGTAAGGCAAAGAACCGAGAGGGAATAGACGCTACTCTATTGGCAGCGGCGGGGTTGTCACGGCTAGGATTGCTACATGAGGCCTCACAGATACTAGACTCGAATGTTTTCCCGTATGCAGTCGGCCAAGGCGCCCTCGCGGTCGAAGCTCGCGAAGAAGATACGGCACTCATAGCACTGCTTAAAAAG
The DNA here is from genome assembly GCF_025200925.1 of Bradyrhizobium sp. CB1015. Lineage (GTDB taxonomy): Bacteria > Pseudomonadota > Alphaproteobacteria > Rhizobiales > Xanthobacteraceae > Bradyrhizobium. Next base: position 2,473,405 of record NZ_CP104174.1, on the reverse strand, counting down.
ATTGAAGATCGGAAATCGCGCACCGAAGTAGACGCAGAGCGCGCATTGATGAGAAGTCTCGATGCGGGTTGCAGCTTACCGCTCGGGGTTTCTGTCAGATGGTTCGCCGGGACATTAACGCTTCGAGGACAGGTGACTCATCCAGATGGCCACACGAAGATTGCTGATGAATGCGTTGGGACGGCCGATCAAGCCGACGTAATAGGCACACGTCTCGGAGACAAACTTCTTCAGCGAGGTGCGGAGGAGATATTGAAGGCTGTGCCTAGCATCATGGAAGAGCAAAGGCCAATCTAAATTCGAAACCTGGCGTGACGAAGGACTTCGGGTCTTTGGACACCGCATACGATTTCGGCGCGACCAGTTGCAAAGCCTGAAACCTGGCCGACCACCGAAACGCAGGCTGGCGGCGGCGTTTTGCTGCCCAGCGCGCGCGAGCACTCCTCCGCAATTCGTGTCGGCGCATCAAGTCGATCTTGACCTTGCGGCGCTGACGCTGAAGATAGTCTTCGTAGGGCACCAGCGGCCTGCTTTTCAAGTGGGACATAAGCGCGTTGGTCCAAAGGATCGCTTGGAACACGGCGACCTCAATTCGGCTCCCCGAGCACGAAAGTGAAGGGCACAACGAAGAGCTCATCGCCCTGATCATTGCTGACATGCAGAACCCAGTCACGCCAATCCTCGAGGCTGCGCTCTTTGGTGAGGGACTGCACGATGCGGTTCGCATGATCCCGCGCTTCAGCAATATCATCCACGACGGCGCCGCGGCGATCGACGAAAACCTTCTTGGTATTCGCGCAGTGGAAATATACGCGCGTCATTTCGACTCCTTCAAATGCGACGGTTCGCCACGATAACTCTGCGTTGCTGGTGTCCTCGACGGCGGGATACCAGGAGATCTCGACCAAGTGCCCCTAAGTTTCACGCCTGCGATGTGGAACAGGCGGACCGCCGCGTCGCAGGTGGAATCATCTCCTTTTCGCGGTCAGGCATAAGCGGCGGCAAGCTATGATGATTTCATGCCGGCGCTCTGCGGCGCATCTCCGATAAGCTCCTGATGCGAAGCTCCCCAGAGCAGGCCAGTCCCGACGACGGCAGAAAGACTCGAGGCGGCGAACACAGCGATTTTTGCGGCCGAGAGGTCCGTCGCGCTTGGAAATGCCTGTCCGGCGATGAAGAGCGACATCGTGAAGCCAATGCCAGCAAGGGCTCCTGCCCCGCCCAGCTGCCGCCACGTGTATTCGGCCGGCTTGACGGCTATGCCTGTGCGCACTGCTGCTGCGGCCGCGAGGAAGACGCCGAGCGGTTTTCCTATAGCGAGACTAGCGACGATCGCAGCGGTCAGACGGCCATGGCCAGCGAGGACGCTTGGGTTGATCGTCACTCCGGCATTCGCCAATGCAAAGATTGGGAGGACAGCGTAGCTCGATCGCGCGCCGGCGTGTCGTAGCAGTCGATCGGCGGGCGATTCAATTCTATCATAGATTGCGTCGAGCGCCTGCAGGGCTGGAGTGGAGGGGCCGCGCCTGAGAACTTCGCCCTCATGCCGAGCTTCGGACGCGATGATGGTGCTCGCCTGCGTCATCAGGGCGGCCAGATTGGCGGGCGGTCGCGTCGGAATGAACAAGGCGAGTAACACGCCGGCCAATGTAGCGTGGAGACCGCCCGCGTATACGAGGGCCCACAGCGCAGCGCCCATCAGGATGTAGGGCGAGAGATGGTACACCCCAGATCGGCTCAGCAGCACTAGCGCAACTACAACCATCGCCGCCGCAGCAAGGTAGGCCAGATGTATTTCGCCGGAGTAAAACACGGCGACGACGACGATCGCACCGATGTCGTCAACGATGGCCGTCGCCGTGAGGAAGATGCGCAGCTCGACCGGGACGCGGGAGCCCATCACTGCAATCAAGGCAATCGCGAACGCGGTGTCGGTCGCCATCGGAACACCCCACCCGTGCGACCACGGCCCCGCGGGGAGAACCAGCGAATACAGACACGCCGGCACAACCATGCCGCCGAGCGCGGCCGCGATCGGAAGCGCCGCGGAGCGACGGCTTGCGAGGTGTCCGACTGTCATCTCGCGCTTCACTTCCAATCCCACAACGAGGAAGAACAGCATCAACAGCCCGTCGTTGACCCAATGGAGGATGGACATCCGAAAGGCTGCGCTGCCCAAGCTCACGCCGAACTCCCACCGCCAGAGCGCCTCGAACGCCGGCCCGATCGGCGAGTTCGTCAAGACAATCGCCGCCACAGTCGCGACGACGAGCAAAATGCCGGCGGACGGGCCCCAGCTCGCGAAGTCGAGGGCAGCCGTACGGACCCGGTGGCCAAGCGTGCCAAGCATTGCATCAACGAGAGAACTTTCGTCCCAGGGTCCGTCGTAGCGCCGGCGGTTGATGTAAAATGTCGGCGTGAATCTCACGCCGCTCGCGCGTGCACTCGCGATGTCCGACTCCACCCTCGCCTTCGCGCGGCGAACCGCGTCGCTATCGCGAAGCGTGGGGTTGGCATGCACACCTAGGTCAGCGGCCACCGCCGAAAGGTCGTCCTCTGTGAGCTGCATCGACCTCGTCATCAGCTTGATGTGCGCGGACCAGAACGTCTCTGGTGTCTGAGCAAGCTCAGCGAGCTCCGCAGCACGGAAGGAAAGACTGTTGTCCGAGAGCGGCCTGTGGCGGAAGGCATAGCAAACGCGGTCGCCAAGTTGATCGCGCGCCTGCGCGATGCGCTCGTTGGCAGCCCTGCAGTGCGGACAGGCGTAGCTGCCGTACTCAACCAGCGAGATCTCGGCATCGGCGGGGCCGAGCACATGCTCTGTCTTGTGATCGACCGCACGATCGAGGCGGCCGGGCGGGATCATAAGCTTCATCGCTGAACGGAGCCCAAGTGTTCGCGCGCCGTTCTCACCGGGTGCCGCTCGCCAGCAGCGACCGCGGCTCGCGCATCGAATGGATTGGTATGGCACAAGACGCCCGACACCTCGCCGTTGGACCCGACGACTGGGATCTCCATACATCTCGACGCGATGCGGCCGATATCGTCATCGCGCACGCAACTCACACTTGTGCTGAACGCACGCTCCCCTCCGTTCGCAACACCCGCGCCCCCCACGAGCACGACGACATTCTCCAACGGCAAGGAAATGCGAGCCGTCTCTTCGATGTGCATGTCGGACCTCTGATGATCGTCCAACGGAAGGCCGACTTCGGCCGCAGCCGCGGGCGGGCGATGACTGATTAAGATTGGGTCAGCGACGGTGGAAAAGAAAATCACCTCTCGCCATGAAGTCGATAGCCAGCCGTTATCGGAACAGCTCAAAAGTCGTGCGTCACGTGCTGCGGGCCGGACCGGAACTCTCGGCTGGCGCGAAGAGGTGCTCACGCGGTCATACTTTCGGCGGAAGGATTATTATGCGCGGCTCGGCTGATCTCTCGGCAAAAACACTAGTGCTGCGAGCGCGGTCGTAAAGCCCAAGCGCCCGTACACCCCGCCGCAATCGGAGCTGCGAGTAAACCGTGACCCAGAGCATTGCAGAAAGACCGGCCCCTCACCTGGCCGCTCCCACCGATCGATGGGGAGAGAAGAACCGCCTGTCGCTCTGAAGGCACACGGCCCGACATGGCTTTGCGCTTTCCACCCTGGTGAGGTGTCCGCCACTCGCACGGATTTCTAACACTCGAGGCGTCGGTTTAAGCAAGCTCCGCGCACCGAGGACGTCGGGGGCGCTGCCGTCCCGACCGGGTTCGAGGGTACCAACCGTCAATCCGCGCAAAACCAGCGTCGCGATGGCGCCGGGGTCCCTTCGGCCACAAGAGACCGTCGTCCACTGGCGTCCTTTAAACGACGGAACCTTTGGTTCTTCGAATGCGTATCACTCGAAGTTGGTGTCATCACGCTTCTAGCCCATGAGTTCGCCGCGCCATGGGTGGTTACATAATTGTCTGCTCGCCACGTCCGCAGAGGTTCCTAACTCGTCGTCGCCCTTGAACTACCCGATGATGGGCCTCCTCACTGTAGTCTCGCCCAGCAAAGCGGCAATAATGGTCGTCTATCGACTCCATGGCGAGAGGTGATTTCCCTCGACCGAGTTGCAAGGTCATTCTCGTTGCGTGGTTTAAAGCGAACAGGAGCTTCTATGAAGATTCAGGTCTGCAAGCTCGCGAGTGCGCTCGCAATTGCTGTTCCTATCGCGATCGCCGCCACAGCCAAATCGTCAGCCTCGCCGATCAATGGCACGTCGATCAGGGCGACGATACCAGATTTGACGACAGACGTGCACTTATTGGCGCGGCGGAGTCACCACTCTGCACCGGCAGCATACGGTTCATCGTCCTACGACGGCTCGTGGGACCTCGTCTTCGTGACGCAAAGAGGAACCTGCGTTTCCACTTACAGCTTCACTGTCGATGTGACCAACGGAATTGTCACGCATCCCAATCTCGTGAAGTTTCGAGGATACGTTGCAAAAACGGGCGCGGTTCGCGCTTCCGTGACGGTCCAAGACAAATATGCCGCGGGCGCGGGCAAACTGTTTGCGACGTCCGGTCGGGGGACCTGGAGCGGCCACTCAGGATCAGCGCGCTGTTCAGGCTACTGGACGGCGCGACGGAATTGACGAGCAAGCGGAAAGGCGCGTTTCTTCGGAGACCATAATGGAATGAGATCTCCCAGACTAGTCGGCGTCGCAGTCTCGCTCAGCTTGCTCTTAACCAGTCTCCACGGGACAAGGCAACGGGAGACGCCTCGGCCCATCAGCGATCCCATCTGGTCAGGCAAATCCGCGCCCCTCGATACTAGTCGACTGGCGCTGGTGATTGGCAATTCGGCCTATCCCGATGCTGACTCTCCTCTTCCCATAATGACACGCAACGCGGAAGGCCTGACAAATGCTCTTCGCGAGCACGGCTTTCTGGTCGATGCCATTGAAAATGCCACGGGCTCGGACTTGACACACGCAATCGAACATCTAAGGGCAAGAGTACATTCGAACTCGACTGTGTTAGTTTATTTCGGAGGTTACGGAATCCAGTCTGAGGGACACAATTATCTAATCCCAGTCGATGCGAAGATTTGGAGGGAAGAAGATATCCGTCTACAAGGGCTAAGCATTGACCATCTCCTCTCGCAACTCCAGACTTCAGGAGCACGCGTCAGGCTCCTAGTTATTGAGGCTTCGCGCCGCAACCCTTACGAGCGACGCTTCAGGACTTATTCACATGGGCTTGCACCCATTCAAGGAGGTGAGAATGCGCTGATCCTAAGCTCAGCCGCGCCTGGTGCAATCGTCGAAGACCCTGATGAACTACATAGCCGGCTGATGACCGCTCTTCTTGGGCAGATGGATTCTTCGAGGGGGATAGAGGAGGTCTTCAACAATACCCAAAATGCAGTGGTGACTGCATCTCAGGGCCAACAGACTCCAGTTGTGTCATCTACGCTAACCGAGAGTGTCGATCTTTGGGCGGAACGGAGCGGCGTTCCCCTGTTCTCGGTCGGATCTGCGGCTAGCGGTCGCAGCGAGTGAACATACAAAGTTCTGCTGATCTGCAAGGAACAAAGGTCAGGGAAAGACTTCCAAGGGCGGGTCACCACTCAATCATCTCCGTGCTCTTTGGACTATTCTACGCGCCCGACCGCCGTCCAATATCGATCTCAACCGCCTTGCTGAAACGTCCTTTTAGGGTTTCATGATCGTTTGCTCCTGCAATGTCCTCACCGACCGCGATGTTCGCCACGCCGTGAACACGGCCGAGGATGCGCTGCGCAATGCCAAACAGATCTATGATTGTCTCGGCTGCAGCGCTGAGTGCGGCCGCTGCGCGCGCACCATCAAGACGATCATCGACGAGGCGTATAGGGAATGTGCGCTAGCCTGTCAGGCCGACTGTCCGCATCGCCGGATCAGGGATGACGCGCAGTATGAGCGCGGAGGTGGACCAGCGATCGACTTCCTTGGTTTTTCTCGGTAGGTGCCTCTCGGTTTCGTCTCGGGGATGCTTGCTTGTTTTTCCTCAGAAGCGTTCTAAACTAAGAAAGGCAAAGGCCCGACCTCAAGCCTTGAAGTTCATCATGCAGGGCGACCCCAGAGTCATCGAGTATCTTAACAAGGGACTGCGTCACGAGCTCACCGCCATCAACCAATACTGGCTGCACTACCGGTTCTTGGACAACTGGGGCCTGCTGGAAATGGCCAAGGCTTGGCGCAGGGAGTCGATCGAGGAGATGAAGCACGCCGACCCGCTCCACCGATGTTGGGCCTGTCGGAGGATCGCTCGTTAGCCACGTACGCGTTTGATCATCTGTTCGACATGGGCGATCGGCGTCTCCGGCTGGATGCCGTGGCCGAGGTTGAAGATCAGTCGCCCTTGCGCAAAATTGGCCAGCACGTTGTCGACCGCACGGTCGAGCGCGGCGCCGCCCGTGATCAGCACCAGCGGATCGAGATTGCCCTGCACCGCAACCTTGCTCTGCACCCGCTCGCGGATGAAGGCCGGGTCCGCGGTCCAGTCGATGCTGACAGCATTGACGCCGGTCGCCTCGACATAGGCCGGCAGCAGCGCGCCGGCGCCGCGCGGGAAGCCGATGATCTTCGCGTCCGGCACCTTGGCCCTTACGCCCTCCACGATGCGCCGCGTCGGATCGACCGACCAGCGCGCGAACTCGGTCGGCGGCAGCACGCCGGCCCAGGTGTCGAAGATCTGCAAAGCGTCGGCGCCGGCGGCGAGCTGTGCCAGCAGATACTGAACCGAGTTCTCGACCAGCACGTCGATGATTTTGGAGAACGCCTCGGGATGCCGGTAGGCCATCATCCGGGCCGGCGCCTGGTCCGGCGTGCCGTGGCCCGCGACCATGTAGGTCGCCACCGTCCACGGCGCGCCGCAGAAGCCGATCAGCGCGACCTTGGGATCGAGCGCGCCGCGCACGATCTTCAACGCCTCGAACACCGGCTCGAGCTTGCCGAAATCTGCGCGCGGCGCCAGCGTCGCCACCTTGGCCGGATCGTCGAGCGGCTCGAGCCGCGGGCCCTCGCCGACCTCGAACCGCACCGAGCGTCCGAGCGCATAGGGGATCACCAGAATGTCGGAGAAGATGATCGCCGCGTCGAAGCCGAACCTTCGGATCGGCTGCAGCGTCACCTCGGCGGCGAGCTCCGGGTTGAAGCAGAGATCGAGGAAACCGCCTGCCTTGGCGCGCACCTCGCGATATTCCGGCAAATAGCGCCCAGCCTGGCGCATCATCCATATGGGCGGGATGGTCTGGCGTTGACCGGAGAGAACGTCGATCAAGGGTTTCGTCGCAGACTGGGGCACGAATGGTCCTGATGCAGAGTTGAGGTTCTTGATACACCGCCGCGCGCAGAAGCGGAGCATGGCAACCTGCTCAAATGCGCCGCGTTGGCTCAGTCAATGAAGGAGAAATCCATGGCTCAGACCTTCAATCCTGCGCCGCACGACAAGCACGCCGAGGACTTAGGCGAAGCGCTCGCGGCCGATCGCCACGCCAAGCTCGACACCGGGTTGGAAGATAGCTTCCCCGCCTCCGGTCCCGTCAGCGCCACGCAGCCGACGCCATCGAAGGCCGACCGCAGATGCCGACAATATCAAGTCGATCTTCAGCTAGCGGCCGCCGGTTGCCGATAGGGTTGCTAAGACCTTGTTAGTGATCTGCGGAAACCCCGGTCCGTAGGAGTACCAAGCATCTTATCAACGTTGTCGAACATCGGCTTGGAGCCCGCAGGAGCGTCCTCGCGCTTCAGAATGGCAATATGGGATTCTCCTGCTGCGAACCGCAAATGATTATTCGATGCCCGTGGTCGCCACTGGACTGGCTCGAAACCTAGGGCCGATCGCGCCACGCCACTGAAGTGGACGGCAACCTGTCCTTCCAACGCCGCAGCATCGGTCGCGATAGCCCGGCAGATTATCAAGGCCTACAAACAGTAGCGTCGGGTCCTAGCGCGTGCTCATCAAATTCGCATCGACGTGAGAGGAAAGCGTCGGTGGTTAAGAGACCGATTGCGCTTCCCGCATGAACGAGGGAAGCGCAGCTATGTGGCCAGGAGATTATTCATTGGTGAAGCCTACAACCGGACAATTCACTAGATTCCCCGTCGTCTTCACCGGCCCTCCCGCAGGACTCACCAGTAAGCCCGCCGCACTTTTGGATTCAAGATCGTCGCCGTCAGTGATCAGTTTCCTTTGATCCTTCACGATAGCTTCCTTGGTCCACTCGGCTAGTCGTACGTCCCACATCGGGGAGTATCCGGCGCTGATCTCAGTGAAGTGCGCGAGGATGTCGAGCGAAGGCCCCTCTCCCTTTATAGCACTGTTGAGTCCCTGGCGATTCGGATCGTTCGCCCCCATGTTGCCATTCACAATCGTATAGATCACCTCGATCGCGCCGCTCTGAAGAATGTCGCTTTCCGCAGGCGCAAAGGTGGACGCCTCAAGGGTCGCCGACTCCTCGGAATTTGCGTCAAAGCTAAGATAACGCAGGTGTCTTCCGTTCGCGAATCCAGACCGGAGTTTCAAGTCGACAGTGCCCTTATCAGGACAGATGCTTGCTACGGAGTCCGTCACCACGGAGTAGTCAGGGCTGCCGTTGCAGAATGAAATTTTGTCCGGCCCGACATCGAACGCGATGATCGGCGCATTGAAAACGATATTCATACTATTGGACACCCGCACCAGTGGGCTGTAGTGCGCATCCCCAATAGATCCGGCTCGGGCTGTCTTAGGAGGAAAGAAACTGGGCGCGTCCCCTCCGACCAACTTCTGCGAAGGTGAGAAATCGACCCGCCCTGATTTAAAGGTGAAGTTACCCGAGTCGTCCATTTCCGCAACCCGTGTGCTCTTCAGGTTCTTGGCATCAGTGAGACTCGGCGCCCACGTAAGTCCCATCTTTTGCGAAGTATCGTAATCGCTTACGTCGGTGAGAACGAACCAAACGGTCTCTCCCGAGGCAAGACGGCCGCGATGGAGCGGTAGCGTCACCACCTCTCGTACTAGGTCCACCTGGCCCGACGTAAGAAATTGCTTCGTGATCTTTTTGCCAGCAGCTGGATCGGCCGCTAGACTTACATGAGGTGTCGAAAACGACACCACAAACATCACCATCGATCCGCAAATGCATCTGACGAGCTTTCCGCTGGGCTTCATGACGCTACCTTCTTTGCATCCAGTCTGGTTTTGCACACGTGACATTAAAGCTAGTTCGCCGAGGGCCTGTCACTTTTTGAGTCCGGGATAGCCTTGAACATAGATCCAGTCAGTCGCTTTGGCAGGGATGTGGCAACCTAGACAATCTGAGCGGAAGTCGGTTGAGGTCGTTTTCACCGGGTCACCCGCGTCAAACCAGGACCAGCCCCAACCGTTGCCCCACAATTTATTATCGGGATGACTGTTTTTGCCGTCCTTCACCATCATGAACCAGCCTTTGAGGCTTTGTTGATGGCTGACGGTCCCAGTCGTCATTTCCGAAGTCGCCGCGGCGTACACTTCTTTCACCAGGATCGAACCCTCGGGAAATTCGCCAGTCGTCCGATAAGCTGCCGCAGTTCCGGGCGACCCATAGACCACGTGCATCTCCTTAGCACCTTTGTCACCTGCAACAGACCAGCTCCCAAGGAATTCGTAGGTCGTTCGGTACTCTTTCGGGACATGCATGTTGCCTGCCCCGTCGACGAGTTGTTCTTGCGCAGAGGCGGCCTGGCTAGGTACGACCTGTGATACTAGGCAGCCGACGCTCACAGCGATAAACGATGCGGACGCTATGGCCGCACTTCTGAGAATCTTCATCACGGTTGTCCCTACTTTTTGATAGACGGATTCTCGCTGGGCGGCATTTTCTTGGAGCCACTCTGGCCGGGCGGTAGCGGCACCTGGTCGAGCAGCGCGTAGAACTGCGTCCATACGTCATCCCGTTTCGCGCTTGCGATGTGGCAGTAGCCGCATTCCTCGACCGGCCGGACTTTGGCAGTGGCCGCTTTCGGTTCGTGGTGATTGAAGTTGAAATAACCCCAACCGTCGCTTGCCTTATATCTCTCGGTGTCCTTGACGGTTACATCCGCTCCGTTGAACGCCCCCGGGAAAAATCCTTTTCCCGATGGCGCGGTACTCGAACCGTCCGGATTGGTGGCAGGCTGCATAAGCTGCAATTCCTTCACGAAGATTGTTCCTTCAGGGAAAACGCCCGTTTTCTTGTAAATATCGTAAGAACCGGGCTCGATATACACGTTGTGAAATTCCGGGAAATTTGCTTGAGGCGGGTTCAAAAAGTTGGGCGTCAGTGGCGATCCAACGTAAACCCATTCGTGAAAGTTTTTTGGCAGAATAAGGTCGCCGTCTTTCGTGTATTCAGGAAGATAGCGGCCGGTGGCGTGCCAATCGTCGGGTGGCGGAAGCTGTGGTTGCTGCGCGAAGGCTGCGGTTGCTAGAGCGCCAACGCCAAGGACCGCGGAAAGTGCCAGTACGGTGCGTCTCATAATCTCTCTCCTATGACAGCTCGATATTGCCGATGAGGCAATGACTGCATTCTTGCGCAGGTGGTCTCATTAACTGCGCGCAGATCAGACTAGGCGTGGATGCCCAAGTGCGAAAGCAACAAGGGGGCATGAAATCGATGCCCGATGGAAATGACGCACTCTCGAACTATTGCTGTTTGATCATCGGATCTTTCTGTTCCCTCGCAACCCGGCGCAGTGAGTTGCGACTAATGGCCATGTCCAATCCTTGCTGATGAGCTAGACTCTTTGCTCATCTGCAGATTGGGCCATTGAGTGTCCAATTCTTGTTGTTCCAAATGTCGCACGCGATCCCACGGAAGGGGCCAGTGCAGTTTCTCGGCCGATACCGAGCCCCGATCACTCAATCCCTAGCGTTGTCCACTCGCTCGCGGCTTGCCTCTGCCTACTCCGAGCGATTGTCGCGTCACCGCAGCTTACGAGCTAATGTCCAGCGTGTCGGTGGAGGCACTTCGCGAGAAGGCATAGTGTCTCGATTGGCGACACCTCACCGCGCCAGCGCTGAAGAGGCCTCCTAGATCAAACAATGGGTGCATGACACTACCAGTCGGCAGGCGCTCTTTGTTCACTTCGACCCGGCTGCCGATCCAGATCGCCCAGCTCTTCGCTGGTGAACAGCCATCGAATGGCTTGGACTATGATCTGGGCGGCATCTTAGAATGCGATGAGCGACGAACCATCTCGCTGATCTGGTCGTACAGTTGACTTAGCGTCCGGTACCAAGTCGCGACCAGGGGGATTTTGCGTCCGGGCGGCGTGCGCACCATGCAAAAAGGACAGGAGGCTAGCCTAGGTCTGAGCTGCCTCAGGCAGCGGCGCTCGATCATAACCGGAGGATTTTAAAATCATAACTGAGACGAGTGCGAAGTGCTCTGCGTGATGGGCTATGGTCGACCTATGCTCGAGCGACGGATAGGGAAGGTTGACATGGATCTCGACATATCGGCTGAGCGTCAAGCGAAGCAACCAGCGCACGGAAGCTCCGGTAATGGACATTTGTGTGCGAACACACATTCGTGTGCGGATATGTTGTGCATGAAACGAGCGTTGACGACGTCCACCGCAACCTTCGTTAGGGGCGCCGTCAATTGTGCGGCCGAAACATACGAACACCATTTTCGTGGCTCTCTTGAGCGCCTGCGCGAAGAACAACGTTATCGCGTCTTCGCTAACATCGAACGCGTCTCCGGTCGCTTCCCTACCGCCAAATGGCGCCGCCTCGACGGATCCGTTACTGAAATCACGGTTTGGTGCTCGAATGATTATCTGGGCATGGGACAACATCCTGAGGTTGTGAGCGCGCTGACCGCGACGGCACACCGCTGCGGTGCAGGAGCAGGTGGAACTCGCAACATCGCGGGAAATAGTTCGCCCTTGGTTGATTTAGAGGGCGAACTTGCTGATTTGCACGGCAAGGAGGCCAGTCTCGTCTTCACCTCCGGCTACGTATCGAACCAGGCCAGCATCTCCACGATCGGTAAGCTGATCCCAGAGTGCGTAATCTTTTCTGATGCATTCAACCACAATTCGATTATCGAAGGCATCCGTCAATCAGGTTGCGAAAAGCGAATTTTCCGCCACAACGATCTTGGTCACCTTGAGGCCTTGCTTCGCGAGGCGGGAAGCCGCCCCAAGCTCGTCGTGTTCGAATCGGTCTACTCAATGGATGGCGATGTGGCGCCGATCGGCGCAATCTGCGACCTTGCCGAGCGGTATGGGGCGATGACCTACCTTGATGAGGTTCACGCCGTCGGCCTCTACGGCGCTCGCGGCGGCGGAATTAGCGAGCGCGAGGGTGTGATGCACCGCTTGACAGTGATCGAGGGTACTCTCGCCAAGGGATTTGGCTGCATTGGCGGCTATATCTCGGCGTCGCGATCTATTTGCGATGCGGTGCGCAGCTTCGCGCCCGGATTCATCTTCACGACCGCCCTCCCTCCACCGATTGCCGCCGCAGCGCGTGCATCTGTTCGCTATCTGAAACACTCGTCTGCCGAGCGCGAAGCACACCAACGACAGGCCGCTGCAACGAAAGAGGCGCTCCAAGCCGCCGGGCTTCCGGTTCTCCGGACCGGAACCCACATCGTGCCTGTGATCGTCGGCGATGCGGAATTGTGCAAGGCGGCAGCCGATCGCCTTCTACAGCGCCACGCCATCTATATCCAGCCGATCAACTATCCGACGGTCCCGCGTGGGACAGAGCGGCTGCGCATCACGCCGTCGCCATACCACGCGGATACCCATATAGCTGAACTCGCGGCTGCGCTCGCTGAGACCTGGGAGGCCCTTTCTCTTTACTGAGAGCCGTGATTGGGAACACTCCCGCGACCGCCTGCGGCTTCGTCGGCAGGGCGTCGGCTAACCGACGGCGCAGCGTACAAGGGAAGGGCGTCGGGCGTTCCCGGTGGTGCAGCCGAGGCAGCAAGCTGGGCAATGCAACATCGCTTTCACGTTTGTAGGGGTGATCGCGTGGCCCATCCTGCCCTCAGCGTTCAAGATCTGGCTCCCATCCGTTTAATGGGCAGCCCCGAAGAGCGAACCTCCTCGGCCTCCTGGGCTGTTCTCCCCCACGTCGCCGCTCGAACACGTTTGTCCCGAACCCATCGTTCATTTCGATAAGCCCTCCAAATGAGGGTTCATTGAAAACGATCACAGCGAAACAACGGACAACGAGGACTGAACATGGATATTAGGCAGCGATCCCATCTGCTGATCGAAGATCTGTCCGTGGCGCGCGGCGAGCGCATCCTGCTCGACGGGATGTCTTTGCGACTAAGCGCGGGCCAAATCGCCGAAGTGACCGGTCCCAACGGAGTGGGCAAATCTACACTCTTGCGGGCGATCGCCGGCTTTTTTCCACTAGGATCCGGCCGCATGTCATGGGTGGAGTCCGAAGCCACGGATCCGGCGCCCCTGGCAGAACGCCTCCACTACGTGGGCCATCTCGACGGGTTGAAATCGTCGTTGACCGCCCGCGAGAACCTCGACATCGGCCTGGGATTTTTGGGGCGAGACCGCCGAACCCCGTTAGAGGCGCTGGACCGCATGGAGTTGGCCCACGTTCTCGATCTGCCTGTCGGCTATCTTTCCGCGGGGCAGCGTCGCCGTGTCGCATTGGCCCGGCTCTTAATCGTCGATCGCCCTCTATGGTTACTCGACGAACCGCTAACAGCGCTCGACCGGCACGCGCGCGCCTTGCTGAAGACTATCGTCGCCAGCCATCTCGAAGACGGAGGATTGACACTGGCCGCGACCCACGAACCTCTTGGTCTGCGAGGGACAGTCCAAGTCAGACTTGGAACCAAATGATGGCCATTTCGCTGAAGTGCGGTCGCACCCTACATAGCGGTCTGTCTCGAGGTCGGGAGAGAAGAGATCACGCTGCTTTTCCGATTTCAGCGGAGCGGTCTCGACGCAATGGCGATGCCGGATGGGCGCTATGACCCGTATTCTCCTCGTCGTTTTTCTTCGCGACCTCATGCTAGCCCGCCGCATCGGTGGAGGTGGGATTCTCGGTCTGGTCTTTTTCCTCAGCCTTGTGACGGTCGTACCTTTCGCGATCGGGCCTGACCTACGCTTGCTGTCGCGGATCGGCCCAGCAATTCTATGGATAGCAGCACTTCTCGCGAGTCTATTAGGCCTCGATCGTCTATTTCAGGCGGATCAAGAGGACGGTTCGCTGGACCAGATGTTCCTGTCGCCGGCGCCCCTAGAACTCATTGTTCTTGTGAAGTGCATCGCCCACTGGTTTGTGACGGGGCTACCGCTCGTTATGCTCTCGCCTCTGTTTGGCCTGATGTTGGATTTGGATGGTTCCGCCCTCCGATCGGTTGCAGCAACGTTGTTGGTTGGTACGCCGGCCTTCACCTTTCTGGGGGCGATCGGGGCGTCTCTTACTGTCACCCTGCGGCGCGGCGGTCTGTTGCTATCGATCCTCGTCGTACCACTAGCCGTGCCGGTGCTGATCTTCGGTGTCTCCGCGGCGCAAAGTGCCACAACGCCCTTTTTGACACCGTTCTTGGTCCTCTGCGCGCTCGGACTCGCGTCCATCGCGCTCGCTCCGATAGCTGCGGCCGCAGCACTTCGTAGCGCGGGAGAGTAATGAGCGCGTGCGACGACAGAGTTTTCTTTCGGGCGCCACCTATGTGGAACGACTTCGGCCTTACCCGAAGCTAAGGCCGCTTGACCTCAGGACGAGCCTATAGCGGAGTATCGGATTCAAACACAGCGGCAAGCCGATCCCGCTCGGCTTGGCTCAATGGTGCCGCTGGCGTGGATTGTTGGCGGCGCAATCCGAACAGGAGAGCGATCGCGCCCGCCGCAAGCACGAAAGCCGGCATTCCCCAAAGGAGAGCGGTTTCCAAGTCGAGTGGCGGTTTCAGCAGGATAAAGTTTCCGTAACGCTTAACCAGAAAATCGCGGACCTGCTCGTCACTCTCTCCGAGCTTAAGGCGCTCGCGCACCAGCAGGCGAAGGTCCCGCGCGAGTTCTGCTTTGGAATCGTCGATCGACTGGTTTTGACAGACCAGACAGCGCAGTCCGGCGGAAATAGCGCGCGCGCGTGCCTCAAGTTTCGGATTAGTCAGAATTTCATCCGGCTGAACCGCCCTTGCCAAGCTAGGGGCGACGCTTGCGAGCACGATCGAAAGCAGAAGAATGCGACGAAGCCACGTCATTCGGCGGGCTCCGGCGCTGCGCCGCTGTCGGCGACGCGGAGGCGAGCCGCGCGGCGCGCGAAGCCAATTCGGAGGCGTCTATCGGACAACGACACAATCCCACCGAACGCCATGATGACCGCACCGATCCAGATGCTCGTCACGAGCGGCTTCCAGAACAGGCGCGCATCGATCGAACCATCCGCGTGGCGGTCCCCAAGCGAAATGTAGATCTGTCCAAAACTCAGCGTTACGATGCCAGCCTCGGTGACGGTTGTCTGTCGCGTGGGAAAGCTCCGCTTGGCTGGATCGACGGCGGTCACGTATGCGCCGCCCTGGCTGATGACCGTATGGCCGACGAGTTCAGAATAGTTCGGGCCCTGCCGCGATCGAAAATTCTCGATGGTGGCTTGATAAGGGCCGAGATCGATCCTCTGGCCTAACTTGACGGTCGCGATACGTTCCACACCCCAACCCGTCGTCGCCAAGCCCATGAGTGTCAAGCCGAGGCCCGCGTGAGCGATCGCCGTACCCCAGGCGGAGCGCGGCAACCCGACCGCGCGTGCTAGCATCACCCGGCCGTCTTGCCCACGTGCCCAGATACGCGACGCCACATCGGTGAACGCACCAACGATGAGGTAGACGGCAAGGCCGAGACCGGCTGCAGCGAAGACGGAGCCACCGCGGACGGTGGCAACGAGCAAAATGGAGACTACAAGACCCCCCAACGCTGCGACCGTCACCCGTTGCGCTGCGCCGAGCAGGTCGCCGCGCTTCCAGGCGATCGACTGACCGAGCGGCATCAGCAGAACGATAGGCACTACGAGCGGGCCGAGCGTTAAATTGAAAAACGGCGCGCCGACTGAGATCTTGTCCCCCGTCAGAGCCTCAAGCGCGAGCGGATAGAGCGTCCCGGTCAGAACCGTAGCGCAGCAGGTGGTCAGCAGCAGGTTATTGACTGCCAGCGTGCTCTCGCGTGAGAAGGGTGCGAACACGCTACGCTGGCTCAGGGAAGGTGCGCGCCATGCGTAGAGCGCGAGTGGGCCGCCGATGAATACGGACAGTATGACCAAGATGAAGACGCCGCGAGCCGGATCGCTGGCGAAGGAATGGACGGAGGTCAGTACTCCCGAGCGCACGAGGAACGTACCCAGCAACGACAGCGAGAACGTAAGTATCGCCAGCAACAGTGTCCAAATCTTGAGGGCTTCACGTTTCTCCATGACAGCAGCCGAATGGAGGAGCGCCGTGCCCGCAAGCCAGGGCATCAATGACGCGTTTTCGACCGGATCCCAGAACCAGAATCCGCCCCAACCAAGGGTGTAATAAGCCCAGTACGACCCCATGGCGATGCCAAGCGTCAAAAAGATCCAGGCGATCAGTATCCAAGGCCGAACGTAGCGGGCCCAAGCGGCGTCTAGTCGGCCACTGATCAGCGCGGCTACCGCGAAGGAGAACACGATCGAAGAACCGACATAGCCGACGTAAAGGAGCGGCGGGTGTATGGCAAGGCCCGGGTCTTGAAGCAGCGGATTAAGGTCCTGGCCCTCAAACGGCGCAGGAAATCGTCGCAAGAAGGGATCGGAGGTGAACAGAATGAAACAGAGGAAGGCAAGGGAGATCCAGCCCTGGACCGCTAGCGTATTCGCGCGTAGTTCGTTCGACATGCCGCGCTCGAAAATCGCCACCGCCGCTCCAAAAACCGCGAGAATCAGAACCCAAAGCAGCATCGATCCTTCGTGATTGCCCCAGACCCCTGCGATTTTGTATATAAGTGGTTTGGTGGTGAGTGAGTTCTCGGCGACCGTCACGAGACTGAAATCGGACACCACGTGAGCGTAAGTCAGTGCTGCGAAGGCATAACCCAAGAGCAGGAACTGGGTGATTGCGGCAGGGACCGCGATTGAAGTAAGTGCCGAATCGCCAGTACGGGTTCCCCAGAGCGGCAGAATTGATTGAAGCAGCGCGACGGCAAGAGCCAAAGCGAGCGCGTAATGTCCAGTTTCGATGATCATCTTGTCGGTCCCATCAGCTGGGATGTTTCGTGGCGCGCGGCGCTATTGCGCTCGCGCAGATCTTTCGTTGCGCCAAGTGCCTTCTTGCTTGAGCTTGTCAGCCAGGTCCTTGGGCATATATCGCTCGTCGTGTTTTGCTAGCACGGTGTCGGCATGAAAACGGCTCGGTCCTTCCACGGTGCCCTCGGCGACGACGCCCTGTCCTTCACGGAAGAGATCCGGCAACAATCCGGTGTAGCTGACCTCGATGTCGTGCTTTAGGTCTGTCACCGCGAAGACGACAGTCGACGATCCCTCGTGAGTAAGTGAGCCACGTTTCACTAGGCCGCCGATGCGCAGCCGGGTGCCTGGTGGCGGCGCCTTTGCGGCCAGTTCGCTCGGCCCATAAAAGAAGACAATACTGTCTCGCAACGCGAACAGGATGAGCCCTATCGCGATCGTCAAAGTGACGCCAGCTGCGCTGATGATGGCGAGGCGCCTGCCCTTTCGCGTCAAGATCTACTCCTCTAAACGAAGCTGTCTGACGAGTTCATCCACGCTGGCCGACGCTTGCTCATCGCCTGCTAGCTGAGCACGTGCGCTTGCGACAGCCGCCTCGGCCTTCTCGCGCTCACCCAACGCCGCGTAAGACCTAATAAGTTGTAGCCATCCTTGAAGGTGATGGCCGTCCTTCGAGAGTTTCTCGGCGAGCTCCGCTACCATCCCCCGGATCGCGTTGCTCCGTTGCTCTGGAGGAAGCCCTGCAATGTTAGCTCCGGCTTGGCCGGCGTGGATGTCAGGAGCCGCGGCAGCGAGGCTAAAATCTCCATTGGACGGCCTCGATGCGATCGGCATGTCAGGTTGGCTGGGAGCGCCGACCTTGAGGTACGACGCGAGCGCGACGAGCGGCAGCATTAAGACGATCGCCAAAGCCGCCGCCCCGCGTCGCTCACCTCCACGACGGGACGCATGCGGCCGGCCCTCGCATGCCGAGTTGAGTGACGCGAGCAGCCGGCGCTCGATCTCGACGCGAGTCGTCACGGCATCTTCAGATGCTAGCAGTCCGCAGCGCACGTCTTCATCCGCTTCAGTCAGAAGATCGCGATAGAACGTCACATTCGGATCGTGAGCGCGAACGACCACACGCCGCTCGGAAAGCGACCTCGCCAGCGCCAGCGCGACTGAAGACGTCATCATTGCAAAAATGGCCCACAGCACGTTTCAAGACCTCCGTTTGTCCTCGCCACCGCATATCGCATCACCCGCCGGTATCTGCCGCCGTTGAAGCTCGGGCTAACCGACTGTGCCGTCTTCATTGTCCGGTCGGACTTTGCGAACAATGTAAGCGGACGGAGCCCTACGAAGCCGAGACAAGAACCGATCCTTCTTGCATCCATCGCGGAGTGCAATGGAGTCGTCATGGACGCGCCGCCTCGGCAACCGCCGCCATCAAACCAGGCCGACTTGCGTCCGAGATGCCACCAACAAGCTTGTAAGCGATTGTGCCATCGCCCTTGATCACGTAGGTCTCGGGAACGCCATAGACGCCGAAATCGATTCCCGTTCGGCCCGAGCGGTCAGTGCCGACCTGTGCAAACGGGTTGCCGTGAGCGACGAGATAGGCCAACGCATTTTTAGGATCGTCCTTGTACACAATGCCGGTGAGTTTCACGCCCCGTCGCCGCAGAGTCGGGTCGCTCGCCAACGCCATTAGGGCCCCTTCTTCTTCCCGACACTCAACACACCATGATGCAAACACGTTCAAGATTGTCACGTGCCCTCTCCGCAAATCTGCGCTCGACAAGCCGGGTGGACCGGATGTTGAAAGCCCTTCGAGCGGCTTCAGCGCAAATTGCGGTACTGACCTGCCTATTAGAGCAGAGGGCACGAGTGAGGGGTCTCCGGCCCCGAGCCGCACTAGAAGTAGTGCCGCAATTCCGCAGAAAACCAATAAAGGGATAACCACCCACAAGCGGGCCACTCGGCGTCGAGGCGGCGTGGCACTCGACGATAGGTGAATTGAGGCCGGGATATTGCTCATGCGCGACCGCGCCGATCCGAGTGATTAATAAGACGAGACAGGGTACGGCGCTGAAAGCGATAGTCGATAAGCACTGCTACAATCATTCCCGCTAGAACAGTGCCCGTCACCAGAAACGCCGCCATGATGAATCCGTCATGCCGCAACATGGTCTGCTCAGGAAGCTATTTCGGCAGACAGCAGACGAGTCATCGCCGCCTCGCCATTTACCGCCAGCGTGATCGCAAGCCGCCGGGCTCGGCGGCGCATGATCTCGTTGCGAACCGCCATGACGTGGAGAGTCACGAACAAAAGTGTGTATGCGAGCGCCATAACGATCAGCGGCCATAGCATCGAGCCAGCAATCGCCGAGCCCTCCATCCGGAACACCGACGCCGGTTGGTGGAGCGTGTTCCACCAATCAACCGAGAACTTCACAATCGGAATATCGATAAAACCCACCAGGGTCATAATCGAAACTGCTCGTGCCGCTCTACTCGGGTCCTCGATTGTCTGCCAGAGCGCGATGAGACCGAGATAAATGAGAAGCAGAACCAGCATGGAAGTGAGCCGTGCGTCCCAGACCCAATATGTGCCCCACATTGGTTTGCCCCACAACGAGCCCGTGACCAGGCAGATGAAAGTGAAAGCTGCGCCTAGGGGTGCGGCCGCTTTTTGAGCCGCATCGGCGAGTGGATGACGCCATACCAACGATCCAAGCGCAGACGCCACCATCAACGTGTAGGCGAGCATCGCTATCCAGGCGGCGGGGACGTGGATGAACATTATTCGCGCCGTCTCACCTTGCTGATAGTCGGGGGGCGCGTCGAACGTTCCAAATAGACCAAGCGCGAACGCGACGGCTGTCGAACCCCAAAGCAACGGCAGCAGCTTTGCGGTAATGCGCACGAAGTTGCCCGGATTGCTATAGGCGCTAAAGCTGAGCTTCAAATTTCGCTCTCCTCGAAGCCAATCTGCAGGCGGGGGAATTCACTCGCTTCCGAACGCGGCTCGCGAAAGGACTCTGCTCTCGGGTCGCCTGCAAGCAGATGAGTATTGCATCACAGGAGACACGGGTTCGCAAATTACCCTCAGTTATCATTTCGATGCCCAAAGGTCAGAGTTTAGACAAATCTATCGAGACGTCCGCCCGATGAGGTTTGATTTCTTGACGCTGATTTTGCACGAAGAAAATTTGGCTACGCTTTGAGGCTCGGTGTTGTGCAGTCACGTAGTTGGCATTGAGGATGTGGAAAGCGTCTGGGGGTGCGCGATCACTTGGATAAGCGGCCTCGCGTCTGACGCATGCCTGTCGTGGTAACGGTCGAAGCACTCAAAGACTATCGGTGCTCCTGGCTCGCCGCTTGATCCGGAGGCGGCCCTTATGACCATGTCGATGGTGGAGTGCGGTAAGCTAACGGCTTCGGTCAATAGAAGCGGTTCGCCGAGCGGCGAGCGTCTTGACCTTTCGTATAGGACCCTTGCTGCATTTGGATGGCTGACCTGTACCGGGGTTCAATTGAGCCGGCGATCGCGATCATCGTATGTATGAGGCTGCGATGGTCCTCTCCCCCCGCCATCGCTGCCCACCTTGGGCGCCTCCCTAGACTTGGGCCGCTTGTGGCAACACAGGCGGCCTTCTTTTGTCTACGCCCATTCGGCATTAGACCGGCGTTGATTCAACCAATACCTCTGTACTGTCACTCGATACCCGCGCCCAATGGCGTCAATCACAAGACCCGTGCTAGCTGTTGATACGGAATGAAAAGCAACGGAACCGGCCCGCGAGCAGGCAGTTGCAGGATAGGGTCGGCGGCGTAGCGCCCGACCGACCTTTCCCCTGATTGAAACGTGCGTCGCCGATCCCGCAAGTGTCTCTAGTTCGACGGTTCGCTGCGGAGAGCCGGCCATGAAAAACATCGTGGATCTCCTAATCTGGTTTTGGCGAGTGAGCCCGCCCGCGCCCAACACACAACTTGGGGCTACGGCCGAAAATCGAGACCAATCCAGCATGGCCGATTTTGTCCGCATCTTGCAGGCCTACGATCAAGACCAGTACGGAGGGAGTTAGGGGTGTCCGCGTAGCAATCGGTTTGGCGGGTCTCAGCGGCCGGGATAGAAAATGCGGGCCACGGGACCGCTATCAAGGGTACTTTTCTAAACGGCCATCGCGGTACCAGTGCATCCTTCGAGAATCGGCCACGCATCTTCAAAATCAAACCCGTGACCGAACTCGTGAGAACCATCTCGCACCAATCACGATAAGCGTATAGTAGCCTATGATGTTGTGACCGCGAAGATTAGGGACGCATTTCGATTGCACTCGCCACAAAGTCGCAAGCTCGGGCGGACGCGATGATCTACCACCTCCGAATGATTAATTTGCCGTGTCTGACGAGTTTGCTCGGCGACTGCTAGTTTGCCTCCAAGTAGGGCGTACGGAATTATTGATTTGCTACAGGCCTGACTAGCCGGCGCGGCAAACTAGAGCTGCACCAAAATTGGGTCCAGGCCAAACAATAAGCGCTTGAAGAACAGTCGTTCCAGGTTAGGACCGCCGCCCGGTATTTCTGGACTTGTGTTTCTCAGTAGCATGCGCGCGATCCTGAGGGACATCCAACCAACTCGGGGGCGCGCATGACGGTTCAGGACTCCGAGTTGGCCATGTGAAGCTCCGCGTGAATTAAGTCGAAGCCTGGATATACGAAAGTCGCAGCTCGGCTCCGCGAAAGTTTATCCCCGTTTGGCCCTTCCTGTCAGACGCGCAAATGCGAGTGCAATTGAGGACCAAGGTATCACACGGCATGCTCACCTCGACCCGTTCGTCGCGGATTCGGGCGAAGAAAGCCGGCGCTCGGCCTAGTGCCCACGCAGAAACACCGCGACAATGAAATTAAAGAGTCTTGAATAGGCACCCGGAGGGCGACCCCATGTGTCTAGCAAATGACGGTCAGTTGACAGCACGAACCCACTTTGAGCGAAGAGGAGAAGCCATGCCAGAAGGCCCCCTACTACTTCCGACCTCCAAACTGGGAGCCGAACTCCACCAAGTCCGTTTACGGACGAATTCGACGACGCTACGCCGTTCGCCGCGTGGCCCTGACGATCTGCAACAGCTTTCAAGATCGCAAGCGTTGCTCCCGATAACCCCGTCCCGAAACTTTGAAGGCGACCATGACTGCTCCATTTTTGATACAATTCGCCAATCAGATGGTCACCTCGTGGCGGACGTGATCCATCCTGTCGTTGAAATCTCTCCTTCCGACACTGTGGCACGCTTCAAGGTAAATGGGCATGGCATGACGGCCGAATCCTTGCGATTCACCGGACGAGGTAGAATCCAGAATCATTTTCGGGCTCCAGTCCATATGCTCGTGATGTACGAGAAGGGAGAGCGCAGTGAAGGAGAGACATTCGTGGAAGGTCTGCCGCGATCTGCGCTCCGAAACCTCGAGCGGAAACTGACATTCGTGCCGGCTGGCCGCGAATTTCACGATTGGCACGAGCTGCGCGGGTCGCAGATGCGGCTCATGTACTTCTACTTCGAACCTGAGAACCTGAAGGTTCTTTATAAGCGTGGCATCACCGACCTACCGAACGCTCCACGTATACTATTTGAAGACGAAGCGCTCTGGCACACCGCGCTCAAGCTGAAGGCGTTCGTCGAGAGCCGTGCAGGAGACCCGATGTACTTCGGGAGTCTCGGTACTCTGCTCATACATGAAATCGTGCGTTTCACTTGCGGGATGCCCAGCATTCAACCTCAGCTCCAAGGCGGCCTTGCACCGTGGCAGCAACGACTCGTCAGCGCCTATATCCAGGAACATCTCAATGAGCGGATACCGATTGGCACGTTGGCGCAGCTCGTTCGTCTGAGCCCATATCATTTCTGCAGGGTATTCAAGCAATCTCTCGGAATGCCGCCACATCGGTACCAAACTAAGCATCGTGTTGAGCACGCCAAGTTGCTGCTGGCAAAACGAGCGGGCTCGATGACAGAAATCGGTCGGGCGGTAGGCTTCAGCAGTCGTAGCGCGTTCGCCACGGCGTTCCGGAAGGCGACGGGAATTGCCCCGGCGGATTACCGCCGAAGCGTGGCTCCTCCCTTGACATATGAATGACCTGCGACGTCGCGACCAAGTTGCTATTCGGAACGTCGAGGCATCTCGGCCTCTCATTGCGTCGAGGTCGGTCTGGCTTTCGGCGCCTTAGGAACGCAGCTCACGAGCCGGAAGAAGACCTGCATCTGCGAGTGATGGCCTAGCAGCATCCGTTCGCACGACGTAACGGTGAAGCGGCGCGCAAAGGGGACCGCCCCGCCCAAACGCCACCGAGTGATCCCGGGTTCCCTAAATCCGTCGCTGCTAACGGAGCGTGAGGTGAGCTGACATTTCATCGGGCGGCTACAGCGTGGAGGTGAGGACATTGGCGAACCTTCTCGTGGCCCACGAACCAAGGCGTTCCACGCTGGAACCCCTCTCATGTGTTGAACGGCCTTCGTGGAGGTGATATTTTTACACGAAGTTGGGAGAGATTATCTCGTGGCGCAGCATTCTATTCAAAAGCGTGCAGCAGCCGAGGAGCCAACTATCGCCGTCGTTGACGATGACAGGGACTTCCGCGACTCACTCGGAGATCTGTTCAACTCGGTCGGCTTCAAGGTCAAGTTGTTTGGGTCGGCCGCGGAGCTTCTCGAAGGCGAATTATTACCCGACGTGGTGAGCTGCCTTGTACTTGACGTTAGATTGCCGGGCTTGGGCGGTCTCGACTTCCAAACCGAGCTGTCGAAAATGAACGCTTCCATTCCCATCATCTTCATGACCGGTCACGGCGACATTCCGATGTCGGTTAAGGCGATGAAGGCAGGCGCTGTCGATTTCCTGACGAAGCCGTTTCGCGATCAGGACATGCTGGATGCGGTGACGATCGCGCTGGAGCGCGATCGGACGCGGCGAAAGGTCGAGCAGCGGCTTACGGACCTGAAATCGCGTCTCCAACGTTTAAGCCCGCGCGAGCGAGAGGTGCTGGCTCTCGTGACCTCTGGCTTAAAGAACAAGCAGATCGCTTTCCAGCTAGGCGTAGCTGAGATCACTGTGAAGGCGCACCGCGGCCACGTGATGCAGAAGATGGGTGCGCAATCGCTAGCCGAGCTTGTCAGAATAGCGGAGATGCTTGGTATAAAGTTGCCACCGTCCTAATCGCTTCGTGGTGTCTCCATCAGCGAAAATTGCTTAGGCGCAAACCAACTGATGCTTTTGATCGATGCCGGAAGCGCCTGACGCGTCGAGCGCAATGACCTGGCATCAGCGCACGTGTTCGGAAGTGGCCCAAATCGGGTTGACCTATTCAGAAGTTTTGAATCACTTATTCTAAAGTATAACATCGATTATTCCGAGGTCTGGCATCCCCCGTCCACAATATAATCGCGGGTCCAAACGCTTCTCGTTATAGTACGATGCTTGGATATCCGCGCGGTGCCCTTCTTGAGATACGGAACGCGAAATGCGGCGGTCCGCATCCCCAGCATTGAAGGCGGGGATATGTCTAGCGAGATTCAGATTTCGATCATCGATGATGATGAGCAATCTCGCGAGGCGTTAGCGGGTCTCATGCAGGCAGTTGGCTTCACGACTGAGGCCTTTGCATCCGCAATGGATTTCTTGGCGTCTCCTAACGTCCGCCATACCTCCTGTTTGATTGTTGATGTCCACATGCCGCGCATGACTGGGCCTGAATTGCATAGCCGCTTGGTAGGATCTGGCTATGACATACCAACAATTCTGATCACGGCTTACCCCGATGACAGCGCGCGAACTCGAGTTCTGGGTCAGGGCGTCGTTGGCTATCTGACCAAGCCCATCGACGAAGAGGTTCTGCTCGGATGCGTCCAATCGGCTCTGCAGCGCGCAAAATCGGATGAAAACCCATCATGACCGCGAAATCAGCTGCCGGCGCTCGGCCAGCTTCGGTCCCGAGTTTCAGCTCGAAGATCGTTGCTCTTTGAATGGGTCGCCGTAGATGTGATATCCGTTAAATTCCCATAAGCCTGGCGATTCGCGATCCAAAAACTCGATCCCGCGTACCCACTTCACGCTCTTATACGCATAGAGGTTTGGCACCACGAGGCGCAACGGGTAGCCATGCTCGGCCGTAAGGAGTTCGCCGTTATGCCGCAGGGCGAAGATAGTCGTCGGGCGCAGAAAATCTGAGATTGGCAGGTTTGCCGTGTGGTTATTCTCGCCATGGACCATCACATGCCGCGCCTCTGGCCGCAGCTTCACTCGCTTCATTAATTCTGTGGCGAGCAATCCTTCCCAATGGTTGTCGAACCGACTCCAGTGCACGACGCAGTGCATGTCCGCAAATACTTCGCTCTGCGGCAGATTGGAAAGTTCTTCCCACGAAAGCCGCAGTTGCTCCTCTACCAGGCCGAACACTCGAAAATCCCACGTCTTGGGACGAAAGACCGGCACCGGGCCCACATGCTTCACCGGCCACTCGAGCGTAAGCGACTGTCCTGGGGGCAGCCTCCCAGCGGCACGCAACTCACGCTCTCGTTCACGTCGCTCGTTCGATCGCACAGCTACCTCCATCGCAAGAGCATGGCGCGCGCAAAAGCACCGCGCGCCCTAGTCAGCGTAACTTGTAATTTCCCGGGCCGAAAACGCGGTCAGCCGGGTGCGGCGGACAAACATTGAGCTTCTGGTACGCCACATGCCGAGAAGGCCCCTATGAAGAAATACGGAACCCGAAGCGGCGAAGGAGCCTCACTGCTCCTCCCCCTCACCGATCTCGCAATCGGAATTATTTGCAGACTCGGAGAGTAAGCCAGGGACAGTCTTGCTGGTATTGTGACGGAAAATGTTGACGGCTCCGATCACTTCGTCGTCGTTGTCACGAATCGGAAAGACATTAACGAGCGCCAGAAGACGATTGCCGTTGGGATGCTCGCAAATCACATCGGCGTTGCGAACGGTGGCGCCGTTGTTGATCACCACGGATGGTGGTGCAAGTTCGTGCGGCATCACTTCTCCTGAAGGGTAACGCAGAAGGTGTGACCCGCAATACTTCTCCGAGGCTCCCAGAGACGGCGTGCGTCCCCAACCCGCGATTGCAGCTTTGTTGCACTTGACGACAGTGGCATCCTTTTCGAGAACGTATATCCCTACTGGGATAGAATCCATTGCCGCTTGGTCTGCAAGAATTCCTTTTGTGACGAGGTGCCCGTCGACGACTTCTCCTCGGAAGTCGATTTTGTCGAAGTCGCCATCCAAAATCATCGTGCTTGTTGCGTTGGTTGCCATTTTCAACCTCCTTTGTGTACCCACCTTGTTCATAGGACCTATTCGGCCTTACACTCGAATTTGAGTAAGCATAGTCTCGCAGGTCACTACCGTCGTCTCACCGTGCGCCGCATGATGTCTCATTTTGCGCCGATCGCCATTCGGTTGTCGTTCAGTTAAGGCCGCGGAGAGGCTGGTGCGGTGATCAGCTCGCCGCTGGAACCGAGACGCAAAGGAACTCTCCACATCCGCCCTTAAAAAGTGGCAGCCCCCAAAGTCTGGCACCCTCGCTTTGCCGATGTAACCGGTCTAAGTTAGGTTCCAAGGCATTTGGTCGGCCCACGGGATGATCATGCAAGTCCATTTTTCCACGGACCATATTGCGCCGCGCGACCGCGTGAAGTTCTGGTGCGACTATTTCGCGAAGCAGGCCCATAGCATCACGCCGGGCGAGATTCCGGATCCCGCTGCCTTTCGCGCGGAAGCGAGTGGATCGATTGCAGGCGAATTTGCGCTGCTGGAGATAAGTTCGGGACTTGAGAGGGTCCAACGGACGGCTGCCGACGTTGCCAGGGACAAGATTGAAGCGTTCTTCGTCCGCCGATTTCGCGCGCCGGTCATCTGGAGGGCCGCGGCACGCAGCACGCCAGTCGACCTGATTCATGAGCCCGGTGATTTCTGCATAAGCTCGACCGAATGGCAATTCAACGCGGAATGGAAAGGCCCAGAGTCGTTCGACATGCTGATCATCCCGTGGGCTGCACTCTCGCCGATTATAACCGGGGGTCGACTGGAGCGCCCGTTTCGGTTGGCCGGTGCCTCGCCGCTCGGCTCGCTGCTCGGCGCAGCTATTGATGCGGTGAAGGCGCAAGCCCCGCTGCTCTCCAACGAACACGGTGAAGCTGTGCTGCGCAATCTCTGCGGTCTCGTGGCACTGAGCTGTAACATCTCAAACGAAGGCATCAATCGGGGGCGGGATTCGCTACAATCGGCGCGGCTCGCGGCCGCCAAGCGTTACGTCGACCTGCATCTCGCCGATCCTTCCCTGACCGCCGCCAGCGCCGCGGCCGCACTCGGCATCTCGGCGCGCCAGTTGCATCGCCTGTTCGAGGCAAACAATGTCAGTTTCGCCCGATACGTTTCGCGCGAGCGACTGCTCCGGTGCCGCGACGCCATAGCCGACGCGACGGGAACCGGACGATCGGTGATCGATATAGCTTTTGGCTGGGGGTTCAACAGTATGGCGACGTTTTATCGCACGTTCGCAAGCGAGTTCGGTAGCCCGCCCACCATGCTGCGTGCGGCATCGCAAGGACGAGTGAATGGCCAGCGCACGACAGGAAAGGACACATCGTGAATGCGCTCGGGGCGATCTCCCGCTTGGCGCTAGATGAGACGTTGCCTGGCGCTAAATGAGACGACCTCGCAACTGCTTCCGTGTGAATGACCCACGGAAATCGCGCCAATGAGATGCGTCGGGTTGCACGACGTTTCTATTCGCCTGAGGTCTCGCATCCGATTGCTATCATGTGTCGCGCGCAGCCGAGTGAGCCGCGCCCGCACAAAGGAAATGACATCGTGGATGCTGTGCAGCAGGAGCTTGTTCAGACCACCTTCGCCCGGCTGGCGGCGATGCCTGAGGTCGCCGGGGCGTTGTTCTACGAGCGGCTATTCGCCACCAATCCGAATTTCCGGCCGCTATTCAGAAACAACATGCGTATTCAGGGCGTCAAGCTAATGACCATGCTCGCTATGGTCGTCTACAATCTACCCGCGCTGGATCAACTTTCGCCCGCGATCCATGACCTTGCCGTCCGCCATGTCGAGTACGGGGTTAAGCTCGCCGACTACGACGCGGTGCGGGAAGCGTTGCTCTGGACCCTCGAACAGGCGCTTGGAGAGGATCTCACGCCCGCCGTTCGTGAGGCGTGGACGGTCTGCTACGATGAACTTGCGGGTGAGATGAAGGCGGCGGCCGGCGTCTGATTTACGATCTCCCGCCTGGCACTAAGCGCCTTTTTTCCTCTCTGGAAGCGGTGATCCCGATATGTCCGTTCCGGGTCTTGGTTGTGTGCAAACGGATAGGATCGGCGCGCGGCCGTTGTCGGCCGACGTTTATGACCTCGTGCGTAACAATCAGATGATGTCGCGGTGTCCACCGCGACCTGGACATTATAGCCGACGACACCCGATCCGCGTCCGCTGGTGGCCATCGAACGGGCATCCGGATCTATCAGCGATATCTGTTGATCCGGCGTATTGCGCATCGTACGCATACGACGAAGACCGCCTGATTGACGCATGCGCGCG